>NZ_JAUOSC010000008.1:0-136243 GCF_030548285.1 Gilvimarinus sp. 1_MG-2023
GCGTTCTGCGTTCTGCGTTCTGCGTTCTGCGTTCTGCGTTCTGCGTTCTGCGTTCTGCGTTCTGCGTTCTGCGTTCTACGTTCTACGTTCTACACAATATTATCCGCTTTCCGCCAACATCTAACCATACAATCAACCGATCTCTTTGGTGTCTTCTTCCACGGCGTCAAGCAAACGCGAATACACATCAGGTACCGCACTTAAAACCCGCGACCAGTTAGCCATAAACGGCCGCTCGGTGGGGTCATTTAGAAATTGTTCACCGGCACGCATAATGCACTTGGTAAATTGTTCTACGGTTTCTTCTTCTTTGTTGCGATCCAGCGTCATGCCATTGATAACCGCATCATTGTGGTAGCGATCGACCAGATCCAATGCCAGACGATAGTAGCTAGCCTTTAGAGTACGGAATACTTCGGGAGAGAAAACCGTCCCTTGAATAGCCAACTTGCGGAAGAATGACTTGGAGATATCTGTACTCATTTTCGACAAACCACCGTCGGGGTTGTCCGCCGAAAGATCTTGATGTTTGTGGTCGTAGGCATCGGCGATATCCACCTGACACACACGTTCGTCGGAGTAGCGACGATTAACCTCGGATAACACACCAATCTCTAAACCCCAGTCACTGGGGATACGAATTGAGCTGACAACATCCATGCTCATGGAGAATTCGCCGGCCAGTGCGTAGCGGAAGCTATCAATAAAATCGAGATAATCGTTGTGACCGCATACCTGCTGTAAAGAGCGGACAAGTGGCGACACCAACAAACGACTAACACGGCCATTTAACTTGCCACCGGCGGCGCGGTAATAGTAGCCCTTGCAAAACATATAGTTAAAGGTTGGGTGAGCGATAGGATAAAAAAGCTTGGCGACGATATCGCGTTTATAGGTGACAATATCACAATCGTGCAAGGCCACGGCGCGGGCCCTACCCTTCGCGAGCGCATAACCTAGGCAATACCAAACGTTGCGCCCCTTACCGAGTTGCTGCGGCGCCAGACCCACTTCGTCCAGCACTTTGTCTACGGCTTTTAATCGCGGGCCATCGTTCCAAAGAATAGAGTGTTTTTGCGGCAATCGGGCAAAGAATTTTTTGGCCTTTTTGTATTGTTCTTCATCGGCGCGATCTAAACCAATAATAATTTCATCGAGAAATGGCACTTTTGCCAGTTCATCGACGATGTTTTCCATGGCCGGGCCTTCCAGCTCAGAATACAAACAAGGCAAAACCAAACACATAGGTTTTTGCTTGCTCCACTCCAGCAATTCGGCCTCTAACTCCTCAACAGGACGGTTGCCTAAATTATGAAGGGTGCCGATGCGGCCATTTTGAAAAAAATCACTCATTGGTGCTTCCTCGTTAGTATTATTGCTGCAACGCTTGCTCTACTGCGTAACGCCAACCTTTAGCGCCCGGGTAAGGTGCGTGCAATTCCCCGATTAACCCTTTATCACTCATATATGAGCCATCAGGGTGCGGCATAACCACCGCTGTATCTACAGCTTTTAACATTTTTAAATCGTTTTGGCTGTCTCCCAGTGCAATGCTGTGCACACTTGCCCCATAATAGGACTGATAAAGACTCAGCAAATAACGTACCGAGTCTCCTTTGTCGCAATTGGCCATAACGTGGTAAAACCGGCCCCCTTTGAGCAGCTGCAAATTGTGGACGCCCAACTTCCGGGCAAACTCTTCCGACCCCGCCCCATCTTGGGGCCAAAGCAAGGGTTCGGTTGCGTCTCTTTGCATGGCTTTGGTGGCTGCCTCGTGGCTGAGCCCGGTGCAAGCGATGACATCCTCTACCGTCATATCGGCAAACCCTACGAAGGGGCAATCGCCCTTATTGGCTTTTACGATCGTGAGAATTTCGTCGCGAGCGGCACCGCGAAATGCCAGCCAATACTCCCCGGCATCCGTCAATGTCGAGGTATCCACGTTAAACTGTTGCACCCACGGTTTGGGCAAGACGATAACGCTGCCATTTTCACACACATAAGGATCTTGAATATCCAATTCCTGGCACAGGTGTGCCATTTCGGCCCGGGTTTTACTGGACACTAAAATAAGCGGGATATGGCGCGCCCGAAGATTGGCAATGGCTGGCAACGCATCTTGGTAAGAGTAATCGTGGTGATTTAGCAGGGTTCCATCGAGATCGGTAAATACCGCAAATTTAGTCAAAGCTAACCTCGTCTTTCTAATTTTTGTCTAGTGCCATACACGCACTAGGGAGTATGGCACTGTATCGTGGCAATTTGATGATTTTTATCCAAACTCAGTAATACATTACTGCGCGCGGGCATTTCGGCAAACATCCAACGTGTTAAACGCTCGTAATGCGCAATAAAGCGAGCCACCTCGCTATTACTCATTACCTTTGAGTTGGCAAGCTGCTCAGGCGTTAACGAGTCGCGCAACTTCGACTCCTGCAACTGGCGCCATTCCAGTACCTGATCGAACGACGGCGCCTTGAGCATCACCAGTAGATCCAACTGTGCAAACAACGCTTGATAGTCCCCTAGACAGTCATTGACATAGCGCCGCCACAAACCGTTCGCGTCTTCCGACTCCTCCAGTGTATTGACCGGTTGATCGAGCGCCGAGTCCGGCTGGGCAGTCGCCCCTACACACCAACCCTCGAAAATAATAACATCCGGCTTACCCGTAAACCGCTCCCAATTTTCCTGGGGCTCGCAGTCATCCAGCGCCTTATTAAAGCGTGGAATATGGGTTACCGTGGTTGCCTGCGCAGACTTTAATGCGTCAAATACACCGAGCGCCAGTGCCAGGTCGTGGGTACCAGGCACGCCTCGGGTCGCCAGTAAAGGATGGAATCGATTAGCCAAGTCGCGCCTAGCCTCTCGCCCTAAATACAAATCGTCAATTGATAAAGTACAGACACGCAGCTTGCTTACATCGGTAAGCAACGTACCGACAACCTTCGCCGCCGTCGATTTCCCAGTGCCCTGGGCACCATTAACCCCTAGAATATAGGGCTGCGTTTGGGCCGCCGACTGCGCCGCACAATATTGAGCTAACGGCTGATAGACCTCTAGCAGATGCTGTGCAATATAGGCAGGCATTTTTAATTCTTGCGCCAAGTCCTGCGCCAGAGATTCCGGGACCCTCGCCTCTACTTTGAGTTCAGCAAAAGTCGCGGGCCACTGTACGGGTGGTAGTGTTGTATTTGACATAAGTTCAGCCTCCTGAAACAAATAGCTAGCAGGAAATGCGCCACAATCACATTTACGCAATTTTATACCACCGCTAGCCAAGAACAGAGACTGCATAAACTAAGGCCATTAAAGTCGCGTCATTCATCAGTCCGAGTAGTGACTTATGCTATGTTATTAAACTTGCCAACCAATAAGTTGCCGCCAAGGCATATATAACGCACTGAACCGACGGGTTCTATTATGAATACAGCGCCAACAATGATTGCCTTAGCCGGCCCCAATGGCTCAGGAAAAACCAGCTATTACTATAATGAGCTGCATCATATTATGGGCAGCAGACCCTTTCTTAATGCCGATATTATTCAGCACTTAGAACTCGAAGATAAATCCATGCAAGCTGCCTACCATGCCGCTGAAATTGCTGCCGAACGACGTCAGATGTGCATCAAAAACCAAACTAGTTTTATTTGGGAGTCTACCTTTTCTCACCCGAGTAAGCCCGCCGTTATCGCTGCGGCCAAGGCCGCCGGCTTCCATACTAAACTCATTCATATCGGTGTTAACAGCCCTCAAATAAGCCTGGCCCGCATTTGCCAACGGGTCGAGGAAGGCGGCCATAACGTACCAACACACAAAGTGATAGAACGCTTTGCGCGCTGCCCAGCCTTTATTCGAGAGGCCGTTGAGATGGCCAATGAAGCGTTGATTTTTGATAACAGTGTAGACTTTGAACAACCAACTTTGTGTATAAAAATAAAAAACGGATATTATGAAAACGTACAACCTATTCCACCTGATTGGGTTAGACAAAGCTACCCCACTTACCAATGCGAGATAATTTAAACACTACGACTTCACTTCCGCTTTATTATTTTCATTTATGGCGCTGAAATATACCGTTTGTATTTTTGCGCATATTTTAATTGATTCTTCTGCAAACTCTGTTTAGAGTGCTCAAGCAACAGGATGTTGTCCAGCCCCAGATGTAACTGTCGCCATTAATTGTGGCGCCAATTGGACGTAGCAGTACATCTCATAACTTTATTATTTCAATTCTACAACTCAACAATAATGACCAGTTTCTACTGGCTGCAACCTATTGGCTTCAAGGAAGGGGGATACCATGCGGGCATTACGCTTCATTACCTTTTATTCAGCAATCACTGCGTTGTTATTATTATCAGGGTGTAGTGATGCCCCCTGCGGGTCCGGCGCTGGAAATGTACTCGACGAAGCCCAGTGCGCCGGCGTTAAAGAAGATCAGCTATCGGGTTCAACGAACGATTACTACGCCGATATGGATTACGGAATTTCCAAAAACCCTAAGGCTTTACAGGCACGACTCGCCCCTTTCTTTCCCGGTATATCAGAAGAAGATGCCGTTAAACGCTTTGCCCGGGGGCGCAATAACTGGATTGTTTGGACGGCCGGTAATGACCGTTTTTGGGACGAGCTTAGCCAATTCACTTTTGGCAATTCCGACTTACTTAAAACCATTTCTAACCACCCTGAATTAGGCTATAGCCGCGATAACCGCTGGGAATATCTTGGTGTGGTGAACGAACCGTGCTTCACGAAGGCCAATAGCCCCAGAGCCGATCGTTACGGCCTTTGGCTCGATGTGAGAGACGAGAACTGTCAACCCGATCCGTTTGAAAATGCGGATGAGTATCCTGGTATTAAAATCGGCGCCCGCGGTGAAAATATCGAAGTGGGCTCTTATTACGGCTACGGCACTGGGATTGTGGGTTTACGACTTTTCCCTAATCCCGAGTTTGACGAACAAGCCGAAGCCAACTGGGACCCAGTACGCTACTACACAGACCCGGATTATTACGACAATAAGGACTTAATTCGCCCATATCGAGTCGGTATGTCGTGCGGGTTTTGCCATGTTGGCCCCAACCCAACCAATCCACCACAGGATTTTAATAATCCAGAGTGGGCCAACCTGAACTCTAACCCAGGAGCTCAATATTTTTGGGTGGATAGAATTTTATTGTGGCGCCAAGATGAAAGTAATTATTTAAAACAACTGTTTCACGCCTCAAAGCCAGGCGCGCTCGATACCTCTTTGGTGTCAACCGATTACATTAATAATCCGCGCACTATGAATGCTATTTACAACTTAGCATCACGCCTGGAGCTCTCTACCAAGTGGGGTAAGGAAAATATTGAAGGTCCAGAGCAAGATAACAAACAACTTAATGACTTCCTTCCTGACGACCATGCATTAAGTCAGTTTTATGATGCCCCTGATACCGTTTACACACCCCGTGTGCTCAAAGATGGGGCCGATTCGGTCGGCGCACTAGGCGCACTGAACCGAGTGTATGTCAACATAGGTCTTTTCAGTGAAGAATGGTTAGAGCACTTCCGTCCGGTGGTCGGTGGCAAGAAAATCACCCCCTTCCCCATAGCCAGCGCCCAAAAGAACTCTGCTTACTGGCGTGCCAATGAAAACCAAACCGCTGATGTGGCATTATTTTTTCTGGGCAGTGCCGAGCCGGATTACTTAAAAAATGCTCCCGGCGGCAGCAGTCACCTTACAGACGATGAAGCTCAGCTCACCTTGGGCAAAGAGGTTTTTGCCAGTACCTGTGCGCGCTGCCATTCCTCTAAACTACCCGATTATGTATTCCAGGACTTCTTCCCCGACAAAGGTTGCGTCAATAATAACTACTTAAAATGTTGGAACGATTACTGGCAACACACCAAGACCGATCAATTCAAATCAGCGATGGAAGATATCGTTCAAGCGGATGATTTTCTCGACAATAACTTTTTATCCAACGAGCTGCGGGTCCCCCTACCCCTACTCGAAACCAATGCCTGCAGCCCGCTGGCACGCAATGGCCTGGCCGGTGATATATGGGACAACTTCACCTCCAGCTCTTACAAATCACTGCCGCCGGTGGGAACCATTAACGTGCAAAACCCTTATACCGGTGAGCTGCGTGATTTCACCATGCCTGGCGGTGGCCGGGGTTATACCCGCCCTGCCTCTTTAATCAGCCTTTGGTCGAGCGCTCCATTTTTGCTAAACAATGCCCTCGGGCCGTTTGAGTACCAAGGCACCGTTGATGCTCGTATGAAATCGTTTAACGAGTCTATCGAACGCCTACTATGGCCGGAACAACGCGCCTATTCGGGGCAAGATGATCAGTACGATTACGATTATCCGTTTGAAGTCATCACCCGCTCCGGTAAAAAACACCCAGGTTATATTCAAGTAACTCAGCAAACCACGCATTTAAATATTACTGAGGGCTACTTGCCCAAGGTGGTCGCTGAATTTGAAGGTATCTTGGCAAAATTACTGCCTAAATTCTTCTCGTCCGAGGGGATTACTCTGGGCCCAATCCCAGCCGGCACGCCTGTTAATTTGTTGTACAACACAGACCTGGGCAATATCGATAAGCAACGGATTAAACTGTTAGTCAAAATAATTAAAGACTTAAAGAAATTACCGGCCGATGCAACCGACGAGCAGGCCAAGGCGATCTTTGCCAACTTAGTCGACCCACTGCTTAAAAACAGTAGTTGCCCCGACTATGTAACCAACAAAGGTCATTATTTTGGCACGGATTATCTACCCGACACGGAAGAAGAGGCGCCGCTAAGTGACGAGGAAAAATTTGCTCTTATTGAATTTCTAAAAACCTTATAAACAAAGGAATTTGACATGAGTAATTACGATTATATTGTCGTCGGCTCTGGGGCCGGCGGCGGCACTGTAGCAGCTCGACTGGCCGAATACGGCGCGCGCGTTTTAGTACTGGAATCCGGGCAAGATCCAGTCAAACACCGGGGATCTAATCAGGTAAGTGATGAAAATCGCTTACCTGAGGATTACGAAGTGCCCGTCTTTCATGCCTTTTCTACCGAAAATAACGAAATGCGTTGGGACTATTTTGTGCGCCACTACAGTGACCAAACCCAGCAAGAAAAAGACCCTAAGTATTCTGCCGAGTATTTAAACCAACCGGTCAATGGTGTGCTTTACCCGCGCGCGGGCTGCCTTGGCGGCTGCACCGCGCACAATGCCATGATAACCGTTTACCCTCACAACCAAGATTGGGACGGCATTGCCGAGCTAACAGGCGACGACAGCTGGAACTCGAGCAATATGCGCTCTTACTTCCAAAAAATGGAAGATTGTCGTTATCGTCCAGTCTGGCGTTGGATTCATAAACTGTTTCGACTCAACCCTTCGCGACATGGTTTTAGCGGCTGGTTTCGCACTGAAAAAGCGATTCCGCTGGAATCGGTTCTGAAAGATCACGCCCTGATCGATACGATCGAAGAATCCGGAACCATCGGCTTTAAAATGCTTGCCAAGCCTTTACAACGCCTCGGTTGGGTTAAAGAAGGCGCCGGCGACCCGAACGATTGGCGACTAGTAGAGAAAAATGCCACCGGACTCAGATATCCGCCACTTGCGACCGATAAGCATAAACGCCACGGCACTCGTGAGCGTCTACTAGAGGTTGCCGCTCGTTTGCCCAACCACCTAACCATTGAAACCAATGCCTTAGTGACCCGAGTCATACTGGATGAAAACCTCAATGCCACTGGAGTGGAATATCGCAAAGGCGAAAAGTTATATCGCGCCTATCAATACCCAAGTGGCGAACAGGGAACCCTACACCAAGTCTACGCCAACAAAGAAGTTATTTTGGCCGGTGGCGCTTTTAACACGCCACAATTGCTGATGCTCTCGGGTATAGGCCCGCGCGAAGAACTAGAAAAACACGATATACCCTGCTCTGTCGACTTACCAGGGGTAGGTAAAAATTTACAAGACCGCTATGAAGTCGGTGTCGTCAACCGTATGAACTTCGAGCACTGGAAGGTATTAGAGCACGCCAACTACGACACTAAAGACCCGCAATACCAACAGTGGTTAAAAGGCAAAGGCGTCTACACCACTAACGGCGCCGTGCTCGCTGCCATTAAACGCTCTTTCCCTGAGCGCCCCCTGCCCGATTTATTCTGTTTTGCTCTGCTTGCGGAGTTTCGTGGCTATTTTCCTGGCTACTCTCAGTTAATCAAAAAGCTCAATTATCTAACATGGGCCATCCTTAAAGCCCACACAAACAATACTGCCGGTTACGTTAGCCTCGCATCCAATGATCCACTGGATCGCCCCTACATTAACTTCCGCTATTTCGAAGAAGGTAATGATACCAAGGGGGAAGATTTAGCATCGGTGGTAGAGGGCATTAAATTTGTGCGTGAAATGACTCAGCCATTGATTGAAAAAGGCATTATTGCCGAGGAGGAACTGCCAGGCAAAGAGGTTCAAACAGATCAAGAATTAGCGGAATTTGTTCGCAACCGTGCTTGGGGCCACCACGCCTCTTGCACTTGTAAAATGGGTCGCGATGATGACCCTCTCGCGGTGCTCGACAGTGATTTTAAAGTGCGCGGAGTGAGTAATTTACGCGTCGTGGATGCTTCTATTTTCCCACGTATACCCGGTTTTTTTATTGTCACCTCAATTTATGTGGCCGCCGAAAAAGCCGCTGATGTCATCTTCAAGAGCCAAAAACCCTAATGATAAAGCTACCGTTAATCAAAATCTTTGCTGGCCTTATTTTATTATTGCTACTGCAGGGAGCCGCCGCCTCTGATCACGCTGACCCTGTTTTTAATCAACAACCGACTAGAAGCTTATCCGGTCTATTTGCGTTTATTGATAACAACGATCTAATAATCATTTTAACTACCCATCCGGGGCTTAATCATCCACTGCCCATTCATCATCTTCACGAACAAACTTATAGAGTACACCTCGATTTAACCTCTAAGGTGTCGTTCGACAATCCGCAACAACGGATGCGATACGGCGGCAGCATCAACCGTCCAAAGCATATTAAAGAGAGTGCCACCTTGGCGTTCTCCCTTAACGAGAACGCTGAACTCGTTGAATTTAAACCGCAAGGAGCTTTGCAAGAGACAGACAACATTCGGGTTTTCACCGGTGTACGAGACGATCCATTTATTTTCCCCAAGTTTTTTGGCACCAATGTCGTTGCAATGGTCACGGCAATACCTCTTGATGCCTTCCCCAAGCAGCAAAAGGATTTTGTATTGTGGGGCGATATTATTCGAAAGGGTAAAAAAATAGATCATGTAGGACGATCAAATCGAACCATGCAACCCAGGCTCGACTTTCTCAATACACTAGAACCTTATGAACACCTTGAGGCTATCAACAAAAAACATAATGACCCTGGGCTTGTCGATAAGGTTCTGATGTCTAAGTTAGCACCTTTGTTTGCCATACGAGACTACGACAAATTTCCCGACGTAATGATTTTTAGTCGGCACCATAAGGCAGGTTTCCCCAACGGTCGTTTACTCACCGACGATGTTGCCGATTTGACCTGTCAGCTAGGCGATTGCCTACTGTGGGAGCTGTCGTATGGCGATGTCAGAACTTGGAATTGGCCCAGAAAAAACACCAACGACAAGCCATTTCTGCCTCACTTCCCCTATTTAGCTAAGCCTTGGTAAATATTATGCGCAACACACTTATCCGCCTAGGACTTTTGCTAGGGAGCGTGGCGATCCTGGCCTTTATTACCACCTCCTGTACTCGTGATACGGCATGGCGCACCCAACCGCCTGCCGACTGCCAACAAGGTTGTGGCTCATCTTACATAGAAGAACGAGAAAACTACGAGCTTAGTTTTATTGAATTTTCTGAGCGAGGCAATCAATTTGATCGACGTAGGACGCGCGATATTATCAATCGTATCGAGCGTTATTCCGCTCAAGAGTCAGGTGTCGCGGTAGTGGTTTTTGTACACGGCTGGCTACACAATGCCAGCGACAGTGACCGCAATGTCAAAAGCTTTCGTCAGGTTCTGGATAAAATTGGGGCGTCCGGTATTCTAGGGCAACGACAACTAATGGGTGTATACGTAGGCTGGCGAGGAAAATCACTGCATGGCGCAGGCTCTGAATATCTAACCTATTGGTCCCGAAAATCTGTTGCCGAAGAAATTGGCACCAACGGAGTTTCTTCTGTCTTATTAAAACTGTCCGAGATTGACGCACGTAAACCCAGTAACATTTTACTGGTAGCCGGCCACAGCTTTGGCGGCGCCATGACGCTGTCTGCCATCGACAATATATTATTAACCAAGATGATTCACGGCCTGGCCGATGATAAACCGGCGCCTACTATTGGTGAAGGAGTCGTGCTGTTAAACCCAGCTATAGAGGCGAATCAGATATTTGCGCTTAAAGAGCACAGCATGCAATTTGCCAAAATTAAAGAGCCTCAGCCGGAGCTATTGCACGTTATAAGCTCGGAAGGTGATAAAGCGACCCACGTCTATTTTCCTATCGGCCAGGCTATTGCCGCTTTAGCATGGGACGAGGTGGACTTTGAGCGCCTGTACAATGATCAAACCTATCGATTTTCAGAACACAACCTAGACACCACCACAATCGGCAATTACCAGCGTTTTTGGACCGGTGCACTGACATTAAACAAAAACAATCAGATGGATGCCTACGACCAACCCATGGGAGAATGGAATTTTCACGATTTTTGTGACAGCTCGACTACAACCCACGATCCAACCACTGCCCGCCTACCTTGCAGCCATCAAGATCCCATTGTTTTTCTTAAAACTGACACCAGTTTTATCAAAGATCATGGCGATGTGTTTAATGACAAAGTATCCGCTTATATGACTTCTATTGTAGCGGCCAATATGTACCATGAATCGAAGATGTTAAGTGAGCAGTGTACACATCAAGGCACCTTTTCATTCTCGCTGTGTTTTGATTTCTTTTTGGGCCGGTTTAACGATCTGAATGCCGAGTGAGGCATGCCAAATATTATTTTTTTGCACGCTAGATAAACTCACTCAAGGGCCGCAGGGAAATTGCAACAAACGGGTTATTTAAACTGACCTATGTTTGGAACACATTCAATATTACTGTGTGATGATTCTAAATTTTTCCACTTCAGAATTTATGCCCGCCGCATCAAGCGTGCCAAATCCATAACTAGGCGAGCTTGGACTAAGCTCGCCTGACCAATATACTGCTGTACTGCCCCTGCCAGTTGACGTTGAGTGGCATCATCTACCACTCAAAAATGTCGGCTATTATTTTTGTCTACGGGTGAGCACCACAGCCCTCACCCGCAATATGTATTATGGATAACCGGTCTCAGCTTCATCCACTAAAACTTCTAATACTCGCCAGCTATTGCTATAGCGCGACGTATTGGAAAAAACAATTCGCCCCTGTCCTTTATACAAGGCAGCTTGGCGACGAATATCACCACCTTTATAGTTAAACGGAATCCATTGTTTACCGGTTTGATAGGTATGCTCTGAGGTTGGATAACCCACCAAGTCATAGGCCTCCTGAATGCTCATGCCCTCGCGAACAATAGTGATGGGGTGCACTTCTCGGTTTGACTCAGTTGCAGTGCTTGCGCCCGCAACTGGTGACGCTTGATCCGGCTCATAATCGGCCAGCACAACACTACCCGGCTCGTAAGCTGGCCCTTCGGGCAAGTCGTCATCTTGCATTTTTCGTGCATATTTGGCTATTTTTCGATGTGAAGCATTCTCTGCAACCTCGGCCAATATGACCTGATAGCGGTTGGTGTCGGCCAAAGCAAGCGCTTTAATCACCCAGGCCAATGCATCGATTTGAGTGTTATCAATAGCGACCTGATAATCGCGCATTAATACCTCTGCCGCCACATCCAACACTTGCGTATTGGCTTGCTCAGAGCGATAGATGCTCTTCGCTACATCGCGTATGGTGGTAGGGCCACCGATACTTAAACGCTCCACATAGCGCTGATCAATAGGGGAAAGAGGCTCTGCTGAGAAACAGGGGTGAGAGAAAAACAGAACAGTAACAAGTGCCAAATAAAATATCTTCATCCTTGGGTCCTTTTTTAATTATTAATATAGCTGCTCAAGCCGGTAAGAACACCGCCTTGAGCTCACGATTCTAACACTAAACATTTGCAGTATTAGCGGTAAAAATCAGTGAATAACCATATTATCGCGATGAATCAACTCTTCATCGCCTTGATAACCCAACACTGATACAATTTTTGAACTAGAGAGGCCAATAATTTGCGCAGCCTCAGTAGCATGGTAGTTAACCAATCCGCGGCCTATTTCCCGCCCCTGTAAATCTTTGCACACCACCATCTCTCCGCGCTTAAAGTCACCCTGCACTTCTCGCACGCCTACCGGTAGCAAGCTTTTACCTTGTTTTTGCAATACGCCCACTGCGCCGTCATCTAGAATCAACGTGCCGCGAGATTGCAGGTGCCCCGCCAGCCATCGTTTGCGCGCCGCCTGTGGTTGTTGATCAGCCCAGAGTAAAGTGCCCAGCGCTTCTCCGGCATGTAAACGAGTCAGCACTGCATTCTGGCGTCCGCCAACAATAATCGTATCAGCCCCAGAACGCGCCGCCACTTTAGCCGCACGCACTTTGGTGATCATACCGCCGCGACCTAAACTGCCGCCGTCGCCGGCCATCGCGCTGAGTCTATCGTCGGCCGCCGCCATTTCGCTGATTAATTGCGCATCGGGATTGCTGCGCGGATCTGCCGTGTACATACCGTCTTGATCGGTCATGATGACCAGTACATCGGCGTCAATAAGGTTCGCCACCAACGCACCCAAGGTGTCGTTATCACCAAAGCGGATTTCGTCGGTCACGACTGTGTCGTTCTCGTTCACGATGGGAATAACGTTGAGATCTAGCAGGGCTCGTAGGGTCGAGCGCGCATTTAAATAGCGCTCGCGTGACGATAAATCGTCGTGGTCCAACAGTACTTGCGCGGTGTGCAAGCCGTATTGAGAGAATTCTGTTTGGTAGTTTTGCACCAAACCCATCTGCCCCACTGCCGCCGCTGCCTGTAAAAGATGAACCTCGGTTGGCCGTTCGTTCCACCCGAGCCGAGTCATGCCCGCCGCCACCGCGCCAGAGGAGACCAATACCAACTCAATACCGCTTTTCTTTAGCGCCGCTATTTGCGCCACCCACTCGGCAATGGCGGCATAGTCTAAACCTTTACCGTCATTGGTCAGCAAGGCGCTGCCTATTTTAACCACCCAGCGCTGGGCGCGATTTAATTCCTGGCGCTTAGACATGCATTCCACTCTTACCGATTTTAAGGGGCGTAAACCACTTCGATATCATCATCGTCGTCATCGAAATCGTCATCATCATCGTTCGATTTTTGAGCTTTTCGAGCTGCGCGGTGTTGCAGACGTAAGGTTTCAATTCTTTCCCGCACCTCTTCTTGCATGGCATCCTGAAAGGCGTATTCAGCTTCTAGCAGCTCTGGGTCGTCCTTTTCTGCTTGCCACAGTGTCTCGAGATGCTGCATCAACGCGCCTGTCAGAGAGTCAACATTGTCACCACTGACCGCTGCAATCGCAAAAACAGGGCCTTCCCAGTCAAGAGCCTGGGTGATCGCCCGGCACATCTCTTCGCGTTCGTCTGGGGGTAGTAAGTCGATTTTATTTAGTACCAACCAACGCTTGCGCTGGGCTAGATGCGGACTGAAATTTTCCAACTCGCGAGCAATCGCTTTGACGTTTTCCACCGGGTCACTACTATCCACCGGCGCAACATCCACTAAATGCAACAATACCCGGCAGCGAGTTAAATGCTTTAAAAAGCGAATACCCAAACCGGCACCATCTGCCGCGCCTTCAATCACACCGGGGATATCGGCGACTACAAAGCTGCGATGCTCCTGTACTTTTACCACCCCTAAATTTGGTACCAAAGTGGTAAACGGGTAGTCTGCTACTTTCGGTTTGGCCGAACTCACCGAGCGAATAAAAGTGCTTTTACCCGCATTTGGCAAGCCCAACAGTCCCACATCGGCCAGCACTTTCATTTCCAATTTCAAATTGCGAAACTCACCTGGACTACCGGGGCTGGTTTGTCTTGGAGCACGGTTGGTGCTGGATTTATAGCGCGCATTACCCAGGCCGTGGAAGCCACCCTGTGCCACTTTAAGCAGATCACCTTCACAGGTTAAATCACCCAAAGTTTCACCGGAGTCTTGATCGATTACCGTGGTACCTACCGGCACAGGAATGATTAAGTCTTCACCGCTTTTACCGCGGCAATCTTTACCGCGCCCGCCATCACCACTTTGGGCTTTAAAGCGGCGGGTATAACGGTAATCCACCAAGGTATTGAGGTTAACATCGGCCTGTAGATACACGCTGCCGCCATCACCGCCATCGCCGCCGTCTGGGCCGCCCTTGGCAATAAATTTTTCCCGGCGAAAGCTTAAGCAGCCATTGCCGCCCTTTCCTGCTTCCACGTATATCGGTGCCTCGTCGACAAATTTCACGGCTTTCTCCGCTGAGTGAACTGATTAGACCGGATGAGTACGTCTCACAACCCGGCCCTTGTTGTGAGTTTACCAACAAAAAAGCCCCATCGGTATCGACGGGGCTCTTTCTATTCGGCTTGCGCCGAGTGGCTGCCAGGCAGCCGACCTAGGATGACTTAGGCAGTTTCGATGGAAACGAAACGGCGGTTTTTGTCACCTTTGACTTCAAATTTTACAGTACCGTCTGATTTGGCAAACAGGGTGTGGTCTTTGCCAATACCCACGTTTACACCGGCGTGGAACTTGGTGCCACGCTGACGAACAATAATTGAACCGGCCGATACAGCTTCACCGCCAAAGCGCTTAACACCAAGGCGTTTACTTTCCGAATCGCGGCCGTTACGTGTACTACCGCCTGCTTTTTTATGAGCCATGAGTAAACTCCTGCTTAACCTTTGATACCGGTGATTTTAACTTCAGTGAACCACTGACGGTGGCCCTGACGCTTCATAGAGTGCTTACGACGACGGAACTTGATGATTTTCACCTTGTCCGCACGGCCGTGGGTAACCACCTCAGCGGTCACTTTAGCACCAGCTACTACTGGCGCGCCGATTTTTACATCATCGCCATTAGCAACCAGATAAACTTTGTCGAATTCGATTTTTTCGCCGGTGGCGACTTCGATTTTTTCGAGCTTCAGGGTTTCGCCTTCCACTACACGGTGCTGCTTACCACCGCTTTCAAAAATAGCGTACATAACTGCTCCAATACTCTTGGACGGCACGAAGTAACATGGGGTTCCCATGCGTTTTATAGACTTGAGCCGTATTCGGGGCCGCGATTCTATGCCAAACCCCCTGCCAAATCAACCACTTTTGCGGTTTTAACGGTGGCCTTATGGGCCGAGATATAGGTATGTGCCCTAGTGATTGGTGATTAAGACGCCAATTGACTATAAATAAAGCCGCCTAAAATTGTGGATTGACCGATGAACACGCAGGCTTTTTCAAATAAGCCGGCGAATGATTGTTCACATTGCCAGCATCGAGCGAGAAATAGCCGGCCCTGCCCTTGGTATCAAGCGGCCTACCCCCTATAATGCGCGGTCTTTATCAATCAATGACAAACCGCAGGGAAATACAGCCCAAAATGCAAGAGCAATATCACCCCGCCGAGGTGGAATCCGAGGCCCAGAGCTACTGGGATGAAAACCAGAGCTTTACCGTCACCGAAGACACCAGTCGCGAGAAGTTTTACTGTCTCGCCATGTTTCCCTACCCCAGCGGTAAACTGCATATGGGGCATGTGCGCAACTACACCATTTCCGATGTAATTGCCCGCTTTCAACGCATGCAAGGCAAAAATGTGCTGCATCCCATGGGCTGGGATGCGTTCGGCTTGCCGGCCGAAAACGCCGCCATTAAAAACAATTCGGCTCCGGCCAAGTGGACCTACTCCAACATCGAATACATGAAAGGGCAGCTTAAACAGCTGGGCTTTGGTTTCGACTGGAGCCGCGAGCTGGCCACTTGTCGCAGCGACTACTATCGTTGGGAGCAATGGTTCTTCACCCGTCTGTACGAAAAAGGGCTGGTGTATAAAAAAATGGCTACGGTTAATTGGGACCCTGAAGACCAGACCGTACTGGCCAACGAACAAGTGATCGACGGTCGCGGCTGGCGCTCTGGTGCCGTTGTCGAGCGCAAAGAAATACCTCAGTGGTTTATCCGTATTACCGGCTATGCCGAAGAATTGCTCAAAGATTTGAACAAACTGCCCAACTGGCCAGAACAAGTAAAAACCATGCAGCGCAACTGGATCGGCAAAAGCCGCGGCGTGGAGATGCGTTTTGATTTGGCCGAGAAGCTCGGTGGCCACACCGGCTTTGAAGTCTACACCACCCGGCCCGACACCCTGATGGGCGTTAGCTATGTCAGCCTTGCCGCCGAGCACCCTATTACGCAACAGCTAGCCGAAAACGACGAATCCATCGCGCAGTTTGTCGCCGAGTGCAAAGAACAGTCGGTCGCCGAGGCTGATATGGCCAGTATGGAAAAAATCGGGCTGGATACCGGTCTAAAAGCGCTGCACCCCATTACCGGCGATGAAATTCCGGTATGGATCGCCAACTATGTATTGATGGATTATGGCTCGGGCGCGGTGATGGCGGTTCCCGCTCACGATCAACGCGATTACGAATTCGCCCACAAGTACAACTTACCCATTCAGCAAGTTATCGCCCCTAAAGATGGCTCGGCCATTGATCTGGATAAAGAAGCCTATGTCGAAAAAGGCGTACTGGTAAACTCGGGCGAGTACGACGGACTGGACTTTAAAGCCGCTTTTGACGCGATTGCGCAAACCTTAAAAGCCGCTAAAAAAGGCAAGGTGCAAACCAACTATCGTCTGCGCGATTGGGGCGTATCGCGCCAGCGCTATTGGGGCACCCCTATCCCTATGATGAATATGCCAGGCGGTGGGGAAATACCTGTTCCTGCCGACAAGCTGCCCGTATTACTGCCCGAAGATGTGGTGCTAGACGGCGTGCAATCGCCCATTAAGTCTGACCCCGAGTGGCGCAAAACCGAGCATGACGGCCGTGCAGTGGAACGCGAAACCGATACCTTCGACACCTTTATGGAGTCCTCCTGGTATTACGCGCGCTACACCTGCCCTAACTTCGCCGACGGTATGCTCGACTCCGACGCTGCCAACTACTGGCTGCCGGTGGATCAGTATGTCGGTGGTATTGAGCACGCCATCTTGCATCTGTTATATGCCCGCTTCTTTCACAAGCTGATGCGCGATGAGGGGCTGGTAGACAGCGACGAGCCTTTTGACCGTCTATTGTGCCAAGGCATGGTGCTGAAAGACGGCACCAAGATGAGTAAATCCAAAGGCAATACGGTTGATCCGGCCGAGCTGATTGAGCAGTACGGCGCCGATACGGTGCGCCTGTTCTCGATGTTCGCCGCCCCTCCCGAGCAAAGCATGGAGTGGAGCGACTCTGGTGTAGAAGGTGCCAACCGCTTTTTGCGCCGCCTCTGGAAGAGCCTACACGGGCACCTGCAAGCGGGCACCCCGGGCAAGCTCGACGGCAATACGCTGAATGATAGCCAGCGCGACTTGCGCCGCAAAACCCACGAGACCATTGCCAAGGTCACCGATGACTACGGCCGCCGTCAAACCTTTAATACCGCAGTGGCCGCGGTCATGGAATTAATGAACGAGGTCAACAAGCTGGCGGACCGGGCCACCCCAGAAGGCTTAGCGGTCGAGCGCGAGGCTCTGGAAACGGCCGTGCTGATGCTCGCCCCCATTGTGCCGCATATTGCGCATAAACTTTGGCAAGCGCTGGGCCACAACAATATTCCGCTGGATGCTCCTTGGCCGAGCGCTGACGAAGCCGCCCTTAAACGCACCAGCATTGAAATTGTGGTGCAGGTTAACGGCAAGGTCCGCGACAAAATCCAAGCGCCAATTGATGCCGCCCGCGATGATATGGAAGCACTGGCTCTGGCACAGGACAATGTGCAGCGCTTTTTGGCCGACCTCACCGTGCGCAAGGTAATCGTGGTACCCAATAAGCTTGTCAACATTGTTGCCAATTAACCACACCCGTGCTTTGCACAAGGGAGGCCGCTTATGAATACTTGGCTGATGGCCGCTCTACTCCTGCTGGCTGGTTGCGGCTGGCAGGTACGAGGTGATTTGCTGCCTCCCTTCACGCTTGAGTCGGTGCGCTTAATCTCCAGTGAGCAGCACACACCGGTGCAGCAAGCTTTGAGCGACGCCTTTACCCAAAGCGGGATTGAGATGGTGACCCAGGCGGGCCAAAAGGCCGAATACCGCCTCGCCCTCGAGCCCGAAGAGCTGCGCAAACGCACAGTTGGCGTAGGTACCGATAGCCTAGCTGCGGCTTACGAGCTGCAGTTGAGCCAAGACTTCCAATGGTTTGATGCCGCCGGGCGCGAAGCCACCGGCCCGCTGACAACGGTGGTCACCCGATCGCTGGACGCCTCCGATGCCACCGGCATCGAGCGCGAAGAAGCGCTGCTGCTGGAAGAAATGCGCCGCGATTTGGCCCAACAAATACTGCGTCAGAGTTACTTTCAGCTGCAACCCGATCAGGCCAAACCGGAGTAACCCGTGGCCAAAATACGTATCGACCAACTGGGCCGCAGTCTGACCGATAAGTTGGCGCCTCTGTATTGGGTCAGTGGCGATGAACCCCTATTGGTTCAGGAAGCCTGTGACAGCATTCGCCTAGCCGCGCGCCAGCAAGGCTTTACCGAGCGCGACCTCCATCACGTTGACCAAAGCTTTGACTGGGGGCAACTGCTGAGCGCGGCCAACAGCCTCTCTTTATTCGCCAATCAAAAGCTTATTGAGCTGCGCCTACCCACGGGCAAGCCTGGGGACAAAGGCTCTCGCGCCCTGGTTGAATACTGCACCAACCTGCCGGACGACACCCTTCTGCTGGTCGTGACCGGCAAACTCGATGCCACGGCCACCCGCAGTAAATGGTACAAAGCCATTGACGGGGCCGGCATTCATCTGCCGATTTGGCCCATTGATCCGCCGCAACTGCCGCGCTGGATTGGTCAGCGTTTAAAGCAAGCAGGGTTAAACGCCGACAACAGTGCCATTGAGATGCTGGCATCGCGCATTGAGGGCAACTTGCTGGCGGCCGCTCAAGAAATAGAAAAATTAAAACTTTTAACCACCGACGGTTATGTCAGCGCCGAGTTAATGGCCTCCGTGGTCGCCGACAGCGCGCGCTACGACATTTTTGGTTTAGCCGATAAAGCCCTACTGGGCGATGCCCGCGCTGCGGTTAAAAGCCTGCACGGCCTCAAAACCGAAGGCACAGAGGCGCCCGCCATACTCTGGGCCCTCACCCGCGATTTGCGCCAAATGCTGCAAGCTTCCATTCAAATTGAGCAAGGTAAACATCCGGATTGGGCCATGAAGCAAGCGGGTATTTGGGCCAAACGGCAAGCGTTGGTCGGCGGCGCCCTAAAAAGACTCAAGCGCGCCAAATTGGAATTACTACTGCGCCAGGCCGGAGGCATCGACCGCGCCATTAAAGGCATGCGCGACGCCAGCGCCTGGGATGACCTGCTGGATTTAGTGATCAACATTGCCGGCGCTCAGAGCTTATCCCCCATCAATATTCGCTTGAATTTAAAGCTCTAATCATTGCTCAGAGCAAGCAATAGCCAACCCGAAAGACCAAGCCTAGCCTGATAAATCGACCCAGTTTGGTGCGGCAAGTCATCTTTACCTTTCTTATAAGAAAAAATCTCTGAACCAACACGAGAAATAACATTCTAATACTTGTAAATCCGTAAAACCTAACGCAAAGTTAGGGAAAAGAAGAGCTCAACGGAGCAAGCTATGAAGGATAGTAGTACCTCGGGCAACCTAGTTGCCATCATCGCGATCGTAGTAGTCATTGCACTGCTAGGAGGGTTTATTTATTGGTATAAGACGCAATCAACTCCGGCCGAGCCCATCGAGGTTCCTGTTGCCAGCGTTCATACCAACTCTGTATCCTCAAGCTCAGCCTCCATACCGGCGGCCAAGCCAATTGCCGCCCCTATAGAGCCTAGTCCACCGCCACCCGAGCCCATTCAAGAAACCGTTGAGAACACAGAGCCTGCAGCCGAAGAAAGTGAACCCGCCGTTAGCTTACCCCCTCTTAACGACAGCGACGCTTTTGTCAGTGAGCAGCTATCCACCCAAAGCGAACAATCTCTGATGGGGTTAATCGTACCCGACGAGGTGGTGCGTAAAAGCGTTAGAGCAATTATCGGGGTTGCCAACAATCGCCTGGTGAACCAATACCGGCCTGTGCTTTCACCGATGCCAACATTGGGGGTTTCTCAAATTAGCGGCGGCGAAGATGCTGAATACGAATTAACCGAGGCGAATTTCCGTCGTTATGACAAACATATCGCCTTAATGCAATCTTTTGAGCCCGCCACCCTAGCAAGCGTCTTCGATAAACTGGAGCCCCTGCTCAGTGAGGCTTATGCCGAACAAGGATTAGACGGCAGCTTTCGTGAGGTTGTCATCAGTGCGATCGACAACCTCTTGGCCACCCCCGATATCGATAAAACAATAATTTTGACGCGGCCAGCCGTTATGTTCAAATACGCCGATCCTGAGCTCGAAGCACTGCCAGAGCCACAAAAACTGATGCTGCGTATGGGTCCCGATAACCGGGGCAAAGTCAAAAGCTACTTAAGCGCGTTCAAGAAAGCGTTATCCGAAAATTAAAAATGTCACTTCAATAATATTGTTGGCGTTTTTCTTATAGGTGGGGGAAAACCGAAATCGGGGATGCCAAAATTATTATGCCAATAGACGTATTTCACACCTAAGCACAGGGGGGATTAAGCTGCAAAGCTTCCCCCAAGCCCCACCTTAACGGCGAAGCCCAATGTAAACAGCGGCGCTGATCATCGGTGGTAAAAGTCCAGTCGAAAATCCATTGCTTTAAAACCCATACCTCGCCAGCTTAAACCGATGGCGCCTTACCGGTACTTTCCCGTTCCAAAATACAGCAATCCATCGAAGCTTCGGCCCCTTTGGGTTTACCATCAATCGACCGCTGCAAAAGCTCTACTGCTCTTTCGGACATATCACTGATCGGCTGACGCACGGTGGTTAACGAGGGGTAAATTTGGTGGGCAACCGGCGTATCATCGAAACCGGCAATGGAAAGTTCGGCCGGCATAGAAATGCCGCGATGATGGGCAGCAATAATAGCACCCGCAGCCATATCGTCGTTACCGGCAAAAATGGCGGTGGGAGCATCGGCCAAGGCCAGAAGTCTCTCGGCGCACTCGCTGCCCGAATCAAACGAGTTGTAACCCTGCTCGACCAAAGCCGGATCGAGGGCTATAGCGCGATCATCCAGTGCTTGCTTGTACCCCAAAAAACGCTGCACAACGGCTTTGTGATCGGGGTGACCGGCAATAAAACCTATACGCGTATGACCGAGATCCAACAAACGGCAGGTCATTTCATAGGCCGCCTGCTGGTCATTGGTCTGAACATAGGGGCAAATTTTCTTGTCTTCGGTGGGTGACAAACGCACCACGGGCACTTTTGCCTCCACCAACTGGTGCACCAGCTCAACCATATCCGACAAAGGCGGGGTCAAAATCAACCCATCAACTCGATTTTGCCTAACCAATGACAGAACCTCTTCAATTATTGAGGCGCTCTCGTGACTGCAGGGGTGAATTAACAAGTCATACCCAAGCCGACGACAACTTGCCAAAGCGCCCGACTGCACGTCAATAACATAGCTCGCACTGGGATTATCGTAGAGTAAACCTAAAACGTAGGAACGATTGGCGGCTAACGAGCGAGCAGATTGGCTGGGTCGATAATCGAGCTCGGCAATGGCTGATTCGACTTTTTCGCGGGTAGTGGCGCGCACATTGGGCTCTTTGTTGACCACACGCGACACGGTCTTCATAGACACGCCCGCCAGTGCAGCTACATCGTCAATGGTTGCTCTTGCCACTTACTACCCCCGTTAAAGCCTCATTTTACCCCAATGTGGGTAAACTTGTGTGAATTGAGATGACAGCGCTGTCAGTTTGTTTTATAGTAACAGAATAATATGGCTGCAACGAGTAGATTTAACCTGCCTTGCCCAGCGCAGGGGCTATTCAAAGGTCAATAAAACAGCAGGAAGTACCTGACAATAATCACACTGCACTCCTTCGGGGGTCACACTTACCCCCTTAAACAGTGCAATAAAATACGTTTTTCCTACGAGGTTTACTATGGCAACTGCTCCGACCAGCGCTGGCGTCAGTCAGGTAGCTGAACATAACAACCAAAACTACACCACTCCACTGGTCATCATTACATTGCTATTTTTTATGTGGGGCTTACTAACAGCCATGAATGATGTGCTGATCCCCCATTTAAAGAATGTGTACACCTTAAGCTACACCCAGGCGATGATGGTGCAGTTCTGTTTCTTTTTTGCGTATGCTGTGGTTTCACTACCCGCTGGTATGCTGATTAGAAAAATCGGCTATCAAAATGGCGCGGTGACAGGCTTAGTCATAGCAGGCTTTGGTTGTTTCTTGTTCTATCCAGCCTCCATGAGCACATACTCAGTATTCCTGCTCGCCTTTTTTATTCTCGCCGCAGGTATTACAGTGCTGCAGGTAGCCGCCAACCCGTATGTAACCGTACTTGGCCCCGCACGTACTGCCTCCAGCCGATTAAATTTAACCCAAGCGTTTAACTCACTGGGCACCACTATCGCCCCGACTTTGGGTGGCCTGTTAATTCTGGCCGCCGCCGGTGAGGCGATCGACTCCGCTGCCCTGTCAGAACTGGATGCCGCCGCCGCTAAAGCCAAAGAGGCCGCCGCGGTGCAAATGCCCTACCTAGTGCTGGCGGGTTCTTTGATTGCACTTGCCATCTTTTTTAAGCTGGCCAAGTTGCCCAAAATCACTCATGACTCGGACCCGGTAGAAGCCACATCGAGCGAGCAAACTAAAGTTTCCATTTTCGCCAAACCACATTTGTTATTGGGCGCACTGGGAATCTTTATGTATGTTGGGGGCGAGGTTGCCATTGGCAGCTTTCTGGTGAACTTTTTCGGCGAAGACAATATCGCCGGCCTGAAAGAGCATCAAGCCGCAGCCTATGTTAGCTTTTATTGGGGTGGCGCCATGATCGGCCGGTTTATTGGCTTTGTGGTGATGCGTCATGTTCAGCCTGGCAAGGTGTTGGCTGTTAACTGCTTGGCAGCGATTGCATTGGTTCTGTCGGCGGTTTTCTTTGAAGGCAAAATTGCGATGTGGTCGATCATTGCGGTGGGCTTATGCAACTCGATTATGTTCCCAACCATTTTTAGTATGGCGCTGCACAAGCTGGGCGGCCTAACCAGTCAAGGCTCGGGTCTATTGTGTGTTGCGATTGTGGGCGGTGCTTTTATCCCGCTGCTACAAGGTGTATTAGCGGACAGTATCGGTATTCAAATGTCCTTTTTACTGCCTGCAGCGTGTTACGGCTATATTCTGTTTTACGGTGTGAAGTACGCCAACCTGTTCAATAACGAGGATTAATCCTCGTTATTGCGTGCGAGCCTGGCCAGTTGGCGGGCTCGTACTACCCACCCCTCGCGATGCGAACTCGCATCGGTCTCAGACAGCGATGCAAACACCCAACTTACCTGCCAAGGTAAAGTTTCACCCGGCATCAGTGTGGTCAAATATCCCTGTTGCTCCATTTCAATATAGCTGCCATCGCCTTTAGCATAGAGTTCAATTTCACCTTCACTGGGCGCTATAAGTTCGGCGGGCACCTTTTCGAATACTTTAACGAACAACCAATCTTCGGCTTGGTAAGCCAGCCAGCCCTCCTCCCCATCGGTCATGGATTTGTGGTGCTCGGCGGTAAAATTTTGCGCGGCAGTGTCAAACCAAGCAATGCCGTTATCAAGGGTAAAATTCAAAGGCGAGAATTCACCACTGTGAAAATCCGTTTCTCCTTTGGGGAAAAACACCTGCCCTTGCGCTGGCAGTCGGGTAACCTCCCAAGGGGCTAAGGTCACTTCAGCGTCGGATTTATTATGAATCTGGTATTGAATAATTAACCGGTCGCTATCGTCGGCCAGCGTGTAGAACTTACTAAAAGCCACCCCCAGTTGTGAATCGTGTGGGCCATGCAGGTAAACCCCTTTGGAGGTTAATTCCACCCGGTAAGGCGCAGAGTTTAAGGCCTCAGGCGGAGGCCAGCCCCAATCACTTTGCGGGCTGG
Source organism: Gilvimarinus sp. 1_MG-2023 (assembly GCF_030548285.1). NCBI lineage: Bacteria > Pseudomonadati > Pseudomonadota > Gammaproteobacteria > Cellvibrionales > Cellvibrionaceae > Gilvimarinus > Gilvimarinus sp. 1_MG-2023. The sequence continues at coordinate 24,350 of NZ_JAUOSC010000008.1, forward strand.
TCCACAGCACATTCCCCCAAGGATTATTCTGCGCAGGGGTAAGTAGTCGTTCACGTCCGGCGTACACCAAAGACTCAATACGCCCAGCCACACCAGGGTTGATAGTGACACGCAGTGAGCCGCGCTCAAGGTAGATTCGGCCATCGGCCATCGAGACGAAATCCGGCGGTGTAACAGCCACCAATTCCGCATTTTTATCACTGCACTGTGTCATTGAGAGCGCCGCGGCCAATAAAACGATTTTAACGTGTGCTTGCACCTTGTCTGAATCAATACAAAAGCGTAAACAACTTACGCTGGTACTGCACCGCTAGCGGATCACCCTTACCCAATGCAGCAATGATATCGGTAATGGCTTTGCGTGGCGCACCGTCTTTAAAATTGCGATCGCGCTTGAAAACATCCAGCAATAACTCCAGTGCATTTTTATGCTGGCCTTCTTCGTTCATCTGTACAGCCAGAGCATAGGCTGCCTCCAGGTTAGAAGGGTTAGCCTCGTACTCAGCCTGTAGCTTTTCCAGTTCGGGCGAGTTAGCCGCTTGTTTTTTCAACTCTAGCACGGCCATTGCCTGCTGATAGCTGGCATCTTGATCGGCCATTTTTACTTGCGCCAATAACGCTTCAGCCTCCTCGACACGATTCATCTCGGCATAGCAAAGCCCCAACAAAACCGCGATAAAAGGCAACTGATTGGACTCTTCCAGCGCTTGGCGCAACAACGGTAGTGCCTCGGCGTAGTTCGCCTCATCGAGAAATGCTTGCGCTTGGGCAACATCGGCCTCCCAAGCTTTGGGCAGGTATTTTTCAAGTAACTCACGAATCTGCGGCTCTTGCTGTTCTCCGGCGAATCCATCCACCGGCTGGCCATCTTTGATCATCATAACGGTGGGCAAGCCCTGGATACCGAACTGCTGCACCAACATTTGCTGCTCGTCTACATTAATTTTGGCCAGCAACATATTGTCGGTGTACTCAGCGGCAAACTTCTCCAGTACGGGCATCAGAGTTTGGCAGGCCGGACTGCGAGCCGACCAAAACTGAACGACGACAAGACGTTTAAACGATTCGTCGATTACCGTCTGCTGCGCGTTTTCTGCAGTCACATCAAAAATATTCATTTCACTCGTTCTCTTAGAGAGTTCTCATCCAATATCGGTTAACGGGGTGATATTGACACTGTGCTCGGCACTGCTGATAAAAGCACTGCCCTCACTGATACATACACTTAAAGTCATATTTTTTTGCGCTAACGCGGCAAGTTCTGCCACCTCACCAGCGCTTAAATGGTAAACAGACAAATCGGTAAATGCACCGAGCGCCTCTTGCACACTGTGCCACCACTGATCCCGCCCGCGCCCGGCGCTGTAGATAACCTGCCGGGTGGAACGCGAACGCCCCTTTTTTAATTTATCGACGCTCGGCTGGCCCACTTCAATCCATTTTTCAATCACACCTGAGGGGGCCACATGCCATAAATCAGGTTCGTCTACGGTGGACAGGCCTTTGCCGAAGATTAGATCCTCATTGGCATGGAAGCACCAGGCGAGCAAGCGCACCATCATGCGTTCCTCGGTTTCCGATGGGTGGCAGGCCAGAGTCAATTTGGTATCCAGGTAAACCTGCCGGTCCATATCCGACAGGTTGAGATCGACTTTGTAGACCGTTGCCGTCAGTGCCACCGGTTACTCCGGACGCATGTGCGGGAAGAGCAATACATCGCGAATGGTAGAGGCATCCGCAAATAACATTACTAAGCGATCGATACCGATACCCTCACCGGCGGTGGGAGGCAAGCCATACTCCAGAGCGCGCACATAGTCGGCATCGTAGTGCATAGCTTCGTCATCACCGGCGTCTTTTTCCGCGACCTGAGCCTTAAAGCGCTCGGCTTGATCTTCGGCGTCGTTGAGCTCGGAAAAACCATTGGCCACTTCCCGGCCACCGACAAAAAACTCAAAGCGTTCGGTAACAAATGGGTTGTCGTCTTTGCGACGCGCCAACGGCGACACTTCGGTCGGGTACTCGGTAATAAAAGTCGGCTGGTCCAACTTTTCTTCCACCGTCGCTTCAAAGATTTCGATTTGCACCTTGCCCAAACCGTAACTGTCTTTCAGTGGGACGTGTAACTTTTCTGCCACCTTGCGGGCGGAGTCTAAATCTGAAATGTCAGCCGCAGTAAGATCGGGGTTATAGTGCAAAATAGAATCAAATACGCTGATGCGCTGAAACGGTTTGGCAAAGTCGTATTCACTGCCCTGATACTGAATCGTGGTCGTGCCCATCACGCTTTCACACATACCGCGCAACATGTTTTCAGTATGGTTCATCAGGTCGTTGTAATCGGCGTAGGCCTGGTAGAACTCCAACATGGTGAACTCGGGATTGTGGCGGGTCGACATCCCCTCATTGCGGAAATTGCGGTTAATTTCATACACCCGCTCAAAACCACCGACCACCAATCGCTTAAGATAAAGCTCGGGCGCGATACGCAAATACATATCGACATCCAGTGCATTGTGATGAGTGACAAACGGACGCGCGGTAGCGCCCCCAGGAATCACCTGCAACATGGGGGTTTCCACCTCCATAAAGCCTTGGCCATCCAGATAGTTGCGAATAAAACTGATGCACTTAGAGCGCAGCTTGAATGTATCGCGTACCTCGGGATTTACAATTAAATCCACGTAGCGCTGGCGATAACGCAGCTCTTGGTCGGCCAAGCCGTGGTATTTTTCCGGCAGCGGACGCAAAGATTTGGTCAAGAGCTTCCACTCGGTTAAGTTGACATACAAGTCACCTTTGCCCGATTTGTGCAAGGGCCCGGACCCGCCGACAATATCGCCAATATCCCACTGACCGTCGCTTTCTTTAATAGACTTTTGCACATCTTTCGCGGCGTAAAACTGAATGCTGCCCTCGCTGTCCTGAATCAGCATAAAGGGGCCGCGTTTGGCCATAATACGACCGGCCACGGCGACTTGATGGTCCAAAGCTTCCAGTTCTTCTTTGGCTTTCTCGCCAAATTTTGCCTGCAAATCGACGCTGACATCGGTGCGGCGAAAATCATTGGGGAACGCATTGCCGCGCTCGCGAATCTGGGCGAGTTTGGCGCGGCGCTCGGCGATCAGTTTGTTTTCTTCCTGTACAGTTTGCTTTTCGTCAGTCATGGGCATCACTTGTTGGGTTAGAGTCCAGCCTTGAGGCTCGCTTCAATAAATAAATCTAAGCCGCCGTCGAGTACGGTTTGGCAGTTACTGGTCTGTACGCTGGTGCGCAAATCTTTAATGCGCTGGTCGTCCAGCACATAGGAGCGAATCTGGCTGCCCCATCCGATATCAGATTTGGTATCTTCCAGTGCTTGCTTATCGGCGTTGCGCTTTTGAATCTCCAGCTCGTACAACTTAGCGCGCAGCATTTTCCAGGCTTTGTCCCGGTTGGCGTGTTGTGAACGCTCGCTCTGACACTGCACCACGGTACTGGTTGGCTCGTGTGTTAAACGCACGGCCGAATCGGTTTTGTTCACGTGCTGACCACCGGCCCCAGAGGCGCGGTATGTGTCGGTGCGCACATCGGACGGATCGATATCAATTTCAATATTGTCGTCAATTTCAGGCGAGACAAACACCGAGCAAAACGACGTGTGGCGACGATTGCCCGAATCGAAAGGCGACTTGCGCACTAATCGATGAACCCCGGTTTCGGTGCGCAACCAGCCAAAGGCGTATTCACCTTCAAAGCGAATGGTGGCACTCTTGATACCTGCCACCTCACCCGAGGAAGCTTCCTCAAGAGTGGTTTTAAAGCCTTTGGCCTCACCCCAGCGCAAGTACATGCGCAACACCATTTCGGCCCAGTCCTGCGCCTCGGTACCACCCGAGCCAGACTGAATATCCAAGTAGGCGCTGTTCTCGTCCATCTCGCCGGAAAACATCCGGCGGAATTCCAACTTTTGCAGCTGTTGGTCGAGCGCCTCGATCTCTTCAATGACATCCGCCAGGCTGTCTTCGTCGTTTTCCTCATTCGCCATGTCCAGCAACTCGGACAGGTCACTGACCCCGGTATCCAAATCGTCAATGGTTTTCACTACGGCTTCGAGGGAGGCGCGCTCTTTACCCAGCGCTTGGGCGCGCTCGGGTTCGTTCCAGACATCGGGCTCGCCCAGCTCTAATTCGACCTCGGTCAGACGCTCATGCTTGGCATCATAGTCAAAGATACCCCCTAAGCACGTCGGTGCGCGCTTTAAGGTCTTTAAGGGCAGTCAACTGCGGGTTAATTTCCATGGATTCTCGCTGTCAAAATTGTATACAAAAGCGGCGCATTCTAACGCAGAAACGCTGTGCAAACTACCGCCTGCACAGCGTCTCGGGGTTTTCGGTCACAATGCAAGCGTCTTATCCGGCCAGGTTTAGCACCACCCCCACCACAATAACTTGCGGCAAAACCACTAAGGGCAAAAACAGCGCCGTTTTCCAAGACTGCATGGTGTCTTTAATCACCATAATCTCGGTATAGTCCGTCGCCACTCCCGCCATAAGAAACAAAAAGCTATTGCCCGGTGCCCGGGCCCGATTCATCAAATCGGCGGCAATCGGGGTAGAGCCCTCGGAGCAAACCTCAATGATCGTCGCAGCTACCGCCGTCAGCAACAGTCCTAGAAAGGTGGGGCCAAACCAGTCGGCAAACACATCAGTAGGCACCAGAGCGCGAATCAGTGAAGCCAAGAGCACACCGAACAACAACCAGCGCAACACCATACGCGAGCCCTGTAAGCCCTGTCGCGCCAACTCTGCCACACCGGCTGGCGTAAGCCGAATACCGCTCAAAAGCTGTTTTAACTGCGGTAACACAGGGGCTGACTCTATCTCAGCGACCAGTGCCGGATTGTGTTGCAGCCGTTTGCGGGCCACCAAGGCGTCGAAGATAAGCCCGGTTATCACGCCCAACACCATCGATAAAGCGATGAAGGCTAAAGTCCAGGGCAAGCCGATCAAGGCAATCATAACCAGCGTCAGCGACAGTGAGTTCCAGGGGCTTGCCACTAAAAATGCCATCACCTGCCCCAGGCTCGCGCCTTTTTGATAGAGCTTCATACCGACCATCAAGATGCCGTGGCTGCATAAGTCCATCAATACGCCGGCCGCCGTGGCTCGCATAATGCCACTTAGGCTGCCGCCGCGCCCGAGCAGGGACACCACCAAGGTTTGCGGTACAAAATGTAATAACCCGACAAATACAATCCCCAGAGCCACCCCCCACCACATGGTGTTGAGCAGTTCAAACACTCCGTGCGCCACATGCGTAAGCCACTCAGGCAATGGAATACCCAACCCGTAAAGACCATAAAGGAACGCGCAAGCAATCAGTGAGCCCCAAAGCAGTAAATCGGGTCTCGACTTAGTGTCTTGCGAGTTTGAGCCACCACAACAGCCATGTTCAGACGCTGGAGCGGTTTGAGTCTTGTCGCTGTGGCAGTGTTCAGTCATTGGAATTCTCCGTGCCCTGCTCGCCCTCTACTAAGGTAAAGCGCATAGGGTTTTGCCGTGCGGTAAGGTTTTGCAAAATAGCGCACTGCGGCGATTCATCGCCTATACAGCGCTCGGCCAGCTCAAGCAATGTAGTGCGTATTGAGGTTAATTGCTGCACCTGTTGGTCAATTTGAGCCACCTTGCCCAACACCTGATTTTTCACATCGATACTGCGGCACTCTTGGTTATTGAACATCGTCAGTAAGCTGCGACACTCTTCCAGTGAGAAACCCACCTGCCGAGCACTGGCCACCAGCTGCAACTCTTTAAGACACTGCGGACTGTAGTGTCGATAGCCATTATCCAACCGTTCGCTTTGCACGAGCCCGAGCGACTCGTAATAGCGTATAGACTTTGCACTTAAACCCGTGGTTTGGGCCGCCTGTCCAATCTTCACCCTGCTCTCTCCTGCCGCGCTTAGCGAACGTCTGTTGCTTGCTATTGACTACAATAAACCTTCCCACAAGGTTAAGGTCAAGCTAAATTCAGGCTGTTTTTTCGAGTACACCGTCCTTCAGACACTATATTTTGAATTAAAATCACCCAATTTAGATACAAAAGACCTCAAACCAACACAACAAAAACTTAATTATATTGTTAGATTTCAGTGGCTTATAACAACTAGTTGACAAATGAAATTAATTATTCAAAATAACCTAAGAATCGGACTTTCAAAGAGTGGCAAATGCGATGGAATATTTAGACGTTTCGCACCCAGAGTGGGGCAAAATGTGGGATGAATTGGCCTCATACCGCTTAAACGATGGTGACCACTTGTGTATTCATGAGGGATTTTGCTGGGAGTATATGGGGTCGAGCATGGACCACCATCATTTAAAGCATAACCGGCACCCCGCGACCGATAAAACCGAATACATTTATATCGAGCGAGCGCGGGCTGCGGTAGGCTGGGCCTAACGCAAGCCTACTGAACGCGGCCGTTAAATTCCCATATTTTTAAGCGATGTAATCACCTGGCCTAATACGGCTGACACCTGCGGATGCTCACCTTCAAACTCATCAAGCATTTCCTCCAGAGTATCCAATGGTCTAGGGTCTAGCTGCTCGTCGCTTCCCGTCGCATGAGTATGCCTTGCCAACTCAGCCATTAATCGCTGCTGAGCCGGGCTCTCATCCTCGGTTCCGAAAAGCTCATGTAAGCGACCGATTAGCTGGTCCAGATTATCGTTTGACATACAAAATTCCTCTCAATATTAAAGCCATCGGGTGCATAGGCTACTTGCTGCGTGATATAACACTTTTTCACTATAGCCAGAGTTAACGCTGAACGTCTACTTAGGATCCCTACTTTGACCGATGTAACGCCTCAAAAGCAATCACGCGCTGCATATATGTCGCAGCTTAAGTCTGGCCTGCAAACGCGTTTTGGACGGTTTTTAATCGTTGGCGGCACCGCCACAGCGCTGCAATACATCTTGCTCATTGTCTTGGCAGAGGTTACGCCCCTGCCCCACCTTTATTGCTCAGCGCTAAGCTATGCATTGTCTGCCATTTTTAACTATCTGGCCAATTACTACTTCACCTTTGAAGCAACCGGTGATCACAGCTCAACCAGCGCCCGCTTTGCCATCACGACCGCGATTGGACTTGGCATCAACACCCTTGTGTTTTACTTGGCAAATTTAATTCTGCCCCACTATATACTCTCGCAAATTATGGCTACTGGCGTTACTCTAGTCAGCAACTACTTATTACATAAATATTGGACATACCGATAACACTATGGATACCCCATCTCTGGCGATTGTCGTTCCCTGCTACAACGAAGAGGAAATGCTGCCCACCAGCCTGCCGGCATTGCTGGCCGTACTCAATCAATTGCAAGCTCTCAATAAAATCAGCCCTGAGTCTAAGCTGTATCTAATTGACGACGGCAGTCAGGACAACACCTGGGAGCAAATAGAGCAAGCCTGTGAGGAATACCGCGGGCAGGTGGTCGGTCTAAAATTATCACGCAACCGCGGCCATCAATACGCACTCTTGGCGGGTTTGGAAAATTGCTGTGAAGATATTACCGTCAGTATTGATGCCGACCTGCAAGACGACCCCAGTAATATTGAAAAAATGGTGGACGAGTATCACCAAGGCAGCGATGTGGTTTACGGTGTGCGCGCTGCGCGCGATACCGATACATTCTTCAAACGCGCCACAGCAGAAGGCTATTACTCATTAATGCGCCGCATGGGTGTGGACTTAGTGTTTAACCATGCCGACTTCCGCTTAATGTCGCGCCGCGCACTCGATGCCATGCTGGAGTACCGAGAAAGCCAGTTATTTTTGCGCGGCATCGTACGCGAGGTGGGGTTTCCCTCCAGTACCGTGGAGTACAACCGGCAAGTTCGTATTGCCGGAGAGAGCAAATACCCGCTGCGCAAAATGTTATCTCTGGCGTGGAGCGGCATTTCCAGCTTTTCCACCGCACCTCTGCGAGCCATCACTGTACTTGGCGTAGTCGCTAGCGGCCTATCGATGTTGATGATTGTGTGGGTACTCTCTGTACGCCTGTTTGGTGACAGCGCAATACCCGGCTGGGCATCGATTCTAACCCCATTGCTGTTTATTGGCAGCGTACAGCTGTTGAGCCTCGGCGTCATTGGGGAATATCTCGCTAAGCTCTATAACGAAATCAAACAGCGACCGCGCTACCACATCAGCGAAAAGCGCGGTGAATAAACCATATACTCACTACTACCCCAGCAGCATAAACAGTCAATGCACTTGCCCGTTATAATGCCTCGCGCAATACAGTGGCAGGTGGTGTAGTGACGCTTTGGCGGCAACTCAGCGCGCCCAAACTACTGACAAAGAACGCACTGAGCACAGGCGTCAGTAACCAGTATATATAATGCGGTTGTACAGGAATTTCAAACACAAATACCTGCAGCCCCAGCAGCAATGCCTCGGCGGCCAATACGGCTATCAGCCCCGCACAAAAGCCCAACAGAGCAAATTCAATCCAAATACTGCCCACCAGTAATCGTCGCGGCGCACCTAGCGCACGCAATAATCCCGCCTCTTGTTTGCGCGCTTCAATGCTGCCCGTAACCGCTGCAATTAATACCAAACAACCGCCCAAGAGCACCATCACCAGTACCATGCCCACCCCATCGCTGACCTGAGCCACAATGTCACGAATTTGATTAATAATTCGATCCAACTCAAGTACAACAATCGTTGGGTAGCGAGTGAGCAATGTATTGATAAAACGCTTTTTCTCCGGCGGCAGGTAAACGCTGGTCATATACATGGGCGAGTAATCAGACAGGGCGCCAGGTTCAAAAATAAAATAAAAGTTGGGCCGCAGTGACTCCCACTCCAGCGTGCGAAAACTGGCGACTTGCGCCTCGGCGATTAAACCGCCAATGGAAAACGTCAATCTGCTGCCAAGCTCGATACCGAGCCGCTGCGCCACTTCTTGTTCTACCGACACACCGGGCAGCTCACCATCCGCCCCCGACCATTCATTCCACCACTTGCCGGCTACAATTTCGTTGTCGTCGGCCAGTTGGTCGGTCCAGGTTAAAGACGCTTCGCGATCTAGGGTGTCGTCCGGCTTGGGCTCGCCATCAATGTGAGTCAGGCGGCCGCGCACCATTGGGTACAGGGGTTCAACGCGAAGATTGTCATCCATCAACAACTGTTTAAAGTCTGCCACTTCGCTCGGCGCAATATTGATTAAAAAATGATTGGGGGCATCGGCCGGCACTTTCACCTGCCACTCCTCAATCAAGGAGGTGCGCACAATGGTCAAGGTCAGTAGCAACATAATGGCAGTGGCAAACACCACAACTTGTAACACGCTGGCACCGCGACGGCGCTGAATACTGGCCAGTGCCAAGCGCCAGCGACTGCCCGCCTGCGCTCCGGCTTTTTTGCCCATTGTTAACAAAGCCAGCGCCATTGCCGCGGTTAATACTCCCACTACCGCCAGAGCGGCTAAAACCGTAAAACCTAACAGTAAATCGCGACCAAAAACGCCCACCAGAATAACCAAAACCAAACTGGCCATGCCTATTTGCCAACCCATCGCGCTTTTATCCAGAACCAACTCTTGGCGCAAAACTTTTATCGGCGGTACACCCGGCAAAAACCACAAACTGGGTAAGGCAAATCCCACCAAGGCTAATGGGCCGCTCAACAGCGACAAAATATAAGGCGTTGCGCCGGCCGCCGCCATAGGGATTTGGTACAGCGAGAGCACCGCTTGGGCAATGAGTGCCTGTAAGCTGACCCCCAGCGCCAAACCAATCATTGAGGCAATGCCGGCCAACATCAATAACTGCAAACAATACAAACGCCGAATACGCTGCGAGCTTGCCCCCAAGCTTTTTAACAGCGCCACTTGGTTGACATGACGCTCGGCAAATTGTCGGGCCGCCAAAGCAATTGCCACGCCCGCCAAGAGTACACCCATAATCGCAGCCAGTACTAAAAACTGACGACCAGTTTGCAGCGTGCCTTGCAATCGGCGCTGGGCATTTTCAATGTCCATCACCTCGTCATGATCCGACAGGCGCGGCTCTAACAGGGTCATCAGCGATGCGACATCGGCGTTGTCTCCAGCCAGCAACCACTGGTACTCAACTCGGCTGCCCGGCTGAATAACTCGGGTTTGCGCCAAGTCTTGCCAATTTAAAATAATGCGCGCGCCCATCATGCTAAAAGGGCCACTGGCGTCGGGCTCACTGATAATCACTTTGCTCGCTTGCAGTGTTTGCTCACCCACTTGCAAGGCGTCACCCAGCTCAATATTGAGTAAGGGCAAGAGTCTGGAGTCTACCCACACCTCGCCCGCCGCCGGCACACCTTGAGCGCGTTCTATTAAGCTGGTATCGGTGGCAAAGGGGGTGTTGCTCACATCGATATAACCGCGCAGAGGGTAGTTTTCGGCCACCACTTTCACCGCGGCTAAATGCATTTCATCCCCGGCGTATACCATTGATGCAAAGTGAGCGACTCGGGTGTGTGCAACCCCTTCGGCCTCGGCGGTTGCTTCCCAAGCCGGCTGATGTGGCTGGTTGCTTTTTATCAGGCGATCGGCACCGAGCAGGGAGTTACTCTGCTCCAGCAATGTGCCTTCTAAGCGGTCGGTAAACAGGGCAATGGCACTGACAACGGTAACAGCCAAGACTAAGGCTACCGCCAATAATTTTATTTCTCCACTGCGCCAATTGCGCCAAAGTAATTGCCAAGCTAACACATTCGTCCCCTATTGAACGGCGGCCGAGCCGCAGATCATTAATTCGCCGGCAGCCAGTTGTACTTGGCGAGCGCAGCGATTGGCTAATCGATCTTCGTGGGTAATTAACACCAAGGTCGTCCCCATTTCGGCGTTAAGCTCAAACAGTAAATCGTTAATGGTGTGGCCGGTGGTGCTATCGAGATTACCGGTAGGCTCATCGGCAAATAAAATGTCGGGCTTGCAAGCAAAGGCACGCGCTATGGCCACTCGCTGCTGCTCGCCACCGGACAATTGCGGTGGATAATGACTGAGCCGCTCCCCCAAGCCCACTCGATTCAGGTATTGTGCGGCTTGCTCGCGTACGTTGCGATCGCCGCGCAGCTCTAGCGGCAGCATGACATTTTCCAGCGCAGTCAACCCCGGCAAGAGCTGGAAGGATTGAAACACAAACCCTACATGATCGGCGCGCACCTTAGCCCGCCCCTCTTCATCCAGCGTGTTCAAATCAATACCCGCTAGCGCCACACTGCCGGTGGAGGGAACATCCAAACCGGCCAGTAGTCCAAGCAGCGTGGATTTGCCCGAACCCGAGGCCCCGGTAATGGCTAGGCTTTCACCCTTAGCGACAGTCAGATTAATATCGGTAAGGATGGTAAGATCACCGCTGGTGGTGGTGACGGTTTTGCCCAGTGCTTTGGCCTGGATCATAGTCGCCATAGGGTCTCCCTAAAAGTGCCGCGGTGCGGCTTAAAACCATTGAATAACTGGATTCTACTATGACCGGTGGGTTAAAACGTTTAATTTTGGTAAATAGCTACCTGATATGCCTGTTTTTGGCGAGCTTTGCTCAGGCTGACAACAAAACCTTGTTGGTGGTGGGCGACAGTTTAAGTGCAGGTTATGGTATCGACATCAAACAAGGCTGGGTGCACCAACTGCAACTCAAGCTCGACCGAGAGCAATTGGCGTATACCGTCGTAAACGCCAGCGTCAGTGGCGAGACGACCACCGGCGGCAAGGCTCGACTGCCAAAGTTATTAGAGACTCACCAGCCTGATATCGTGTTGTTAGAACTAGGAGCTAACGATGGCTTGCGTGGCCAGCCGATTAAAATTCCACACAATAACCTCGCAAATATGATTACCGCCATGCAAAACGCCGATGCTCAGGTGTTGCTGATTGGCATTCAAATACCACCTAATTACGGGGCGCGGTACACAGAAGCCTTTGCCGGGATCTTTGCGCACTTAGCGCAAACTTACGATACCGCCTTAGTGCCTTTTTTATTAGAAGGTGTCGCCCTTAACCCACAACTGATGCTAAAAGATGGCATACACCCAACCGCCGAGGCCCAGCCCATACTGCTCGATACGGTTTGGCCTTACCTCAAACCACTGCTTTAACAGGCCTCAAGATAATCGACCATTAACTGCACCGATTCGCGCCCACGGTACTCATTGACGTTGAGCTTATAAGCCAAGCGCACCTTTTGCGCGCTGGGGTTGGGCCAGAGATCGGTATCTATATTAAAGGCGATGGCGTCAATCAGTTGCTGACGCGCCTCATCGACGGCCAGTAAGAGTTTAAGATGCTTCTCTCCCACAATGCGTTGCTCGACGAGATAAAAATCGCCATCGAATAACGGCTCGGGAAATTGCTGTCCCCAAGGCCCGGCATTGCGCAACTGGTGGGCGAGGTCTAAGGCAAATTCAGAAGGTGCCAAGGCCCCGTCGCTCAACAGCACCGCTTGTAAATCGTCCTCATTTAATCGACGCTTGATTTCGGCATCAAAGGCCTGACTAAACGCTTGATAGTGCTCGGCCTTAATGCTCATTCCGGCCGCCATAGCGTGGCCACCAAACTTTTGTAACAGCTCAGGCTGACGCGCGGCCACTGCATCGAGAGCATCGCGAATGTGCAAACCGGGAATCGAGCGCGCCGAACCTTTTATCTCACCTTCATCGGTATCGGCAAAAACAATCACCGGTCGATGAAAACGGTCTTTAATACGCGAGGCAAGAATACCGATGACGCCTTGGTGCCAGCTGGCATCGTACAGGCAGAGTCCCCAGGGTAGCTCATCGCTCTCGTTTAACTGAAGTTTATCCAGCATGGCAAAGGCTTCGCGCTGCATACCCGTCTCAATCGCCTTGCGATCGCGGTTAAAACCATCCAGCTCTGCCGCCAGCTCTCGCGCCTCGGTAAGGTTGTCGGTCAATAGGCACTGAATACCGATACTCATATCATCCAGTCGGCCCGCCGCGTTTAACCGCGGCCCAATAGCGAAACCTAAATCGCTCGCCACCAATCGCTCTTTGTTACGACCGGCCACCTCTAGTAGAGCCAGTATGCCTGGACGTGCGGCACCCGCCCGAATTCGACGCAACCCCTGCTCCACCAAAATACGATTGTTAGCATCGAGAGGCACCACATCGGCTACCGTCCCCAAGGCTACCAGGTCGAGATAGTTGGCCATATTGGGCGGATCAATAGCCAACTCGTTAAACCAGCCAGTCTGAACCAACTCGTGTTTAAGAGCGTTTAGCACATAAAAAATCACCCCGACACCCGCTAAGTTTTTACTGGGGAAGTCACAGCCCGGCTGATTGGGATTAACAATCGCCTCGGCCGGGGGCAGGTGTTCACCTGGCAGGTGGTGATCGGTAACCACCACCGCTATACCCAGCTGTTGCGCGGCGGCAACACCGGCCAAGCTGGAGATACCGTTGTCGACGGTGATAATAACGTCCGGTTCATACGCCGCCGCCACCTCGACAATCTCCGGTGTTAAGCCATAGCCGTATTCGAAACGATTGGGCACCAAGAAATCGACATGGCGTGCCCCCATGGCGTTTAAAGCCAGCACGGCCAGAGCCGAACTGGTGGCGCCATCGGCATCAAAGTCGCCCACAATCAACAATCGGGCATCGGCCACAACCGCATCGGCCAAAAGCGCGGCGGCCTCTTTTAAGCCTTTCATGGTGGGTTTGAGTAACTGCTGTAGCGTTAACTCCAGCTCTTGCGGCTGGCGCACACCACGCGCCGCATAAAGGCGCTCTAACAGAGGAGGCAAGCCGGTGCCAGACAATAGCTGGGAAGGTAGTTCGCGACGTTTAATGAGTTTTTGCATAGAGACTCGTCGGATGACTGAAGCCAGAGGGCTGATGCGAAGGCGCCCGATTAGCGCCTCGCATCAAATATGAAAACGTCTGAGGTCAGGCCTCAGACGTTTTCATCAACATGCCAAGTGGCCGGTCATAAATTTATGCACGGTTTCGGCGTCATTGGGCAGAACTTCGTAGCGCTCTTCGCGCTGGAACAAATCGGCCATATGGTGTGGCAGTTTGGGATCTTCTTCCTGCCCGGCTTTTTGCACGGCCTCGGGGAATTTAGCCGGGTGCGCAGTTGCCAGACACACCATGGGGATATCTTTGCTCTTGCGTGTCACACGAGCGGCATCGACACCGATTGCTGTGTGTGGGTCTAACAGGTATTCGGTGTTTTCAAATACCTCGCGAATCACCTCCAACATACGCTCGTCGTTCACCTTGTGGCTGGCAAACAATTCGCGGGCACGAGTGAGCGCCCCATCGTTTAAGTGCATGGCGCCAGATTTAAAATCTTCCATCAATTGATTAATGGCCGCGCCGTCACGATCGTACAAATCAAACAACATTCGCTCAAAGTTACTTGAAACCATAATATCCATACTAGGCGACAACGTGTGATGCAGCTCTTGCTTACTATGATCATTGTTGCTGATAGCACGATGCAAAATGTCGTTACTATTGGTGGCAATAATTAACTGATCGATTGGCAGCCCCATTTGCTTGGCCAAATAGCCGGCAAAAATATCGCCAAAGTTACCGGTAGGAACCGAAAAAGAAACCGGACGATGCGGGCCACCCAACGCCAGTGAGGCGTAAAAGTAATAGACGATCTGCGCCATAATGCGCGCCCAATTAATGGAGTTTACCGCCACTAACTGACGCCCTTCCGGCAAGAAAGACTGGTCGGCAAAACTGGCTTTAACCATGTTCTGGCAGTCGTCAAAGTTGCCGTCCAAGGCAATATTGTGCACATTGTCTTCCAATACGGTGGTCATCTGACGGCGCTGCACATTCGATACACGATTGTGTGGGTGCAAAATGAAAATATCGATATTCTCGCAGCGTCGACAACCTTCAATAGCCGCCGAGCCGGTATCACCCGAGGTTGCCCCCATCACCACGACTTTTTGATCACGTTTTTTCAGAATATAATCGAGTAAATGGCCGAGAAACTGCAAAGCAAAATCTTTAAACGCCAGGGTTGGCCCCTGAAACAACTCTAAAATCCACTCGTTGTGACCTGTTTGCACCAGTGGCGCAATCGCGTCGTGGCGAAAACTGGCATAAGCCTTATCAATCAGTCCTTTTAGATCGTCATCCGGCACTTCACCGGCCACAAAAGGCTGCATGATTTTAAAGGCGAGCTCTTGGTAAGAGAGTTCAGCCCAGCTGGCGATTTCTTCTTTACTGAAACTCGGCAGTGTTTCGGGCACATACAGGCCACCGTCCGATGCGAGGCCAGTCAGTACCACCTCTTCAAATGAAAGTGCCGGCGCTTGGCCGCGAGTGCTAATGTATTTCACGTTATTAACCTGAGTTGTTCTGTCGTTAAAGGCTTGCGCCTATCGTCATGCAATGTTTATTTTAGCGGTTCTAAGCGAATCCGGGTGATCGGGCCGGTAATCGAGCTTAACGCCTCTATCTTACTGATTGCGGTAGCCAAGTCTTTTTCCACCGCGCGATTGGTGAGCAAGATAAGTGGCACAATTTCTTCTTCGTTAACCGCCTCTTTTTGGATCAGAGCTTCAATACTGATGCCTGAATCGCTCAAAATGGTGGCCACTTGTGATAACACGCCGGGTTTATCCAGTGCTGACATGCGCAAGTAATAAGCGGTATCAACCTCTTCAATAGGCATAATTTCGTCGTCCACCAAACTGCCTTGATGGAAGCCCAAATATGGAACCCGGTGTTCAGGGGCTGCGGTTAAGGTGCGAGCCACATCGACAATATCGGCAATAACCGATGAAGCCGTAGGCTCAGCGCCGGCACCGGCACCGTAATACATGGTTGGCCCGACGGCGTCACCTTTCACCATAATCGCGTTCATCACACCATCGACATTGGCCAACTGTTGACGCTCGGGTATCAACGTCGGGTGTACCCGCAGCTCAATACCGTCATTGACCCGCCGGGCGATTCCTAAATGCTTGATGCGATAACCCAGTTCATCGGCATAGGCTACATCCACCGGTTCCACCTTACTGATACCTTCGGTGAATACCTTTTCAAACTGAAGCGGAATACCAAAACACATAGAGGCTAAAATCACCAGTTTGTGTGCGGCATCAATACCCTCAACGTCGAACGTCGGATCGGCTTCGGCGTAACCCAGTTCTTGGGCTTCCGCCAAAACATCGGCGAAATCACGACCTTTGTCGCGCATTTCGGTCAAAATGAAGTTACCCGTACCGTTAATGATACCCGCCAACCACTCGATACGGTTGGCTGACAGCCCTTCGCGAATGGATTTAATGATGGGAATGCCACCGGCCACAGCCGCTTCAAACGCCACGGTAACGCCCTTACCTTCTGCGGCGGCGAAAATCTCGTTGCCGTGCTCGGCAATCAAAGCTTTGTTCGCGGTAACCACGTGCTTACCATTTTCAATGGCCTTCATGACCAGATCGCGCGCCACTGTAGTGCCACCGATTAGCTCAACCACCACATCGACATTCGGGTTGACCACAACCTCAAAAATATCGCGGGTAACATTTAAAGCCGACATATCCACATGGGCATTGTCGCGCCGTGCACCCACTTGCTCCACGATAATCTCACTACCGGCACGGGCATTGATGACGCGCTGATTGCGCGCTAATACGTTGATAGTGCCACTGCCTACGGTACCTAGACCGCAGATGCCTAATCTGACCGGTTTCAATGTCTTATCCTCTTTTGGGTGCTGCAAAATAAAAGACAGCAACCATACTCAGAGCAATGGTTGCTGTCAATTAGTGAACGCTTGCTGTGATGGCTAGAGCCAGCTAAGAGCGACTACTCGCCCTGAGCAAAGATTCCTACCATATCTTCGGGGGGACGATAACCCAAGTGCAGCTCGCCATTCGGCAACATAATCGCTGGGGTCGCGTTAACACCAAGCTGACCACCTGTCACAAAATGACGGGCAATAGGAGCGGACTCACAAGTTTTTTGGTCCACCGGCTGCATTGCTTTCAGTTTATCCAAGGCTGCCTGCTGGTCGTCCGCACACCAAGCACTCTCAAGCTTTGCGGCAGAAGGGCTGCCAATACCAGCACGCGGG
The DNA here is from genome assembly GCF_030548285.1 of Gilvimarinus sp. 1_MG-2023. Taxonomy (NCBI): domain Bacteria; kingdom Pseudomonadati; phylum Pseudomonadota; class Gammaproteobacteria; order Cellvibrionales; family Cellvibrionaceae; genus Gilvimarinus; species Gilvimarinus sp. 1_MG-2023. The sequence goes on from NZ_JAUOSC010000008.1 coordinate 41,453, forward strand.
TAGGCCAAATAGCGAACCTCAATCCCAAGATCGCTGTAACCGGGCTTGAGCTCGCCTTTTTCCCGGTACTGGTGCATATGGTTATGCAAACGACGACAGTATCCGCAGTCAACATCGGTGAACACATACATGACGTGCTTGGTTTCACCTTCTGGCTTAAAGTTAATAGTTTCATCATCGCTCAGACCGGCCAAAAAGTCTTTGCGAGCATCAATCAAGTAAGGATCTTGTACTTGAGTAAAACCGGTTGGGGCAATTTCCAGCAGATCACCGACAACAGCATGCTTGCCGTCGGGCGTGACCATTAACGTAGGTCCGCCGACGATTTGAACCGAATACAATCCATCGATCACAGAGGGGCGAACTGGGCCTAGCTGTGAAGCACCACCCACAGCAGGAGCCAGGGCTTGAGTGATGGTTTCTTCGGGGCTCAACGCTTCCGCCGAATCAGCCGAATCTTGCGCCGCAACGCTCAGAGGAGCCAGAACACAGGCCAGCAAACCAGCCTTCACATAATTTATCCACATAATAACTATCTCTAAAACACGTTAATCGGAGTGTACCACAATCACCCTTTGCCATTTGGCTACACACGCCAGCTTATCAGCGCTATCCCCTAGGGTGATGCATCTTATGCAAACTTTGCATTCGCGCCTGAGCCACGTGGGTGTAAATTTGCGTGGTCGATAGGTCACTATGGCCCAGTAATAACTGCACCACACGTAAATCGGCGCCATGGTTAATCAGGTGCGTGGCAAACGCGTGACGCAAGGTGTGCGGCGACAAAGGCTTTTCAATACCAGCCACCCGAGCCCAATGCTTAATGCGGTACCAAAACGTTTGGCGCGTCATGGCCACACCGCGTGTACTGGGAAAGACCGCCTCACTGGGACGCGCCGCCAACAACTCAGAACGCTTTGAGGTGATATACCGTTCAAGCCAATAGGCCGCCTCTTCACCCAATGGCACCAATCTTTCTTTACTGCCTTTACCCAACACACGCACCACGCCTTGGCGTAAATTGAGCATAGGTAGGGTGAGCTGGGTTAGCTCAGTGACGCGCAAACCGCAGGCATAGAGCAACTCCAACATGGCTTTATCGCGCAAACCTACGGCATCGTCCACATCGGGGGCCGACAATAGAGCTTCGACATCGCTTTCGGTCAAAAGTTTAGGCAATGAGCGAGGTAATTTAGGATTCTCAATGCCGGCTAATGGATTTTCACTGATGGCGTTTTCCCGCAGCTGAAAGCGGTAAAACCCTCGCAAACACGATAATAAGCGCGCCGTTGAGCGGCTGGAGTAATTGGCACTGTGGCGCCAGGCGAGATAAGCCATCACTTGTTGCCCGGTAACAGCGTTTAGGTCATCCTCGCCCTGCTCATCCAACCAGCGGGCAAAATGAGTAAGATCACGCTGATAACTTTGACGAGTGTTATCCGCCAGGCCCTTTTCCAGCCACAGGCTGTCGAGATATAGACGAATACTGGAGTCGACACTATGCGAAAGGGCTTTGATAACCGTGTCCTTATCGGGAGTAGATTGGCTATTATGCTGTCCAAACCAAAAAACTCAAGGCACAAAAAAGCCGACCCTTGGGTCGGCTTTTTTGTGCTTGGCAAAATCGACAAATAATAACGTCGATTATGCGCCCAGCTTTTCTTTAATACGAGCCGCTTTACCGGTCAGGTCACGCAAGTAGTACAGCTTGGCCTGACGCACATCACCGCGACGCTTAACAGCAATGCTGTCAACCTGACGGCTGTGAGTTTGGAAAGTACGCTCAACGCCAACACCGTAAGAAATTTTGCGCACGGTGAAAGCAGAGTGCAAACCGCGATTACGCTTAGCGATTACAACACCTTCGTAGGCCTGTAGACGCTCGCGGTTACCTTCGGTTACTTTTACCTGAACCACAACGGTATCACCCGGTGCGAATGCTGGTACGTCTTGCTTGAGCTGTTCGTTTTCGAGCTCTTGAATAATCTTGTTGGTCATCTCTATTCTCCTGAGATTCTGTAGCTTCACAGCTAGAGTGAGTCGTTTTCAAGGTCCCGACGAAAGTCCGTCAACAGCGTTTGCTGCTCCTCGGTTAAGTCTTTGTGTTGCAATAAATCTGGCCGTCTTAGCCAAGTTCGCCCCAGCGCTTGTTGTAAGCGCCAGCGCCGAATTCTTTGGTGATCCCCTGAGAGTAAAACCTCAGGCACCTTGTCACCCTCAAGTATTTCCGGGCGCGTATAGTGCGGATGGTCCAGCAAACCGTCACTAAAGGAGTCTTCCTCGGCCGATTGTTTATCGCCCAGCGCGCCGGGTAACAACCGAATCAGAGCATCCATCAATACCATAGCCGGCAACTCGCCGCCAGACAGTACATAGTCACCAATGGACCATTCTTCATCCACTATTGACTCGATCAGGCGCTCGTCGATACCTTCGTAGCGCCCGGCAATTAAAATCAAATTGCCTTCGGTGGCCATTACTTGAGCGGCCTGTTGGCTAAACTTTTGCCCCTGCGGGGACAAGTAAACCACTTTAGCGGCACCGGTCCAGGCTTTAGCGGCATCAACCGCATCGGCCAAAGGCTGCACTTTCATTAGCATGCCAGGGCCGCCGCCGTAGGGGCGATCATCCACTGTACGATGCTTATCAACGGTGAAGTCCCGCGGGTTCCAACACTCGATGGCGACCCGGCCCTCCTTCACCGCGCGCGCGGTTATGCCACTTTCCGTCAAGGCCGCAAACATTGGCGGGAAAAGCGTAATGACAGCCAACTTAATAGGCGCCTGCTCCGCTTTATCGGTCACGTTGACCCCCTGCTAGAATGCCGGATCCCAATCAACCGCTAGGGTTCGGGCTTCTAAATCCACCTCAAGCACATACTGCCCAGGTATATAGGGCACTAAGCGTTCGCGATCATCCACACTGCTTTGATCGGCTTGAACCACCAGCACATCGTTAGCACCGGTCTCCAGTATTCGGCTGACGCACCCCAAACGGGTTTGTGTGCCGCCAAAACGGGAGATAACGGCCAAGCCTTGCAGCTGATGCCAATAGAACTCGCCTTCGGCCAGATCCGGCAACTGCTGTCGCTCAACCGCTATAGTTGTACCAGCATAAGTGGCAGCCGTATCGCGATCATCAACACCTTTGATATGGGCCACAAAGCCCTTACCGTGGGGACGAACCGCGTCTATATCGACTGTTTTCACCCCGTGGGCTGTTTTCAGCCACCAAGGGTGGTATTCAAACAAGTTCTCTGCGGGCTCGGTGCCAGAGTGGATTTTCACCCAGCCCTGAATACCAAATACCGCAGTGATACGCCCGACATCCACCAGATTAGAAGACTCTGTCGTCATCGGGCTAACAGCAATTAAGCGGCAGCTTTGGTTTTGATCAGCTTAGCAACACGCTCGCTAACCTGGGCGCCTTGGCCTACCCAGTAGTCGATACGGTCTTGATCGATACGCAGGCTTTCTTCCTGGCCGCGGGCGATTGGGTTGAAGAAACCAACACGCTCGATGAAACGGCCGTTACGTGCACTGCGGCTGTCGCTTACGGTCAGGTGGTAAAAAGGACGCTTTTTGGAGCCACCACGAGACAGACGAATAGTTACCATTGATGCTTTCCTGTAGTTGTATCAGATGGGTTTTCCCCATCATTGTTAAAACTGGTTCACGCAAGCGAGCTTAAGCCGATTGCGAAAGGCGCCGTATTCTAAGGTAAAGAAGTGGCTTTGTATAGCACTATTGCCGCCCAGCTGGGCAAAAAATCATCACCCACTGCAATGACTGCCCTAGCGGCTGGTCAAAACTGAGCCGGCGGGCACACTTTAGCGCTACTGGCCTGCCATCACACCATGTCGTCAAAGCGATTAGGCAAGTCGAGGTTCACGGCCTTGGCAAACCCCGGCAGGCGAATTTCGCCATCGACAAATTCAATTTTCGACTCGTCAATCAGGCCTTCACCAAACTGGTAAATAGTGCCGAAATCACCGCGCAGCGCGGCCTGGTCATATTGTTCAGCCTGAGTGCGGGTCTGTTCGCGCAAAGCTTGGTAGCGAGCAAAACGGTCGGCACCATAACGTTTTTCCAGCATTTGATCCACCACTTTCGGCGATAACACGCTGGCGGTGGCGTTGTTACCGCCAAACCCTTTGGAATTCAAAAAGGCAACATCAATCCCCTCTTGCGGGGTGAAATCGGCAACCTGAATATTCAGACGATCAGCAAAAACGTCATCGGCAACCCGATCGATGGTTTTAACCCCAGGTACTATCCCATATTTGAACGTCCCCAAGCTGGCAATCAATTGATCACCGCTGGCCGGTGACAGCGAGTGCCCCACAAAGGCTTTAATAGCGGCGACAGGCCAGTCGGTTATGCCAAAATACTCAGCCACCTGATCGAATATTTGCGACTCGGTCACCCTGTTTTGCGGAGTACTGGAGCCGTGTGCGTGCACCATAGAGCGCTGGCGCACCACTTCATCACCGACAATAGCGCGGGCCGAAGCCACCGCCTTGGCAAAGGTAATATGGTTGCCGGGCCCCGGAGCTGAAATCGATTTTTTGTAGCCGTCGGCATTGATAAACACATCATTGACTGCGCCGTGAATGTCAGCGCCTAACTCTAGCGCCAATTCGTCATCCATCAGCACAATATACTGCGATGACTCGGCGATGGTAAAACCGCAATTTTCCCCAAAGGGGCGACTGCTGCGCGCCGGGTCGGTGTCATCGCTGCCGTCTATTTTCTTCAGTTTCTCTTCGGTAGCCAGAGCACCCATGGTGGCGTAGCCATCAATAATTTCCGATGTAATGGGCGCCTCAGCATTACCCACCACAGCCACACGACAACGGCCCGAGCTAATATCCTCCACTGCCGCACGCAGGTTGTACAAGAACGAGGCGCAGGCTCCGGCAATGGCGCCAGTGTGCCCGACACTACCCAGGATATAAGCATTAACAAAATCCGCCGGCATGCTGTTCAGCCCCAACGGACACTGCTTCGTGGTCACCCTGCCACCGAGCAAACGCGATTTCAGCAGACCACCGAAGCCATTTTCATCCATTTGGCTCATTACGTTGCTGGCATAAACTCCCACCTCATCGGGCAAGACCGAAGCGGCCACCTGCGCCCACTCAATACCCATCGAGCGCACCGCATCGGATGCACCTATCACGGCCAGTTGCAAAGCGCGGGGATGAAAGCGGGCGTTGTATAAATCTTCTGGATTGAAACCCTGCGGCAGTTGGCCGGCTGATTTCACCGGCATGTCGCGGTAACTGTCGAGCTTAACCTCGAGCGACTGAGAAATATCCACCCGCACCTGCCGTTCTTCCAGCTCGGTAACTGTCCAGTTTTCGGGTACCGGCTCTGGCAAATCGCGAGCCTTTAATATGAAACTCTGGGTGCCTTCCTCGATATTAAGCTTGGCGGATTTTTGCCAATGCACCGAATCGACATCAAAAAAGCGACCATCGATACGGCGAATCAGGCTACCAGCGCGAATAGTATCGCCAAACTGCGCCTCAATTTGTGCCAGCGTCAGCGCTTGCCCCTGGTCATCACACCACTGCCCTTCTTGGCACCGAACCAACCCCATCATCACGCCAAGGCCTGCCAGAGTTTCCTGCCGTTCATACTCGGGCAAGCTTTCTAAAACCATACGCCGAAAACCTTGGTGCCCGGAGCTACGACCCGCAGCATTAAAACCGCCAAAACCTACAATAACGGGCAATCGGGACATGTTTTTCTCCTAACAAGCGACAATAGAGGGTCTAACATTAATAGGCTGGCAGTGTATTGCTATACAGCCCAAGCGAACAGGGTCATAATGGCCATATGAAATGGCATATTAGCCAAACACACTCCTTTGAGTAGCTTTTTGCAACATGCAGACAGAACAGACCCACATCACCTTCGTGTTGACCGAGAATATGCTGGCCACAGGGACGGTATTACCGATGGAGATGCTGCGCACCGCTCAGCTGGCATACAACTCAGACAAGGCCGCAGGCGACCGGCAAATCGAGCTCAGCACCACCGCGCAAGCCAACGCCTTATTGAGCGCTCCTGCGGGCTTACAATGGGTGCCCGATACCACGTTGGACTCTGCCGGCGTGCCGGATATCATTTATTTACCCGCATTATGGCGCAACCCCCGGCCCACCTTACAACGTTCAGGCGAACTGATTGACTGGTTGCGCGCCTGTCATGAAAACGGCTCAGCGCTGTGCGCCGTGGGCACGGGCTGCTGCTTTATGGCCGAAGCCGGCTTGCTAGACGGTCAAGCAGCCACAACCCATTGGCATTACTTTGATCAATTCCAACGCGACTACCCAGAGGTGAAATTAAAAAGGCAGCACTTTATCACCCAGTCCGGTCGACGCTATTGCGCCGCCAGCGTTAACTCTCTGGCCGATCTGACAGTGCACTTTATTAGCCGGTTGTTTAACCGCTCCATTGCCGGCCATGTAGAGCGTCACTTCTCCCATGAAATACGACGCTCTTATGAAAGCTCGGCCTATTATGAAAATGATGACCACCCACATCCGGACGAGCAAATGGTGCAAGTTCAAATGTGGTTGCGAGACAACTATGCGCGATTTAGTTCAATGAACGAACTGGCCAAACGCTTTGATATGAGCACCCGAACATTAAATCGGCGCTTTAAAAGCGCGACCGGCTTAACCCCGCATACTTACCTGACCAATGCCCGAATGGCTGTCGCTCGAGATTTATTAAAAACCAGCAATTTAAGCATTAGTGAAATCGCCGAGCGCTGTGGCTATCAAGATACTGCCTATTTTGCCGATTTATTCAAACAACACCTAGACACCAACCCTAGAGACTACCGCGCCACGGTCAGGGCCAAGCTGTTTAGTTCGCAATAAAATTACTTCAGGAAAATTTAAGGCTTTTGCAATAAAACGACATCAGCGGCCGGGAAAGTGAGTGTTGCGCCCCACTGCTCGGCCAACCATCGAAAGGTTGACTCGCTAAAAAAACAAACGTGAGTAAGATCATTTTTATAGTGCCAAGTAGCGAAGGCGGCTTGGCTTTGCACCCGCTTAGTCATAATCGCCAACACCCCTTGAGGGTTAACTCGCGACCATAGCCGATCTAACTCCCAGTGCGGGTTATGCAGATGTTCTACCACCTCGGTGGCGGTAATAAAATCATAGTATCGGTCAAACACCGCTTTATGTGGAGCGTAAAAAATATCGTAGATATCCATCTCAAAGCCCGCCGATTGCAACATATCTTGCAGCGCCGGCCCCGGACCGCAACCAAAATCGAGCCCTTTTGCAGGAGGCGTTATAATCTCCAAAAGCGGCTGCGCCAAGCGATTTAAAAAGCGCCGGTAACCCTGATCGAAAATGTCATTTTCGTGCAGATCGTATTCGGCTTTTTCTTTTGATGCTGACAGTAAAAACTCTTGCCCAACAAACACCAAATCACACTGCCCACACTGCCAATAATGACGTTTGGTGTCGCGATAAAAACCCACTAGCCGCACACACCGACAAAGCGGGCAACAATTACCGGACATAAAAAAAGTGCCGGCAAAACCGGCACAAGTCAGGGGTTAAGATAGTGAGCAGCGGCATTTAGGCGGCGGCTGAATCATTGGGCTTTTGTTCCTGTCCAACACGAGATTGCTGGCCGGCGGTGGATATTTCAATTGTGCGAGGCTTAATAGCCTCCGGCACTTCGCGAACCAAATCGATATGCAGCAAACCATTTTCAATGTTAGCGCCTTGCACTCGCACATGATCGGCCAGCTGAAAGCGACGCTCAAAGTTGCGCGCTGCGATACCGCGATGTAAGAATGTACGCGAGTCGTCGTCTTCGGTTTTTTGTCCGGCAACGGTTAAATTATTTTGATTTACCTCGATGTTTAATTCACCGAGATCAAAACCCGCCACCGCCATGGAAATTCGGTAGTGATCTTCGCCCGTCAATTCAATATTGTAAGGCGGATAACTGGGCTGACCTTGTTCGCTGCGGGCCATATTATCAAGCAGGCTGGCCATACGGTCGAAGCCAATAGAAGAGCGGTATAGTGGAGTAAGATCAAAATTACGCATAGTAATATCCTCAAATTCAGAGCAATATAAAGTTAGATGCCCATCACAAAGATCGGGCGGTATGTGTACTCCTCATTCGAGCGAGTACATAACCTATCTAGGGTCATCTAAATTTATTTCAAGCGTAATAAAATAATTTTTTTACAAACTGGCACTAATGGCCTGCGTTAAATCAGAATAGCGAAAGGTAAAATGCTGGTCCAATGCCTGAGCGGGCACAACCCTATTGCTCGCCAGCAGCAACTCTCTCCCAGCCTGACCGAATAACAATTGCACCGCAATCGCAGGCATTGTCACAAAGCTTGGGCGATGTAGCACTTGCGCCAGAGTGCTGGCAAAACAACGGTTACTAACCGGCTTGGGCGCGACCGCATTAATCGGCCCGCTCATCGCTGGAGAAATCAGAAGCGAAAGTATCATAGCGACCAGATCATCCAGATGTATCCAGCTCATCCACTGCTTGCCAGATCCCATGGGACCGCCCAAACCCAATTTGAAAGGCAGCAGCATCTTTTGCAGTGCGCCGCCATTGGGGCCCAGTACGATGCCAGTTCGCAACAAACACAGACGTGCACCCCCGGATTTAAACCCGAATGCCGATTCTTCCCACAAACGATACAACTGTGCAGCGAAACCTGCACCGGGAGCGGCCTGCTCAGTCACCTCAGTATCACCGGTATCTCCGTAGTAGCCAACGGCGCTGCCACTGACCACCACACTCGGAAAACGCGCGTGGTTGCGCAAATGCTCTAGCAACAGCTCTGTGGTTTCAATGCGACTGGCGAGTAGTTCGGCTTTGCGTCTGGCAGTCCAACGACTCGCCATTATCGGGGCACCGGCAAGATTGATCACCGCGTCATATCCAGCACTGTCCAAGCTGAGCAAATCCCCCACCACCAAAACGCCGGCAGGTAGTTTTTCTCGGGCCTGCCTAGGGTTGCGCGTGTACACCGTAACCCGCGCTCCTGCGGCCAGCAACTCAGGTACCAGTGCCCGGCCAATAAAACCTGTACTGCCACTTAACAGTACATTTTCCCCCTGCAAAAAATCGACAGTTTCGGTCGACATAAGCTTTGCCTCACACTAAAGTTTACATAATCGATATTTATAGATTACGTTCAATGCAAACTTTAGTTCATCGCTGGGCTGTGTTTGCTTATAACAATTAATCGCGGAGACAAAATATGGCTGGTTACCGCAAAGTCTTAGTGGCTCTTGAACTCGGTAAAGACAACCACGGTGCCCTACTGATTGCTAAAGCCCTGGAGCTGACCACAGCGCCAAACATTCATATTGCTCATATCGAAAGTCATCCCGTAACCGGGCTGGGCGACATGACCGGGCACAATCATGTAGCCAATGAGACCCATATACGCCAGCAAATTTTCCCCGATCTCAACGCTCTGGCCTCGAACAACACGATTCCTTCGACCAATCTACACATTGCCTTTGGCGATCCAACCGATGAGCTATACCGCTGTCTGGAAAACCTTGGTTGCGATCTTTTGGTTATTGGCCATCACAGTCGCTCTGGGCTCGTGGCCTCTCTCTTTCACACCACCGCCAGTGATATCGTTAGTCGCGCTCCCACCGATACTCTGGTTATCCGGCTTTAAAAACAAAAAACCGGCCAGTGGCCGGTTTTTTTTACTGCTAAAGCGTCTCGCCTTTAGGCAGCAGACAGCTTGTTACGCTTGCGTTCAACCAAGTGGTTCAGGTTGTCCAGCGATTGCAGGTGAGCGTAAATCAGCTCCAGACCATCACGCTTAAACAGATCCAACGCCTGTTCATCAGTCAATTCTTTTAACTTTTCACGCTTGATGGTGTAGAAGCCTTTGATGCTCATGTTCTGATCTTCGTTGGTACGGAACTCGATATTAGCCTGCATAGGCTCCAATAAATCGAGTTCTTTCAACTGCTTACAGAAGACTTTAGTCATTTCCGCGCGGTATTGATAATCCTGCAAGAATTTCAGGATATTTTGCAAAAACTCGGTTTGCTCACCCTTGTCGTCAAACAAGCGGTTGCCTTTCGAGCCATCTGCGACCAATGCTTTGCTTTTCGCATCCAAACAAAGTGTCAGCTTTTCACCGTTTTCAACGCCAGCAAACACAAAGGGGTAGCGGCGAATAAAGGCCGGAATGTAACGCGCTTCAAGCGCATTATTAGCATTAAGCATTAAGTTCTCACCACGCTCAACACCGACCACAGCCAGAGGCGTGTGCTCGCCCTGCTCGTTAGGCGAAGAGAAGATAACCGGGTACTCGGCCGCGGCCAGTGGAATCTCAGTCGCCAACAAAGGAATTGAGGTCAACTCGCTGGTAAAAGAGTGATCGGTCAAATTAACCGAGTAGTTGCGGTGCTTATCGCTAGTAACCGGTTGAATATCATCATAAATCATTAACTGCTTAGCCACGTACATACCTCTTTGTTATTGTCGGACAACGGGTAGACCCCGCGTGCCCATACCTGATTCAAAAAATAGATGCACATAGTAGCATCTTCTTAGAAGTGTGCCACCCCAGAAAGGAACGCATTCATCACAGATATACAGAGGCTCGGGCAGAAAGTGCGAGCAAGGTAGACAAGCTATTGGAAATTAAAAAGAAAATGGTCGGAACGGCGGGATTCGAACCCACGACCACCACACCCCCAGTGTGGTGCGCTACCAGGCTGCGCTACGTTCCGATAGAGGCAAGTTCCCAAGCCAGCTGGGGTCGGCCAGGGAGGTGGGCATAATACCCGAAACAGCGCAGATTGCAACTGCCTGAGGCCTTATTTTTCAGCCACTTAGACGGGTATTGATTAGCGGCGGGAATCGGGCTTAAGCACCTCAAGCAGATGCTCCAACTCGGAGATCATTTGGCTGACCAACTGACTGAATTGCGTGACATCTTGCTGTGCGGTTTCGCCGCTCATTTGTTGACGAGCACCGCCAATGGTAAAGCCCTGATCGTAGAGCAGCGAGCGAATCTGGCGGATGGTAAGCACATCAACACGCTGGTAGTAGCGGCGGTTACCCCGTCTCTTTACCGGCTTTAGCTGGGGGAATTCCTGCTCCCAATAGCGCAATACGTGCGGCTTGACCGCACATAGCTCGCTTACCTCACCAATGGTGAAGTAACGCTTGCCGGGTATTACCGGCAGTTCGTCGTTATGACTTGGTTCCAGCATAGGTTTCTACTCGAGCCTTGAGCTTTTGTCCGGGCCTGAAGGTAACAACACGCCGGGCACTAATGGGAATCTCTTCGCCTGTTTTCGGGTTGCGCCCCGGGCGCTGACTTTTATCACGCAAATCAAAATTACCAAAGCCGGACAACTTAACCTGCTCGTTGCATTCCAGAGAATGGCGAATTTCTTCAAAGAAGATTTCCACCAGCTCTTTCGCCTCGCGCTTGTTAAGGCCCAGCTCTTCGTATAATTTTTCTGCCAAATCCGCTTTTGTCAGCGCGTTGTTGGACATAGGTTTCCTGCCTATCTCAGGGCTGCACCGTACTTTTCGGTTACGTGGTTGACCACCGTATCGACATACCCGTTAATTTCTTCGTCGTTAAGAGTGCGGGAAGGATGCTGAAAGGTCAAGCCCAATGCCACACTTTTTCTATGTGGATCAATACCTTTGCCCATATAGAGGTCAAATACCTTTAAGTCAATCAAGTGCTCACCCGCGGTTTGGCCGATAGCGCTGAGAAGATCATCCACCGCCAGCGTGCGATCCACCACCAGTGCTAAATCGCGTCTAACGGCTGGAAATTTAGACAGCGGGGTAAACGCCGGCACTTTAGCCTCGAGCAGTGACTGCAAAGCCAGCTCGAAGACGAAAACACCATCGGGCAGGTCCAGTTCGTCTTGCAGCGCTGGGTGAATGGCACCCACCACCCCTATTTTTTCATTTCGACAAAAGACACCAGCGGTTTGTCCAGGGTGCAACGCCGGGTGAACGTCGGCCTTAAAGCTGAAATCAGCACCGTTACCACCCACAGCCAACAGAGACTCCACATCCCCTTTAGCATCAAAGAAGTCGACTTTGGCATCACTATCGGTCCAGTTTTCGCCGGCCACAGGGCCAAACACCAAACCTGCCAAGGTGGGGGTTTGAGCCACACCGTTGGCACCCGGCACAAATTTTTGTCCGGTTTCAAACAGGCGTACCCGCCCCTGCTGACGATTGATGTTATGACGCAGCGCACTGACTAAGCCCGGTAATAGGCTGGTGCGCATCACACCCATATCGGCACTGATTGGGTTTTGCAGGGCAACAGGGTCGATATCAGGTTCAAATTGCGCACCCATTTTTGGATCAATAAAGCTATAAGTAACCACTTCCTGATAGCGACGAGCAATTAAATGGTGGCGTAATCTGGACAGGGTTTGACGAGACTCGGTGTGAGACTTAATCGCCATGCTCTGATCGGGCACTTTGGTCGGCAAACGGTTATAGCCGTAAATACGCGCCAACTCTTCCAGTAAGTCCGCCTCAATCGAGACATCAAAGCGCCAACTGGGCACACTCACCTGCCAGCCTTCTACTGTGGTCGCGTCAATAACAAAACCCAGACGACTGAGTATATCTGCCACGGCGGCATCATCCATTTCAATGCTCAGACCGCTGACAATACGCGCTTTACGCAACTCAACCTTGTTGGCCGCTGGCAGCGAATCACTCACTTGTTCGGTAATGGGGCCGGGCTGACCGCCCACAACGCCGAGCAACAGTTCAGTTGCACGCTCCATCGCCTGGCGCGCCAAGTCATAATCGACGCCGCGCTCAAAACGGTGGGAAGAATCGGTATGTAACCCATAATTGCGAGCCCGACCGGCTATTGCAATGGGGTTAAAGTAGGCGCTTTCTAAAAAGATATCCTGGGTCGATTTACCCACAGCGCTCTCCAGGCCGCCCATAATGCCCGCCATCGCCAGAGGCTTGGCGTTATCGGCAATAAGCAGTGTGCCTTGTTTAAGCTCGATTTCTTGCTCATCCAGCAAAGTCAGTTTTTCATCGGCACTGGCTTCGCGCACAGTTATGCCGCCATCGATCTTAGCCAGATCAAACGCGTGCATGGGTTGGCCCAACTCAAGCAAGACGTAATTAGTGACATCCACCACTGCATCGATCGGGCGCAGACCGGCGCGGCGCAGCTTTTCTTGCATCCATAAGGGGCTGGTAGCGCTGACATCGATACCGCGAATTACTCGACCCAAATAGCGTGAACAAGCACCGCTGGCCGCAATAGTAATAGGCAAGGTATCGTCAAGCTGGGCGGTTACCGGCTGCGTTACCACCTCTGAGACGGGGTGACGGTTAATCACACCTAGCTCGCGGGCGAGCCCGCGCACGCTTAAACAGTCGCCGCGGTTAGGAGTAATGTCTACCTCAATCAGGGTGTCGTCTAAATTCAGGTATTCGCGCAAATCCGCCCCTACCGGTGCATCGACTGCCAATTCCCACAAACCTTCGTCGTCGTCACCTGCCTCAAGCTCGGTTTGGCCGCACAACATACCAAAGGACTCAACGCCGCGCAGTTTGGCTTTTTTGATTTTAAAGTCGCCGGGTAACTTAGCCCCAACGGTGGCGAATGGCGCTTTCAAGCCGGCCCGTGCATTGGGCGCACCACAGACCACTTGCACCAGCTCACCCTCGGGGTGGCCGGCCACCTGACAAACACGCAGTTTGTCGGCGTCTGGGTGCTGTTCTATACTGACAATTTCACCCACCACAACACCTGTAAACGCTCCGGCTACCGGCTCGGTTGCGTCCACTTCTATGCCCGCCATGGTCAGTTGATCCACCACGGTTTGCGTATCGATATCTGGGTTGACCCACTCGCGCAACCAGGATTCGCTAACTTTCATATTGCTATCTCTTTGTGCCTTTGCGGCTTCATTCTGGGTTTGTTTTGCAACCGTTAAAACTGTTGCAAAAACTTCAAATCATTTTCAAAGAACAGGCGCAGATCATTCACGCCATAGCGCAGCATGGCCATGCGTTCCACGCCGATACCAAAGGCAAAGCCGGTGTATTCGTCGGGGTCGATATTCGCGGCCCGAAACACATTGGGGTGCACCATACCGCAGCCCATAATTTCAATCCAACCGGTGTTTTTACACACTCGACAACCTTTACCGTGACATTGGGTACAACCAATATCCACCTCGGCCGAGGGCTCTGTAAAAGGAAAGTACGACGGGCGGAAGCGCACAGGGGCGTCCACTTCAAAAAACGCTTTAAGAAACTGATCCACCGTGCCTTTCAAGTCGGCAAAACTGATGTCTTTATCCACCACCAAGCCTTCTACCTGATGAAACATCGGGGTATGGGTCAGATCCGAGTCACAGCGGTAGACGCGGCCCGGGCAAATAATGCGCAGAGGCGGCTCGGACGATTCCATCACTCGCACCTGTACGGGCGAGGTGTGAGTGCGCAGGACATAGCTGCCGCCACTGGTGGCGAAGTGCTTATCTTCCACATAGAAGGTGTCGTGCATGGCACGCGCCGGGTGGTGAGCGGGAATATTGAGCGCTTCGAAGTTGTGCTGATCGTCTTCGATTTCGGGGCCTTCGGCCACCTCGTAACCCACCTGGGCGAAGATTTCGGCTATGCGATCCAGGGTGCGGGTCACCGGGTGTAAACCACCGGTGTCGCGGGCGCGGCCGGGCAAGGTGACATCGATGGTCTCCTCGGCCAATTTGGCCTCAATGGCGGCGCGCTCCAGGCGAGATTTCACCGCTTCTATGCGGGTTTGCACCTGCTGTTTGGCTTGATTAATTTTGGCGCCGGCTGCGGGGCGCTCTTCGGCGGACAGCTTGCCCAGCATTTTGGCCTGAGCACTAATTTGGCCCTTTTTGCCCAAGTACTCCACCCGGACTTTATCCAAAGCCGCTAGATCTTCGGCTTTATCAACTAATGCAAGCGCCTCATCGGTGAGCGCGGCGAGATTTTCCATCGCTGTATCCAATTATGTATTCGTTAGCAATAAAAAAGGGGAGGCCAGTACCAGCCCTCCCCTTTATCGCGTCAGTGCACGGGCGCAATACCCGTCTGCGTCATTGCGGCGATTAAGCAGCCAGAGCTGATTTTGCCTCGGCAACAACGGCAGCAAAGGCCGCTTTGTCGTGTACGGCAAGATCTGCCAGTACGCGACGGTCCAATGCGATTTCGGCTTTCTTCAAACCAGCAATCAGCTGGCTGTAAGTCATGCCTTCTGCACGTGACTGAGCGTTAATACGGGTAATCCACAAAGCGCGGAAGTTGCGCTTGTTGACACGACGGTCACGGTACGCGTATTGGCCAGCTTTGATAACAGCTTGCTTAGCAACACGAAATACGCGCGAACGAGCGCCGTAATAACCTTTTGCAGCTTTTAAAACTTTCTTGTGACGACGACGCGCCTCTACACCACGTTTTACACGGGCCATACTAAACTCCTCTTAAAATCTCAAATGAACCAATTACTTGGCGCGTAACATACGATCAACATGAACGGTATCAGCGGCGTTAAGCACGCTGGTGCCGCGCAGCTGACGCTTGCGCTTAGTGGTCATTTTGGTGAGGATGTGGCTCTTGTTAGCGTGTTTGTGCTTATAACCAGCAGCCGTCTTTTTAAAGCGCTTGGCGGCGCCAGAGTGTACTTTAGCTTTTGTTGCCATGAGATAAAACTCCGCATTTACAATGATTAATATTCAGTAACCTAGGCAGCTAAAAGCCCGACTACTTTCTCTTTCTCGGGGCCATGACCATAATCAGTTGGCGACCTTCCATTTTAGGCCGTTGTTCCACTGTTGCCAGTTCCTCAAGGTCTTTCTCGATGCGTAGCATCACGTCCATCCCGAGTTCCTGGTGAGCCATTTCACGACCGCGGTACCGAAGCGATACCTTAGCCTTGTCCCCGTTTTCTAGGAAACGTATCAGGTTGCGTAGCTTGACCTGATAATCCCCATCTTCCGTCCCTGGACGAAACTTCATTTCTTTAATTTGCTGCTGCTTTTGTTTCTTCTTGGCAGCAGCTTTGGTTTTCTTAATTTCAAACAGGTGCTTACCGTAGTCCATCACTTTACAAACTATCGGCGTACTATCAGGCGCTATTTCAACCAGATCCAAATCGGCATCTTGTGCCACTTTTAGAGCATCTGTCAGCGGGACTACCCCCACCTGCTCTCCGTCAGCACCGATCAGTCGGACTTCAGTCGCTTCAATTTGATCGTTAATACGGGCTTTCTTGGATTTGCCTTTAGCGTTATCTCTTTTGATAGTGTCTATCTCCTGTTCGATTAATCTTCCGAGTCAGACGACGAAACCCGACTGCGGCTAGCAACATCCGCTGCCAACAGGTCGGTAAATGCGTCCAAACTCATGACACCCAAGTCTTGGCCTTCGCGTGTGCGAACGGCAACCTGGCCGGATTCCACTTCTTTATCACCCGCGACGAGGATATAGGGAACCCGCTGTATAGTGTGCTCGCGGATTTTAAAGCCGATCTTCTCGTTTCTCAAGTCCGATATGGCCCTAAATCCCTTATTAGCCAAGGTTTTTTGCACTTTTTGCACATATTCGGCCTGATTGTCGGTAATATTGGCCACCACGACCTGCTCGGGCGCCAGCCAAGAGGGAAATGACCCCTCGTAGTTTTCAATCAAAATACCGATAAATCGCTCAAATGACCCCAAAATTGCACGGTGCAACATAACCGGCACCTGACGCGAGCCATCTTCGGCCACATATTGGGCATCCAGACGTCCCGGCATAGAGAAATCCACCTGAATCGTGCCACATTGCCACACCCGGCCTAAGCAGTCTTTAAGTGAGAATTCGATTTTAGGTCCGTAGAAAGCACCTTCACCCGGCAAGAGTTTATAATCGAGCTCTTTGGCATCCAGCGCATCGGCCAGTGCCTTTTCTGCCTTATCCCACACCGCATCATCACCCACACGCTGCTCGGGGCGAGTAGACAGGCGAATAATTACTTCGTTAAACCCAAAGTCGGCGTACACTTGATATAGAAGATCGGTAAACGCTGACACTTCGTCCTGAATGGCATTTTCGGCGCAGAAGATATGGGCGTCATCCTGGGTGAAGCCGCGCACACGCATAATACCGTGCAGCGAGCCGGAAGCCTCGTTGCGGTGACAACTGCCGAACTCCGCTAAGCGCAAAGGTAAATCGCGGTAGCTGCGCAAGCCCTGATTAAACACCTGCACATGGCAGGGGCAGTTCATCGGCTTAACCGCAAATTCGCGATCTTCCGATTTCAACATAAACATATCGTCGCCAAACTTATCGGCGTGACCGGATTTCTTCCACAGGCTTAGATCCACCACCTGCGGCGTGTTAATTTCCTGATAACCATTATCGCGCTGAACACGACGCATGTACTGTTCGATTTCGGTGTAAACCGACCAGCCCTTCGGGTGCCAAAACACCATACCCGGAGCCTCTTCCTGCATGTGGAACAGGTCGTACTTTTTCGCCAGTTTGCGGTGGTCACGCTTCTCAGCCTCTTCCAGACGACGCAAATAGGCTTTTAACTCTTTCTTATCGTTCCAAGCGGTGCCGTACACACGCTGCAACTGGGTGTTGTTAGCATCGCCACGCCAGTAGGCGCCCGAGACGCGCATCAATTTAAAATGACGCATAACACGGGTGTTCGGCACGTGGGGGCCGCGACACATATCGATGTATTCTTCGTGGTGGTATAGCCCCACCGCCTGTTCACCCTCGGCAATCAAACCATCCACAAGCTCGACTTTATAGTCTTCACCGCGTGCGGCGAATACCTCACGCGCCTTGGCGATGGGCGTCATCTCTTTGATAACGTCGTAGTCTTTTTTGATCAGCTCTTTAATGCGCTGCTCAATCGCCTCCAGGTCTTCCGGTGTCAGGGTGCGCTCGTATTCGATATCGTAATAAAAACCGTCGTCGATCACCGGACCAATGGCCATTTTGGCCTCTGGGTACAACTGCTTGATAGCGTGCCCCACCAGATGAGCAAAGGAGTGACGTACAACCTCAACCCCCTCGTCATCGCGACCGGTAATCAGCGAGATCTCGGCATCCTGCTCAATCAACTCACAAGCATCGACCAACTCACCATTGATGCGGCCACAAACGGTCGCCTTGGCAAGTCCGGGGCCGATATCTTCGGCAACTTGCATCAGTGTAACGGGCTGATCAAACTCGCGTTTGGAACCATCGGGAAGGGTAATTACAGGCATGTGTCATCCTTAAAGGTCAGTGGTGGCCCCTACCAAAGGCCACGTGTGAATAGGTGTTTTGCAAAAGCCCGCCAGTATAATAAAACGGACTCTTTAACGCCACCTTATAACAGCGCCGACTAACCACGGCGGCCTACTTTCTGTAACAAAAGCTCGCAGCATTCGTCTAGAAAGGAAAGACGACTGGAGATTAAAACATGGACACACTGCTTCGCTGGCGCTCGCAAACGCTCAACGCACTTACCCAGATGGATTCACTGGCAGCGCTGGCCTTAAGGCTGTACCTGGTGCCTATTTTTTGGATGGCAGGCACGCAAAAGCTGGCGCACTTTAGCGACACCGTAATCTGGTTTGGCAATGCTGAATGGGGACTCGGCCTCCCCTTGCCGGGGCTAATGGCTTTTCTGGCTACCGCCACCGAATTGATCGGCGCCATACTGTTGGCCCTCGGGTTGTTTACCCGCGCCATTACCATCCCTTTAATGGTTACCATGCTGGTGGCAATTTTTGCCGTCCATTGGGATTACGGTTGGCAGGCAATTGCCGACGCCGGAGCCCCTTTCGCCAATGAACGCGTGCTCGCTGCCACCGAAAAGCTCGATCGAGCACAAAGCTTGCTGCGTGAGCACGGCCACTACCCCTGGCTAACCTCCAGCGGCAAGTTCGTGGTGTTAAACAATGGTATTGAGTTTGCCGCCACCTACTTGATTATGCTGTTGGCGCTTTTGGTCTGGGGCCCCGGTCGGTACTTTAGCCTCGATGACCATCTTATCCGCGCGCTCACCAAACGCGCCCGCGCCCACAACAAGAGCGTCTCGTAATAATGCTATATTATATGCAACACCATAGCTTATTGCCCACCGCGCCTGTTAGGCAGCCGCGCAAGGCACCACCTAAGGGGCACCTATTGAGCGCAGCCAACCATCATACCGACGAAAAAGATCTGGTTTTCGCCGCCATCAACGGCAACGATAACGCTTACGCCGAACTGGTACAGCGCCATCATTCAATCATGGTGGCGGTAGCCGCCGCGATTGTCGGACCTTCATTGGCCGAAGATGTGGTGCAAGATGCCTGGGTTTCAGCCCACCGCGCCCTGGCAAAATTTGAACATCGCTCAAGTTTAAAAACATGGCTGCTGCGCATTGTCAGCAACGAAGCTCTAACACGCGCTAAGCGCGAATCGCGCCACATCTCCCTCGACACCCAACCCGATGAAGGCGGCTACCTCGACGACGATAACTTTAATCGCTGGGGTCACTGGGCCAACAAGCCGCCCCATTGGCACCTCGAAACCCCCGACGCCCTGCTGGAAGAGGTTGATTTACATCACTGTATTAACAAAACCCTGCTGTTACTACCGCCCACCCAGCGTGCGGTATTCCGTTTGCGGGATATGGAGCAGACCAGCTTTGATCAGATCAGCGAGCTACTGGGTGTCTCTGCAGCTAATGCGCGTGTGCTGGTACACCGGGCGCGATTAACCCTGATGAATATCATTGACAGCTATCAGGAGACCGGACGATGCTGAAATGTAAGGATGTGGCACACCGAGCCGGCGAATACCTGGAAGGCAGCCCGGATAAGCGCCTAAAATGGCAAATGCGCTTACATTTGGCTATGTGCAGACACTGTCGCCGATTTGTGCGTCATCTCACGCTAACCCAGGATCTATCCACATCGGTGGCGCAATTTGAGCCCTGCTCGCCGGACAAAAGTCAAAAAATCGTACAAAAAATCCGCAGCAAGTCGTGAATGTCTGGGTTTGGCTGGGCTGACAGAACAAATAATGCTATGTTGCTGTCTAATGATTGTTATTAATGCGCCTTAGCCCGAGGCCTTAAGCAGTACATTTGGAGCCCCAACGAGTTTATGCCAGATAAAATGCCCCCCCGCCCTACCCGCAGAGCCGTCGCAAGCCGTACATTAACCCTATTGATCAGCTTGTTGCTTGCCGTCCCCGCCTTGGCCCTAAGCCCCGAGCCACTGGAAGTGACCAAGCAGCAAGAAAAGACGACCGCGGAAATCGTACGCACCTTGCACGAGTACCACTTTCGCGACCAGACGCTCGACGATGAGCTCTCGGAAAAGTTTTTAAGCAATTACCTAGACTCACTCGATCCGGGTAAAAGCTACCTGCTGCAGAAAGATATCGATACGTTTATGCAGCACAAAGCCGAATTTGATGACGACTTTAAGAAGGGCAAACTGGATACGGCGATTAATATATACGCCACATTCCTTGAGCGTTTTATTGCCCGCTCTGAGGCCATTATTGCTCAACTGGAAGACGAGCAATACAAGCTGGGCTTCGAGACCGAAGAATCACTGCGTGTAGACCGCGATAAAACCGGCTGGCCAGCCAACGCTGCCGAGGCAGATGAGCTCTGGCGCAAGCGTATTAAAGCCGACGCCCTCAATTTAAAATTAGCGGGTAAAGAGGTTAAAGAGGCGCGCGAATTATTGATTAAACGCTACCGCAACCAAGCCCGCCGCATTAGCCAACAAACCGGTGAAGATGCATTCGGTGCTGTAATCAATTCATTCACCACTTTATACGACCCCCACACTAACTACTTATCGCCCCGCACTTTGGAAAACTTCAATATCAATATGTCCCTGTCTCTGGAAGGCATTGGGGCGATGCTGCAAAGTGAAGATGAATACACCAAAGTTGTGCGCCTCATTCCGGCGGGCCCTGCCGACAAACAAGGACAACTAAAACCCGCCGACCGTATTGTCGGTGTAGGCCAAGACGGCGAGGGTGAAATTGTCGAGGTGATTGGCTGGCGTCTTGATGAAGTGGTCGATTTAATTCGCGGCAAAAAAGACAGCACCGTGCGCCTGGAAATTTTACCGGCTAAAGCGGCTGCAGGTAGTAGCACTCACATTATTAGCATTAAACGCGACAAAGTTAAGCTGGAAGAGCAAGCCGCACAAAAAGCGGTTTTCGAGCTGAAAGATGACAGCGATAAGGCCTACAAAATTGGCGTTATCGACATCCCTACTTTTTATCTGGACTTCGCCGCTTACCGCCAACGCGACCCCGATTACCGCAGCTCCACTCGCGATGTGTTTCGTCTGTTAAGCGAATTGGCCGAGGAAAATGTAGACGGCATTGTTGTGGATTTACGCAACAACGGCGGCGGTTCACTGCATGAGGCCACCTCACTCACCGACCTATTTATTGACCAAGGACCGGTGGTGCAAATTCGCCAAACCAATCAACTGATTACCCGCAATCACCGCTCCCACTCAAAGGCCGTTTACCGCGGGCCAATTGTGGTATTAATTAATCGCCTGAGCGCATCGGCTTCGGAAATTTTTGCCGGCGCCATCCAAGATTACGGGCGCGGCATTATTATCGGCAGCCAATCTTTCGGCAAAGGCACTGTGCAAACACTGCAGCCTCTACAGCACGGCCAACTGAAAGTGACCGAATCAAAATTCTATCGCGTCTCTGGTGACAGTACCCAGCACCGCGGTGTGGTGCCCGACATTGCCCTACCCGACCTGATTGACCCCGAACTTGTCGGCGAAAGCAGTTACGACCACGCACTGCCCTGGGACAGCATTCACGCCGCCAAGCACAATCGCTACTTCGACATTCCGGCGGCTCTGCCGAGTATTACCCAGTCCCACATGGCGCGGATAAAAGAAGATCCGGATTTTGTCTACCTTACCGACGAGCTGGAATTGGCCGAAGAAATGTCCAGCCGCACCACCATCTCATTGCGAGAAAAAACCCGAATCGCTGAAAAAGATGAATACGAAAACAAGGTGCTCGCGCTAGAGAACAAACGTCGCAAAGCTAAGGGGCTAGAACCTTATAAGGCTTACTCCGATATTAACGGCACCGACGAGGAAGATGACGAAGCCGACCCAGAACAACAAGCGCTGGACGCTGGGCCGGAAAAAATCAACCCGGAAGAAGATCCCTTCCTAACCGAGGCGGGGCATATTCTGCTGGACTTTATTAAAGCGAACGAAAGTCAAGAAACGCCCAAAATCGCCAACTTCTAAACTTATTCATTATGCGGCGGCCTTTGTGGCCGCCCCCCACTGCCAAATTCAATCATACACTCCATGAAAGCTATCTCATTTAACGTCAACAGTATTCGCTCACGCCTGCATCAACTGCAAGCAGTGATTGACACGCATCAGCCCGATTTTATTGGTTTGCAAGAAACCAAAGTGGCCGATGAACAATTCCCACTGACCGATGTGGAAGCGATGGGCTATCACGTCGTCTTTCACGGTCAAAAAACCCACTACGGTGTTGCGCTTTTATCGCGCCACCCTTTTGTAACCAGCACCAAGGGTTTTGTGGGCGACAGTGAAGAATCACAAAAACGTTTTGTCGGCGGCAGCTTTGAAGTGCCTGAACACGGTTTAGTACATGTTTACAATGGCTACTTTCCGCAAGGTGAAAGCCGCGACCACCCTTTAAAGTTTCCCGCCAAAGAAAAATACTACGCTGACTTACAGCAATTATTGGAAACCCAACACAACGCCGCCGAATCCATATTATTGATGGGGGATATGAACATCTCCCATCAGGATATTGATATTGGCATTGGGGAAGACAACCGCAAACGCTGGCTGCGCACCGGTAAATGCAGCTTCTTACCGGAGGAGCGCGAGTGGCTTAACCGGCTTTTAGCCTGGGGGTTGATTGACACCTACCGCCAACATTTCCCCACCAGTGAGGCGCTGTACAGCTGGTTTGATTACCGCTCAAGAGGCTTCGAGCGCGACCCTAAGCGCGGCCTGCGCATTGATCTAATTCTGGCGACCCGGGCACTGGCAGAAAAATGCACTGCGGCGGGCATTGATTACGACATAAGAGCGATGGAAAAGCCCTCGGACCACTGCCCGATTTGGGCCGAATTTAACGCCTAAGAAAAACTCACGGGGAGTCTCTGGTTAAGCCTTCAGAGCCCCCTTAGCTATTGACTATCCCGAGATCCAACCAGCGCTGAACCCGCCCTTCAAGCGCATCAAATCGCAAAGGCTTATCGATTTGATCATCGAAGCCAACCGAGAAGAGTTCACTGACTTGCTCCTCGGTCAGCTCGGGAATCATGGCAATAACCGGAATACGCCGGCGCGAATTGTTGGTTTTTTCTTGCTCACGAATTTTCATAACTGCTGACAAACCGGAACTCTCGGGCAATTCGCTGTCGAGAAAAACCAAATCAAAGCGCTCTTTCTCCAAAATCGCCACCGCCTCGGGGCCACTGCTGACCAATTGTACGTAGCAGCCGAGCTTTTTCAGCATACCAGAGGCCACCATTTGATTAACCCGGTGATCCTCCACCACTAACACTCTTTTCGTTCCCGGCTCATCTGCCACCGGCACAATCGGTGCAGCAGGCTCTGCCTGAGTGGGTTCGGGTTCTTCGCTCAGCAATAAGCGCTGGCACAAAGCATCGTACAAATGTTTGTAGATAATCGGCTTTTCTAAACAGCTCACCTGTTTGTAATGCGCTAAGTGTTCTTGCACCTCTGGGGTGTCGCGCTGCAACACACTCATGGCAATGATTTGTTTAAGCTGGGCAGAGGTTTCGTCTTGCGCCAGCTCACGCGACAGGGCCAGCGCGTTAAAGCTGTTCAGACGGTTGTAGACAACAACGCAATCAATGGCTTCACCGGCATCTTGGCAAGCTTGTACTTTATCGACGGCTTGTTCATAACCGTAAACGGTTTGCCCTTCAACCCCCCAATTACTCAGCTCGTCTTGCAAGTCGAGGGCGACCCGATCGGGCAAATCAACCAACAGCAAGCGCTTACCTCGCAGGCGCTGATCCGCGCCCAGGATTTTACCCTGGTGACTAATGGCCTCTAGGTTGACGTTAATAAGAATTCGATTGCCACCCGTGGGCGTTTTCAGTAGGTGTACACTGCCACCCATACACTCGGCCAGCCCTTTACTGATCGACAAGCCAATACCGACCCGCCCGGTTTGCTCGGCCTCTTGCAGGCGCGACTCATCCACCTCAGCCTTAGCGTCTTCGGTACGATGATAGTGGCTGTCACTAATCACGATTTGCAATTCGCCGCGGCTCTCATCGGCCGCATCAAAGGTTACCTCGACAAAGACATTGCCCGTTACCGAAAATTTAAGCGCGTGGCCAAGCAAGCTGCTGGTAATTTGGCGCAGCCGCGCGGCATCGCCTTTTACTCGTGCGGGCAACTCCGTATCGAGCAGGTAGTTCAATTCAACGCCTTGCTGGTGAGCCTCCAGCGAGAAGTCGCGCACTAATTTAGACACCAGGCGGCGTAAATCAAATACCGATTCGTCCAGCTCTAGCGACTTGGTGGTGATTTTGGAAAAATCGACCACGTTGTTCACCAAGTCGAGCTGTCGCTCGCCAGCCTTGGTGGCCATGCTTAATAAATCGCTCTGGCGATCACTCAGCTCGGCTTCATCCACCAGGGACAAAGTGCCTAAAATATCGTTAAGTGAGACCCGAAATTCATGGCCTAGATTCACCAAAAATTCATTTTTCAAATCGATTGCGGCGCGGGAGCTTTTTTGTTCAAACTCCAGCCCACGAGCGCGCTCATCGAGAATATGGTTGGCTTCTAAGCGCTCCCAGTAACCCACACCATTCACCTTGGCTTGGTGTACGAGCATTAAGTAGAACATCACCATAATGGCAGCGTAGAGAGCGCCCTCAACCGAGCCCAACATCAGCGCTGTTCCCGCCGCCGGAATCATGCCGATAAATAAATAAATCTTGAGAAAGCGAATATAAGGAGCGAACACATTGGCCACAGAGGAGTAAAACACCACCGTATACAGCCACATAATGAGGGTTTCATCGCGCATCCCCAGCACGTGAGTGAGGCTAACGAGAATCACACTCCACCAGATAGCGCCCATAAAGGAGGCTAAAAAATACTGGGTGCGCCAGCGTCTGGGGGCTCGTGAGTAGAGCACTTCAAACCGGAACAAGTAATAACTGCGCAGCAAGGTCACCAGCATCAAACCGGTAATCAGCACGACCGCTAAATTGGTTTCACGGTGAAAAAAGTCACCAAACACTAAGCTTAAAGCAAACACCAGAAAGTTGAGCACAAGGCCCCGGCGGCTGTATTTGGCGACGCGGGCATCCGTATCGTGAATAACCTGACGGTCTTTTTGAGCTTTGCAATATGGTGTAAATAACTCGAACATAAACCCTACCCCGATATGGCACCCATGTTATTTTTCTATAACTTCGACCAGTACAGCTTTAATAAGAAAACCTAACAACCCTAAACCCAGCGCGAGAAATAAGATAAAAGTCCCAAACCTACCCGCTTGAGACTCTTTTGCCAGATCCCAGACTATAAACAACATAAATCCAATTAAACCGCCGATCCCCAAAAACAGAGACACGGTTTCAAACTGCTCAAATGTCATGTAACCACTTTAGTGAATTAGGCCGATACGGTAGAGAATACGGGGCCTATACTGCTTTGGAGCCCCCGTGATAATCGACCTATTGTAACCAAGTTCACACTCTGTCGCACGTTTCGACTTGTGCTTACCCCCCAAATATTCATACACTTAGCGCTCAAGCAAATAATAACCAGAGGGAAACGTATGAATATTTACTCAAAACTGTTGCTAATCGCCGCCTTGGGTACCTTGGCCGCCTGTTCTCCCAAAGAAGAAGAGGCCAGCATGGAGCAAAATGCTGAGCAAGCTGCTGAAACTATGTCTGACAAAGCGGCTAACGCCACCGAAGCGGCCAAAGATAAAGCGGCTGAACTGAAAGAGAAAGCCGAAGACATGGCTGATGATGCCGCTGACGCTACCGAAGATGCCATGGAAGATGGCAAAAACGCTATGGAAGATGCTGCTGATGACGCAGAAGACGCTGCTGATGACGCTGCTGATGCCACCGAAGATGCAATGGAAGACGCTAAAGGTGCTATGGAAGAGGCCATGGAAGACAAATAGTCTTTCTTTGCGCACTGAGACGGTCAACCCCAGCGGCTGGCCGCTTTCTCATCACTGCCCTTCGCTGCCACCCAATGACTTGTACCATCCTGCCGAATTTCTTTTTTCCAAAATGGCACGGTCGATTTGAGCGTATCCATTAGGTACTCACAGGCTTCAAATGCCTCGCGCCGATGAGCCGCACTGACTGCTACCAGAACAATTTCATCCCCCAGTAGAATTTCTCCGACCCGATGCACCACCCGGATTTGGCCCAACGTCCAGCGGCGGCGAGCTTCGGCCATTAAGTCTTCGAGTACTTGCTCGGTCATGCCTGGGTAATGTTCTAGCTCCAGAGCCACCACCGGATTGGCCTCACTCTCGGCCCGCACCCGCCCGGTAAACAGGACCACGGCACCGCACTCGCCGGCGTCGGACGACACCGCGGAGTACTCTTCAGCGGCGGAAAATGGCGCGTTTTGTATGCTTACCGAGTCCATTTAACCCCCTGTCACCGGTGGAAATAATGCCAACTCATCGCCATCGGCCAACAAGTAATCGGGCTTTACCATTTGCTGGTTGACCGCAGCCAAGCATTGACCTTGCTCGAATGCTTCACACCAGCCCGACTCTCGCTCCGCCAAGGTGGTGATAACGTCGGCGACGCTGGCCCCGGCGGGCAAGGTCAGCGAGAGCTCATTGCAGCCCAAGCGCTCGCGCAAACTGGCAAAAAACAATACGGTCAATACCATTTTTCTAACCCTCGCCCTGCCGCACATAATGGCCGCGCCGACCACCCGATTTTTCCAATACACAAATATCTGATATCACCATCGCCATATCCATGGCCTTACACATATCAACGATCGTCAGCGCCGCTATACTTGCCGCGGTAAGCGCTTCCATTTCCACCCCGGTCTGCCCGACCAGCTTGCAATAGCTCTCGACATAAATACGGCCCTCGCCGGGCTGTAATTGAAAGTTCACATCCACCTTACTCAATGCCAACGGGTGGCAAAGGGGAATCAGATCACTGCACTTTTTCGCCGCCTGAATGCCGGCGATGCGGGCCGTGGCCAAAACATCGCCCTTTTTTAAGCGGTTATCGGCCACTGCCTGTAGCGTCTCCCCGCTCATGTAGACATACGCCTGAGCACGCGCCTCCCGCTGGGTGACCGCTTTATCAGCCACATCGACCATACTGGCCGCACCCGTCTCATCGCAATGTGTTAAAGTCATAATCGTTATCTCATTCCAAACAGTGTTGGACCAATTCATCCGAATCAACCCAATCTGGAGCATCCCATGCAACTTCAACTCGTTCGCGAGCGCTGGCCCGCCAAACACCCAAGCTTCATTCAGCTGTACTCTATGAATACGCCCAATGGTATCAAAGTCGCGCTGGCGCTGGAGGAAATGGGGTTAAAATACGAACCACACCTCATCAATATTTTAGAAGATGATCAGTTCACACAGGCGTTTAAGGTCATTAACCCGAACAGTAAAATACCGGCCTTGATTGACCCCAACGGCCCCGATGACCACCCCATCAGCCTGATGGAGTCGGGGGCCATTTTGCGCTACTTAGCGGACAAAACCGGTGAATTTACCCCCCTCGACCGCGCCGGGCGCAGCGCCTGTGATCAATGGTTATTTTTTCAGGTGGGCCATATCGGCCCCATGTTCGGCCAATTTGGTCACTTTTTTAAATACGCCGTCGAAAGTTGTGACCACCCATATCCCGTGCAGCGCTATACCAATGAAACACGACGACTGCTCGGCGTGCTAGACGAACACCTGCAACGCCACGAGTATATGCTGGGCGAAAGCTACAGTATTGTCGATATGGCAATAGTACCCTGGGTAGAGGCGCTGACCAGCGCGTACAAAGCCGCAGAGCACTTACAGCTTGCCGACTTTACCTCGGTAACACGCTGGGAAGCGATATGCACTGCTCGCCCGGCATACCAGCGGGCGAGACAGGTGTGCGCACTTTAAAAGTTGTAGACTAAATTGATGTAGGTGGTGGTATCGGTTTTCTCTTTGTCGATCGCCACATCAGTGTCGTGGGTGACGGAGTAACCAACTTTCATTTGCAGGCTACCGCTTATTTGAGTACTGACAGCGGTATCACTTTGCACACGGGTATTGTCGTCGCCGCCTTCAACGCCCAGCTTCTGGGTGAAGGTGGCGTTTTCAGAAATTGTCCACTTCAAATCCGCCGCTGCACGCAGCATGGCACCCTCTTCTTGGACAACCAGCCCCAGATCCTCATCGATCACTTGGTCACCCCAATAGTAACCAGGGCCAATTTCAGCATCTAAAGTCAGTGTTTCAGCGTTAATTAAGCGCTTACCGTATCCGAAAGAAACCGTTGTGTATTTGCGATACGAACCGAACTCATCGTGAGTGTGCGAAGCATATCCGAATAAGTTTCCATACTCACCCGTTAGCAAATAGGCGCTTTTTACCGAGGCAAAGTATTTCTCCGCCGTCTTTTCGCTCGACTCAATGCCGGCATCATTTTCGACCTGATCTTCCTTGTAAAGAACACTGGCGGCAAAGGTGTTTTTCCAGCGCTCTAGATTCTGAATAACGTCCAATTTACCGTTAAACGACGTTGTTTCTGTATTACCGGTGGTATTGATCGCCCCCAATTCCGCCGATGCCTCCCACTTTGGGGGGGCATCCTCAGCAACAACCCAGGCCGAACCACTCATTAGTGCCACTGCGGCAATACCAGATACTAAAACCTTCATAACTACTCCTCTACAGGCAAGTCAGCAAATAGAGGCATTATACATGGACAAGAAGGTGGTTTAAGGGGAAAGTCACAAATTGGGGAGATAAATAATAGCAGGTATCGATTTTGTGAAATGATCAAACGCCCCGCTTTAAGCTATATGATGATTCAGTTATTTCATGGGGCGTAGCTCTTCACCTTCGCGATGAAAGAGGTATTCTCAGCCAAGGCAGGTTTGCCATTTTGTTTCAGTATTGACACGGCGGGAATAGTTCCGGCTGGCGTAGGTACGATATAGCCGACAGTTTCCGCTCCGGGCGTTCCAGGCAGCAACTCGATTGTTATGGTCCCATCTGACTTCTCTAGCTTAACCATCATACTACTGACCGACCACAGGAAAGATCTTCCGTCTACAACACAAAAACTGAAAGTTACACGATGATTAATGTTTTGGGTAAAGATGGGCAAGCCCGCATTATTCTCTACCTTTTTCAAGTCGATATCTTTTAAAAAATTATCATCATTATCGGCCATACAATAACCAAAGTAGACATCTTCGCCAAGCTTGTTATTAACATTGCATTTGATTAAATAGGTACTCGTACTCATTTAGCATTACTCCTGTTAACTGATATTTCTCGTCCAGTATATGAAAGCTTGCCCGCAAGATTGATACAGCAAAAAATTCCCGAGAACAGCTTGAAAAGCTTAAACACCCTTTTCACTCATATCCAGCAGTTACACACGGCCAAAGTGCCGTACGAAATTGGACTCCTCACGATATTAGGAGCACTTAATGCTTATGAACGATCAAGTGGCGACCACATTAATTATGTTTCTAATGTTACGTAATCACATGCCATCCACGTAAAACTAAATCCGTCTCCTTTTACTCGCTAAACGCCATTGTTTAGCGGCGGCCCGTCAGATGAAAACCGGAACGTATTACAACCCCTGGTTGGGAGCCATTTGACTCTTTGCTGATGTTACTTCGGTAGCAACTTAACGATACCGGCAACCAATTCAGAATAATTGCCACTACCGGCAAGGATGACAGATTAAATACCCTAACCCTTTTATTAGCATCTCAATTATAACTTCGAAAAATACCCAACCAAGAAATTTATATATTGCCCCGAAAAAACCTACCCCTACCTCATCAATCGGCATCTTTATACCTCAATGCAACACCTTGCTTTGCGGCGCGCGTTAGCGCGTCCGGTGGAGGCCGCATTTTTTTGTGGCCGGGACGCACAACAGCAATTTATTATGTGTGATTACCATTTGGATTTGCTAATAATAGTTTGTGCATGAGACTACCAAACTTTAGGAAATAAATAGAACCTATAGCAAAGAAAGCACCTGTGAAAAATGGCGACCAATCAAGGTTATGCATTCGGATAGTCTCTATACCATCGGCATTGACGGTTATTTTTGGATCAATAGAGATAGTAAACAACACATTGACCGCAAACTGATAAATGAAGTAAGCCGCAGCTATGAGGAAAAACACCCCAATAGATCTTACAAGTAGCCAAGCAATGGTTTCTTTAGTCATTCATAATCCCTGAAAGACACATAACAGCTAATTCATGCGACTAAGTCGCACTTTGCCCATTCACCCTATCTCCAGTAGAAATTGGATAAAATTAGTTGTGGAGGCCGTTGAAAATAGAGGGGAAACAGGCATATTTTGACGGTTCCTTGTCTGGGGAAATGCGACTAACGATAAGTGAGACATTAATCTAACCTTTTTATTACGGCCAAGCAAGCGCACCCAACCAATTGAATTGCAAAGACATTCTCTACAGCCCAGCACCAGCAAACCCATAATGTACAAGGGTTTCCCTTGAACACGAAAAATTCACAAGCAGAAACCAAGCTTTTAAATGTGAAATGCTTGTGTCTGATGAAAAATAAAGGTCTAACGCCTGACGCAAAAACTAAACCCGCTACGAAGTTTCCATTCCCCTTCTCATCCAGCCGAATTCGAGCCAATTTTGTGGGTTAATTGCACACGGAAGTGCAATTAAGGAAAAGCGCTGGGAAGCGATTTTTTCCGACCCTCAAAATTGGCTCGAATTGGGGAACCCGAAGGGCTGTGATGAGCGGGGTGAGTTTCTTGGCCACTTCTTTGCTCACCAAAGAAGTGGCTCGCCCGCCCGGCGAAAGAGGGTAAGTAAAAGGCTAAATGTCAGAAGCCCAACGCCTGATGTCTGACGCAAAAAAAAGAAACAACCTCGACTTTTGTCGAACACCCCCCAATCAGGGTAGAATACCCGCCACCGAAAACCCACTAGACGCTCTCTTTCCGTGCCAGAAACCCCGCAAAAAACAATCAATCGCCGCTTCACCTGTGCCCCGATGATGGACTGGAGTGATCGCCATTGCCGATACTTTTGGCGATTGCTGAGTCAAGATGCCGTGCTCTATACCGAAATGGTCACCACCGGGGCCTTGATTTATGGCGACCGCGAGCGTTTTTTGCGCTTTAACGCCGAAGAGTCCCCCGTTGCGCTGCAGCTGGGTGGCTCGGACCCGCAGGCGCTGGCCCAGTGCGCCGACTATGCCCAGCAATGGGGCTATGATGAGGTGAACCTCAATTGCGGTTGCCCGTCGGACCGGGTGCAAAGCGGCCGTATTGGCGCCTGCCTGATGGCGGAACCTGAACTAGTGCGCGACTGCATGAGTGCCATGATTGAACGGGTGGATATTCCCGTTACTATTAAGCACCGCATTGGCATTGACGACATGGAGGATTACGAGGGGTTGCTGCAGTTTGTCAATACAGTGGCAGACAGCGGTTGCAAAACGTTTATCGTTCACGCCCGCAAAGCCTGGCTGCAAGGGCTAAGCCCGAAAGAAAATCGCGATGTTCCACCGCTTGATTACGCGCTAGTGGCGCGCCTTAAGGCCGAGCGGCCGGACTTAGAAATTATCGTCAATGGCGGCATTAATACCTTGGCGCAGTGCAAGGAACTACTGCATGATCTCGACGGGGTCATGCTCGGCCGGGAAATCTACTCCAACCCATACTTAATGGCTGAAGTTGATCAAACAATTTACGGCCGAAGCCGCCCCATACTGAGCCGCTTGGACGTTATGCGCCAGTTTGTGAATTACTGCGAGCAGGAATTGTCCAAGGGGGTGAAGCTAAGCAGTATGACGCGGCACACCCTAGGGCTTTATCAGGGCCTACCCGGAGCCCGTCGTTTTCGCCGGGTAATCAGTGAGAATGCCCATAAAGCGGGCGTGGGTAGCGAGGTTATCTGGGCTGCACTGCAAGAAGTTGAGCCCGAGCTATCGGCCGTCAGTGGCGCTTTGCCCCGCTGACGTTAACGTTTACAATAGCGGGGCCAAGTGAATCGACAATAACGACGGACCAGTCGGCTGTATAACACTTTGTGATTTAACCGACTTGTCTTATGGCAGCCCAAACCGGCCCATTTAGCCTGATATAAAGCTCCAGAAAGAGAGCATGCGGGTGTCGCCAGTGATACATATCGCCTATTAAATATACATTTAGGAGCCAAATTGTGAGTACCAAACTCGAACAACTCAAGCAGATGACCGACGTGGTTGCCGATACCGGTGACATCGAAGCGATCAAACTCTACAAGCCTCAAGACGCCACTACCAACCCATCTCTGCTGCTAAAAGCGGCCCAAATTCCGGCCTATAAGCCATTATTGGATAAATGCATCGCTGCGGCGGACAAAGAAGGCGGTAGCAGTGACGATCAAATCAAATCGGCTTGCGATCACTTAGCTGTTGCCATTGGCTGTGAGATTTTAAAATTAGTGCCCGGCCGTATCTCGACAGAGGTTGACGCCCGCTTGAGCTTTGACACCAATGCGAGCATCGATAAAGCTCACCACCTGATTGATTTGTACCAGCAAAACGGTATCGACAAATCGCGCGTTTTGATTAAGCTGGCCTCTACCTGGGAAGGTATTCGCGCCGCCGAAAAACTGGAAAAAGAAGGCATTAACTGTAACCTGACGCTGTTGTTTGGTTTCAACCAGGCCGCCGCCTGTGCCGATGCCGGTGTATTTTTGATTTCGCCGTTTGTGGGCCGTATTCTGGACTGGTACAAAAACGCCACTGGTGAAGAGTACACCTCAGAGACTGACCCAGGTGTGCAATCGGTACGTCGCATTTACAACTACTACAAGCAACACAACTACAACACTGTTGTGATGGGCGCCAGCTTCCGCAATACCGGTGAAATCGAAGCCCTGGCCGGGTGTGACCGACTCACTATCAGCCCGCAGCTGCTCAAAGCCCTGGATGAAGACACCGGCTCTCTGGAGCGCGTGCTGTCACCAGAAAACACAGGTGAGTCCATTGATAAGTTGATTGATACCGAAAGCTCTTTCCGCTTTGGTATGAACGACGATGCCATGGCCACTGAAAAGCTGGCTGAGGGTATCCGCAACTTCGCCGCCGATCAGGTGAAATTAGAAAACTTACTGAAAGACTCGGCCAATGCTTAGTAGGATTGCCCGTTTTATGGAGAGCCGTCTGAATACTTCAGACGGCTCGGCCGCGCCGCTTACCGAAGACGACAAACAACTCGCAGCAGCCGCTTTGCTTATGGAAGTAGCGGCCGCGGATACGGTGTTTGATGACAGTGAGTTGCAAGCGTTCAAACAGGAGCTTGAGCAAACCTACCAGTTAACCCGCGAAGAAGTGAATGAGCTACAAAGCCGGGCGGAAAACCGACAGGAGGATGCCACCTCACTCTTTCAGTTTACTCAAATTGTGAACGACCAGTGCTCGCGCGAAGAAAAGTTTGCTTTGGTGAAGTCTATGTGGACGATTGCCCTTGCCGACGGCCAGCTGGATAAATACGAAGAGCATATCATTCGCCGAGTGGCGGAGTTGGTTTACTTATCACATACCGATTTCCTGGTGGCCCGCAACGCTGCGCGAAGCGAGTAAGTTTATTATTCGCTTTCCAGCATGTTGACTAAATCGGTAAACGTCTCTTGGTTTTCACGGTTTAAGCCCATTAAGACTTTGTGGGCTTCAATGACTTTATCCTTCACCACGGCTTCATCGTTATCGGTGTCTGGCTGATCGTCACTGACCAAAACTTCTGTCGCGGTTATTGGCGGTTGCAGCTCGTGCACAATGGTGAATATATCGCCAAACCCCATAGTATCCAATATGCGGTTAATGCTGTCATTGGGGGAGAAAATCACGGGTCGGGCGCCGACTCTCTCGCCGCCCAATATGGATATTTTTGCCATCAACCCCAGTGTTGTGCTGTCGATGGCTTCGGCCTCAGACAGGTCGAACAACACTTCACAAAAGTCGTCACTGGCAAACATAGCATCAATAAATTGATCAAATGACATACACAGTGTGAGACGAACATCCCCCACCATTTTGATAATATAAACGCCTTTATGATCGGCAACCAATATTTGACCCGGCCGCATCTCAAAAACCTCGAGTAATGGTCAAAACTGCGATGTCATCCGGTGTTTCGCTAACATCCTTGATATTAAGCGCATCGCACACAGTCTCTAGATTTTGAGCCTTTTGTGCGATTAATTCCAGTAAATGCGCTTCTTTTTTTTGCAGCGAATCATCCGGCAGAATTTCCAATACCCCATCGGAAAAACAAACCAAGGAAAATTGTTCCGGTAAGGTCATGGCATGTATATGCCAGCTAATGTCTTTAAAGATGCCCACCGGCTTGCCGCGCCCGGTTAAATACTCGGCTTTACCGTCCCTGATCAACACAGGCATGGGCAAGTGCCCAGCCACCACGTAGCGCATATCGTGGGTGTGGGTATCGATCACTCCAACAAAAAACGTTAAATGGTGATTGAGGCTAATTTCGTTCAGTTCGCGATTAATATACTCCAGCATGGTATTGGCACCGGACTCGAACGAGTCGTGGTCGGCAAACAACCCCTCTTCGCGCACCATACGACTAACCAAATGTTTAAGCCAGATCGTAACAAAGGCCGATGATGCCCCATGGCCAGACACATCGGCCAAGTAAAAGGCTAAATAGCGCTTGCTGATATGAGCATAATCAACGAAGTCACCACTTAAATAGAGCGACGGCGCTATATGATGCGCCACACTGTAACCTTCGACGGTGGTTTGAGGCTGAGGTAGTAATCGGCGCTGCACCTGCCGGCCAGCGGCCTGATCTCGCTCCAGCACTCGCAGGTTTTCACGCAAACCGCGGTTGGCACTTTCGAGTTCGTCGCGGTATCTTTTATTCTCGGCTAATAAATCTTGGCGCTCTAAGGCCTTTTCTATGGAGTGCTCTAACACTTCCATATCGACTATCGGTTTAATTAGATAGTCACAAGCCCCAAGGCGCAGAGCACTGACTACATCGCTCATAACTCCGGCACCGGAAATCACGATAACCGGTATGTCACAAGAGCGCTCACGCAACTGTCGCAACACACTGACCCCATCCATACCGGGCATCCGTAAATCGGTAATCACCAGATCGATATCGCCTTGCTCAAAACGTTCGAGCCCAGCGGGCCCATCTACCGCTTCAATAACGCCATAGCCACTGTCCTCTAAAAAGGCAGAAATGCTATGTCGAACCGGCTTATCATCATCAATAATCAGAAGCTTTCGCATAGATTGGAATATGTAATGTGTGGTTGCTTTGGCAGAGGCGCATAACACTACTCCGTTCGTTTACTAGGTGCAAGTCAATCACCCTAAGCCTAGTAAAAACTCTGTTTTTATAGCCACCAACCTCACTTTTGAGAACTCTTAGGCTCTTTAGCAATATGTACTTAGCGCCGCTTAAACAACTATGGTTTTGCGCGAGATTCACTGTTAATCTTGGATTTGTGCAAAGTTGTATTTTCCTATGGACTCGCAATATATACCGAGCAGCACCCAATGGCGCCCCACTGTTAAATACATACAATGCACCCTGTTTGGCCTGTTGCACCCAGAGGAAATCACAATGAGCTTGACCAATAAGACCTTTGAGGAAAAACGCGATTTTATTCGAATGAAAATCGAAGCTCCGCTCGAGGCAACACTCTCGAGTGATACCGGACAGCACAGCGGTGAATGCCGAGAGCTGAGTGGTGGCGGTGTTCAGCTGATGCTCGACACAGCCCTACCCGAACAAAGTGAATGGGAGCTAAATATGGCTTCTAGCCACGGCCATAACCCTCAATTGCGGGCGGTGGTGAAAGTGGTTCGAGTGATACCAGAGGGCGAGCTATACGCAACAGGACTACAAATTATGGACGTTATCCGCTAGTAAGTTTGCCGTCTTAGCTTAGCGCCATTGAGAGCTGGCCCGGAATATCCGGGCCGGTTACGTGCAAATACCTAGAGTTAAAAATCGTCGAAATCGTCCAGGTCGCCACCAAAGCTATCTTCCACCTCGCCGTCATTGATCAAGTATTCACGGCGCTGTAAATAAATATCGCGATACAATGCGTATTTATCGGAACCAATATCCTGCTCCAGCGATAATAGGCCCGCACGGGTATCCAACAACTCAATCGCTTTGATCTCGTAACTGGTTCGCGTGTGCCCCACATAGGTTTTGGGGTCGGTTACCCAGTCAATCGGCATACCAGCTGCATCGCGCAAAGTGCGCGGCCCCAGTACCGGCAACATCAAATAAGGCCCATTTGGGACACCCCATTTAGCCAGCGTTTGACCAAAGTCCTCGCCCTCGGTGCGCGGTATTCCCATATGGGAAGCCACGTCAAACAACCCGGCAACCCCCAAAGTGGTGTTAATTAAAAAGCGCCCGGTATCTTTACCGGCACGGCCAAACTTGCCTTGTAAGATGCTGTTAAACACATTGGGGACTTCCTTCAGGTTGCCAAAAAAGTTACCCACACCCAACTGAACCGGCTCGGGGGTTATCGTCTCATACCCCACCGCAACCGGACGGACAACGTAGGTATCGGCGACATCGTTAAAAGCGAAAATAGCGCGATTGAAGCCCTCCCACGGATCCCTTTCATCCGAAGCTTGCGCCATAGGCGCGAGTATCGCCAACATCCAACATGTCATTACTATTCGTAGAGAGTTCACGGTGTTTTCCTATTGATGCCGGAGAAACGAAAGTGTGCCCAGGCGCCCTTTCGCTGAATGAAGAAACGTCCACATAGTAGCGAATTCACTAGAAGACTGTCCAGAGTGTCGATACGCAGAGGAATTTACCCGTGGGGGGTTAAGTGTTATTGCGAGGTGCAATGATACTCAACTGTCAGCACTAAGCCATCTGAGCCGTACTGAACGAGCTGACGCTGTATCTCGGCTTTTAAGGGTTGGCAAAGTTGGGCCGCACGCTGCAGTAGCTGAAACCGCTGCTGGGTATAGCCCAACCCGTCGCTAACCGGAGTACTCGCCAGACGAGCAGAGTGTGCCGGCTGAGCTTGAGCTTGAGTGTCTGGCGCAGGGGCCGATGACGATGCTTGCTGTTGCGAGGGCTCTTTGTCCTGCGCCTGAGTTCGGCCCGACAACAACTTATTTAGGCCTTGGTCACTGTAATCGCAGTCGCCGATACGATTGACCGCATCAAAACTATCGGCCAAGTCCACCGCCGGCTCGCACGGCTCTTGTGCCAGAGCCGTTAGCGACCAGACGCTTAGCCATATAAGCCCGCAAACCAAGCAATAGCGCTTGAGCACTAAAACTTCATCTCCATACCGACACCGACGTAGTCATCATCCCGACCGTTGTCATCTTCATTGTGAGTGGCATAGACAAAGGCTTTGGTCGATTTGCTGAGTTTATAATCACCGCCGACACTTAAGGTTTCGCGACCTTCTTTTTCGATATCAGACTGGCCGTATTGACTCTTAAGAATCCACTTATCGGTCAGTTTCCACTGTACCGAGCCGAAGTAACCATCGCCGTCGCCCGTCTCCCCATCGAAAGACTCGTACAGTGCCCCGAGCTGAACACTACCCAAAGTGTAGGCCCCTACCAAACGGTATAAATCGGTAGCGCCTTTATTGTCTTCTACATCCTGATCAATGGCAGCCGCCAGATATAGTGCATCTTGTTTATACGCCAGCGACGCCGACACGCCGGCATCGCTATCAGTCTCTTCCGTGATGTAAGCGACTTTAGCGGTAAAGGGCCCGATGGAGCCCGGAGAGACATACTGCACAATATTCTTAACCCGGTTGTCACCGGTAACAATATTTTTAATGTCACCCTCAAGGTTATCAAACAGATCCACTTTGCCCTGAGCTTTCTTGGTCGGCGTATCAAAATTACCGGCCATTAATGTGCCCGCGGAGGTTTTAAGCCCAAGATAGATATTGCGCTGGGTAAAGGTTTGGCCCGAGCTGTCGCCATCATCGATCTCGGTTCCGTATTCGAACTGATAGATCACCTCGATCCCTTCGCTGATTTCTTCACTGCCCATCACACCGATTCGCGAAGCGTTACTGACCAGCTGCAGCTCGGACTCCCCGCTCTCATCGGCATGCTGTAAAGCAACATTGCCCTTACCATAGACAGTGACAGCCTGAGTAGGCTGCGCCAATGAAACAGCCAAAAGACCCAGAGCCAGAAAATGACGTTGCATTTGATTTCCTCTTTCGGCACCAAATGACAAATTGGTGACTATTTGATGAACCTAAGATGACATATTAATGACAGCGCGTATCTTGCTTGCCAATTATTACAATTATATTACAGAAATCAGAGTTCATTAGATTTATTCAATAGCGGGATTTTGGCGCCACATAATTTATGTTTCACACATTAATATAGAAGGTAAATCAAGGGTTTGCCCGATTTCCTACTCAATAGTAGCGGCCCAAGAGGGAAATTTATATGGCTCGAGGCCAGAGAATATCGCACTGATAAAGCTGCTCCAGCAGATCAGAGCCAAACTTTAACAACTGGGAAGGCGTGGGATGCTGCATTTCATCAACCAGTTGCAACAGTGCTTCACGTCCGGTGCGCTCACCGCTTTGCAACAACTTAATCAAGCGAATAGTGACCGCATTGCTCAACATAAACGCCACCTTATCGGACCTGTCGCGGTAAACCAGCAAAAAAGTGGGGGCTTCGGGAGGGGTTTCCGGCTGGTAATCGGGCCCGATCTGATGCACCGGGTAGCGATAACTCAAACACCAAAGCAGTGGTGACACCTCCAACACCTGCTCCAGCAATTGAGCGTGCACAGGCTTGGCGGGTAACTCTCCAGGCGCCACATCCAGGGCCAGCTCCACCCACTCGTAGTGGGCTAACTCCAGCATAAAATCGGGGTAACGCCCACTGGGCTCGAACTCCCGCTGCAAGAATTGTAAAAACTCTTGGCTGATTTCCAAAAAGTAGGGGCTGAGGCTGCGGTGATGGCGCACAAAATCCCGAACCAAAGCGTGCCAGAGCTCATCGTTCAGTATGTCTCTTAATACCGGAAATCCACCGGCAATAAAACCTTCGATGTTGTTGTAAATTAAATCCCGATAGATGGCCACGCGGCGGTCTTCCATACCCGCCGGTGCTAGATGTTGCCCGGGGTCGCGCAAATGATCACTCAGCGTTTGCTGCACTTGTTGAAAATCACTCACGCACAAGCTCTCCATGTGTCCTGTCGGTTGCGCTTAGGTAAGGCGCTTGAATACGACGAATCTCGGCCACTTCTTGCAGCAGTACGGGCATAGGTGGAATATTAAAGTCTCGCTCCAGCAAGGTGGCTACTGGGCCTGCCTGCTGATAGAACGTATCTAGCAACTGCCAGGCTTCTCGCTCAACGGGGGCGCCATGGGTATCAACCCGCAGATCTTCGGCTTCGTGGTAGTGACCGGCAATATGGGCGTAGGCGACTCGCTCCAAGGGCAGTGAATGCAAAAATTGCCGGGCATCGTAACCGTGGTTAACACTGTTGACGATGATATTATTAACATCCAACAACAGGCTGCAATCGGCTTTTGTCAGCACTAGGTTAATAAAGTCGCTTTCCGACATTTCTGCCCCCGGCGCACAATAATAGGAGGCATTTTCAATGGCGATACGCTGGCCGAGAATATCCTGCGCTCGTAGTATACGTTCGGCTACATAACCGGCCGCTTTTTCGGTAAAGGGAATGGGTAAAAGATCATACAACTGACCATCATCACTGCAAAAGCTTAAATGCTCAGAATAGCCGTGGATGCCGTGCTCGCGCATAAAGTGCTTAACGGCGTAGAGTAACTCTTCGTTCAGTGGGTCGCGCGAGCCGATAGAGAGCGACAAACCGTGGCAAACAAAGGGGAAGCGTTCGGTATAGCGACGAAACTGTTTACCAAGCCGCCCACCTA
The DNA here is from genome assembly GCF_030548285.1 of Gilvimarinus sp. 1_MG-2023. Classification (NCBI taxonomy): domain Bacteria; kingdom Pseudomonadati; phylum Pseudomonadota; class Gammaproteobacteria; order Cellvibrionales; family Cellvibrionaceae; genus Gilvimarinus; species Gilvimarinus sp. 1_MG-2023. The sequence continues at coordinate 81,718 of NZ_JAUOSC010000008.1, forward strand.
CCCCAATCCAATTCTCAGGCGCCACCTCCATAAAGGCGATATCCGCTGTATCGGTCTCGGCCAGAGGCGTTAATAAGTTCCGGCGCAGGCCCAAGCCCGCGCCGGTAATGTCAAAGTGATGACCAGACATTAGTGACCGCAGGTGCCTTCTTTGTCGGCTTTTTCACCACCACATTTACCTTCTGTGTCGGCTTTAGCTTCACCACATTTGCCTTCGCCGCATTTACCTTCGCTCTCAGCTTTCTCTTCGCCGCATTTGCCTTCACGGTCGGCTTTCTCTTCCCCGCACTTACCTTCACCACACTTGCCCTCGGCATCGGCTAATTTATAGCCCGACTGCAGAGTCTCGGCGGCAAAAGGGTTTTCAGCAGCCGTCGCTACCGAGGTCATTGCGGCACTTGCCATAAACGCTGCGCCAACCGCAGCTGCCATAGGGGCTTTAAAGTTTTTATTCATTTGACCATCTCCATGTATTTAAAGGGTTCGTGCTGCAGCTCAAACCGACATCCTGTATGAGCTGCACACTGACTATAGAGGATCAAAGAGGAAAATTGTTACAACTCGCCCACGGTTTTATAAAATAAGCTCTCGTTTTTGCCTCAAAAGGCAAGCGGCTAGGTGCCAATCTCTTGCCAGAGCTTGTTGAGGCGCTTACCAGAAACGGGCAAGCGAGTCTTTAACGTCTGAGCAAATAGTGACACGCGCAGCTCTTCAATCGACCAGCGATACTGCGCCAAGAGCGGATTTTCGTGCAATTGGTAGTCGCCATTTTTGCTCAGGTATTCCTCTAAGCGACCCTCGTGCACCTCGATTTCCGCCATTTGCACTCGGTCTTTCTGGGCGTTAAGCACAATTTTTTCCAGCCGCACCTGTATCGCCTCAAGGTAGCGTGGGTACTGGCAAAACCAGTCGTAAGGAGTATTAAAGACTATTTTTGGATAAAACAGCCCATCCAACTGGCGACTGACATCACCGGCCGCGAGTGCCATGGTCAGTGCATTTTTACTCTGTTTTAACTGCTTTTTAATCGCCACCACCCGCGCCAGCGATTGAACTAAAATATCCGCTAACGCTTGGCTTCGCTCTACCAGCTCTGGCTTTACCTTAGCAACGGCAGCGGCAAAAGCTTGCTCATCTCGGGGCAGCTCGCCGCCTGCCAGCCCCAGCTGGCAGGCGGCGGCCATGCAAATATCGTCAACCACGGCATCGCGTTTGCCCAGCTGCACCACCGTTAGCCCCAGCTCTTTACCTTTCAGTAGCTCTTTGTTGAGGTACTTAACCGTCTCGCGGCACTCCAGTAAAATTAGCCGACTGACACCTGCCAATGATTGGTAATGCGCTTGGCGCGGATTATCCAGCACTTCCATTGCGGCGGAATCGGCTTTGTCCACCAACGCCGGGTAGGCTCTGATACTGATACCTTTTCGTTTCAGCTCAACCGTTTCCGGCAATTGTAAGTCCCACTGGGTAATCCCTTCGCGGGTCATATCATCGGCGGCGTCGCGTATATTGCTTTGCACTTTTTCTTTGTAGCTTGCCCGCAACTCGGATAGATCGCGACTGGCAGCGATGGCTTTGCCACGATCATCCACCACCCGAATATTGAAGCGGAAAAAATCTTCTATATTCGCCTGCTGCCAGTCGGATTCTTTAACCTCTACCAGAGTTTGGCGTTTTAACTGATGCGACAGCGCCTCAATTAGGGGGACATTATCCACCGCCATAGCACTGAGCGCTTTGTCCACCACATCAGGCACGGGCACAAAGTGTTTGCGCAGCGATTTTGGCAAGCTCTTTAATAAATCGATGCACTTGTCGCGCAACATGCCCGGCACCAGCCAATCCAATCGATGCTCTGGCAACTCGTGTAACAAGCTCATGGGGACATTAACGGTCACTCCATCATCACTATGCCCGGGTTCGAAATGGTAAGTTAACGGGAAGCGCATCCCCTGCCATTCAAGTTCATCGGGAAACTGAGCTTCACTGATATCCTGCACGGTGCGCTGCATTAAGCGTTCGCGCGGGATTTTTAGTACATCGGCTTGTTTTTCTTCGGCCTGTTTGCGCCAATTTTCGAAGCCGGCGCGATTGATCACATCGCCAGGAATGCGTTCATCGTAAAATTGAAAGACGGTTTCGTCTTCGGCCAAAATATCGCGCCGGCGCGACTTTGCCTCAAGCGCTTCTAACTCTTCGATCAGCTTTTGATTGTGACGATAAAAATCCGGTGCCTTTTGGCCACGTTTAACGTACCGCCCTTCCACCAGGGCGGCCCGGATAAACACTTCGCGGCACTCAACCGGGTTGATTTGGCTGTAGTTAACCCGCTGTCTCTCAACCAGTGTTAACCCGTATAAGCTGACTTTTTCAAACGCTTTTACCTGGCCGGACTTAACATCGTAATGCGGTTCAAAGTGGTTGCGTTTTACCAAGTGTTTTGCCGCCTCAAGCAGCCACTCGGGTTCGACTTTAGCGACGTCGTGCGCAAACAGCTGCGAGGTTTCCATCAATTGCGCCGCCACCATCCACTTGGGACGTTTTTTATTTTGGGAGGAACCTGGGAAAATCGAAAATTTTCGGTTGCGCGCACCGAGGTATTCTCGTCCCTCGTTATGAAAACCTATATTGCCCAGTAAGCCTGTCACCATCGACTGGTGCACCGAGGCGTAATCGGCGGCCTCTTTGTTGAACTTGAGCCCTAACTTTTGTCCGGTTAACTTCAACTGGCGATGTATATCCCGCCATTCACGCAGACGCAGGTAAGACAAAAACTCTTTCTTGCACAACTTGCGCAATTGATTTTGCGACAACGCCTGACGCTGCTCTTCATAGTAGCGCCACAAATTGACGTAACCGACAAAGTCAGAGTTTTCATCCCAAAATCGGCGGTGCATTTGATCCGCGGCTTGCTGCTTTTCCGCCGGTCGCTCGCGCGGGTCTTGAATCGACAGGGCGCTGACGATAATCAAAACTTCATCCAGTGCGCCTAAATCACTGGCGGCCAGCAGCATTCGCGCCAGCGTTGGGTCCACACTCAGCTGTGCCAGGCGCCTGCCATCGGCTGTTACGCGTTGCTTGCCGTCCACTGCGTGGAGCTCTTGCAACAGCTTAAAACCGTCGTTAATGAGGCGTGAGTCCGGTGCATCGACAAATGGAAACTTATGAATATCACCGATTTTAAGCTGCAGCATTTGCAAAATAACCGCGGCCAGATTGGTGCGCAGGATTTCGGCGTCGGTAAACTCGGGGCGCCCGAGGAAATCCTCTTCGCTGTATAACCGCACACAGATGCCGTCGCTGACCCGGCCACAGCGCCCTTTACGTTGATTGGCACTGGCCTGGGAGATTGGTTCTATCGGCAGGCGCTGCACTTTAGTGCGCACGCTGTAGCGGCTAATCCGTGCCACGCCGGTGTCAATCACATAGCGAATACCGGGCACGGTGATAGAGGTTTCTGCCACATTAGTGGCGAGCACAATCCGCCGCCCTTTGTGGCTGGAGAAGACACGGTTTTGCTCGGCCAGGCTCAGACGGGCGTAAAAGGGAAGCACTTCGAAGTGACGAAAATCGGCATGGCGCAAACGTTTTGCCGCCTCGCGAATATCCCGCTCGCCGCTTAAAAAGACCAGTATATCGCCGCCCCGCCCTTTGCCGGTTTTGCGCTCGTGCTGGTCGATTTCACTGATTGCATCAATTATGGCCTGGTGGCTGTCGTTGTCTTCGCTATCGCTGTCGATCATGGGGCGATACCAAACATCCACCGGATAAGTACGGCCCGACACCTCAATCACAGGTGCGTTATTGAAGTGCTGTGAGAAGCGCTCTACATCGATGGTGGCGGAGGTAATAATCAGTTTTAGATCGGGTCTTTTGGGCAGCAGCTGTTTCAGATAGCCCAACAAAAAGTCGATGTTGAGACTGCGCTCGTGCGCCTCATCGATGATCAGTGTGTCGTAACGATTGAGCATCGGGTCTTGTTGGATTTCAGCCAGCAAGATCCCGTCGGTCATGACTTTAATCAGTGACGTCTCGGTCGTCTGTTCGGTGAAGCGAACTTGATAGCCCACCATTTCACCGAGATTTGAGCCCAACTCCTCGGCGACCCGTGCACCTACGGTTTGCGCCGCAATACGTCGGGGCTGAGTGTGGCCAATCATGCCTTTGACGCCCAATCCCAGCTGCAGACATATTTTGGGCAGCTGGGTGGTTTTACCCGAACCTGTCTCACCGGCTAGAACCACCACCTGATGATCGCGAATGAGCTCGGCAATGTTATCTCGTTTACCGCTGACAGGTAAATTCTCAGGAAATTCAATACTTTGGGGAACAGCTTGAGCGCGCGCCTGTACCAACTGGCAGGAAACTGCCCACTCTTGTTGCCAGCGGTCGATCATCTGATCCACGGGCTTGCCCTGCTTTTCACGCTGGCGAATATCCTGCGCTTTGCGCTTAAGGCGAAACACATCCCGCAGCATTACTTGCTCTAGCGGACGATCGAGATTAAGGGGTAATTCTGACATACACTCTCCAATTACAGGGCCGCTATTGTACCCTGTTATCGGATCTTTGATGAGTGGCAGCGGTTGCGTAAAGCAGTAAGAACACACTCCATGCCCCAAACAAAAACGGCCCGGCGTCTAAGACACCGGGCCGCAGGGTATAACCGCTAAAGCATTACTCTTCCAAAAGCGAGCGTAGCATCCAGGCGGTTTTTTCGTGCAGCTGAATGCGCTGGGTTAATAAGTCGCCGGTGGCCTCGTCACTGGCCTTATCCACTGTTGGGTAGAGGGCACGTGCCGTTTTCACCACAGACTCTTGGCCTGCCACCAGGTTGGCAATCATTTCTTTAGCGCTGGGCACACCTTCCTCTTCTTTAATCGAAGAGAGCTCAGCATAGGCCTTGTAGGTGCCAGGGGCCGGGTAACCTAACGAGCGAATTCGCTCAGCCAAATCGTCCACAGCAATAGCAAGTTCAGTGTATTGAGTTTCAAACATGGTGTGCAGCGTCTGAAACATGGGACCTGTCACATTCCAGTGGTAGTTATGGGTTTTTAGGTACAAGGTGTAGGTGTCTGCCAAAACCCGCGCCAAGCCCTCGGCCAGTTCTTTGCGATCTGCTTGTTTGATACCTATATCAATATCCATGTGCTCTCCTTTACTGCGTTATTCACGAGGTATGAATGCATAATAACAATCTCGCTCAAGGTTAAGACAATCAATAATCTAAATAGTCGCTATAAATATACAATATGGCTGCGTCAGGTGTTTTCAAGGTACCACTAGAATTACTTGACTTGCAGTGCCACCTCACCCTGGTCAAATACAATAAACTCACCCGGCTGCATCTTGCTCCACCGTTCGTTATTGGTTAACGGCTGGGTGGCAATAACTGTCACTATGTCTTTATCAGTGGTGTGTTCACCAAAATCCACAGCCATTTCGGCATCGCTGAGCTGCGCCTCACCAAAGGGCGCGCGGCGAGTCACCCAATGCAGCTTAGTAGAACAATAGGCGTAAAGATAGCGACCTTCGCTGAATAGTAAATTGGCTACGCCGCGGCTATGCAAATGGTCACACCAGCGCTTTAATTGCTGCCAGTACGCGGGGCGGTCTTGCTCAATAATCTTTGGCTCAGAAAAGTGTTGTTTAATACTGCCAAGTAACCAACAAAATGCACGTTCGCTGTCAGTTGTCCCCACGGGGATAAAATCGCCCAGCGCTAGCTCATTGGGGTTAGCGAGCTGGCCATTGTGGGCAAAGGTCCAGTTCTGCCCCCACAGTTCGCGCACAAACGGATGGGTGTTCTCCAAACATACCGAGCCTACATTCGCCTCGCGGATATGACTGATGGCAATACAGCTTTTCATGGGAAAACGGCTCACCAACTTGGCAATTTCGGACTCGACGCTAGGTGCACTGTCACGAAAGGCACGGATGCCTTTGCCTTCGTAAAATACCACTCCCCAACCATCGCGGTGGGGGCCGGTGCCACCGCCGCGTTGCAGCAACCCAGTAAAGCTAAAACATAGGTCGGTGGGGACATTGGCTGACATTCCCAGCAATTCACACACAGTCTGTTCCTCGTTCAATCACAGCAGGCGGCCCCGACACCCAATAAAATAAAGCTTTTGCCGTTAGCTCGATAGCGACAATAAGGATCGGCCACCACCTTGGGCACTTCAGAGGGTAGCATTTCGCAAAACCCAAGACCGAGATAAAACTCTCGCAAATAATCCAAGGCGTAGCAATATAGTGGTTGAATCTGAGGATCTTGCAAAATGGATTGCATTAATTGGCGGGCATAACCGCGGCCGCGCAAGCTGGGGGCAATGGTTAAATTGCGCAATAAAAAAGCGTTATCGGCTAACGGCAGAATTCGAGCCGCCCCTACCCAAGCGGATTCGTCATCGCTGAGCGTGTATACATGATCAAGCTTGCCGCACTTGGCTTTTTCGCCCCACTGCCGGTAACAGCGCGAGATCGCCGGATAGCAATCCCGCTCGGCTTTAGTGGCATACATTAGGGCTTGCTGTCTGGGTCATTATCCAGCTCGTCCATAGGGATATCGCCAGCGTTGTTTTTAGTATCATCAACTGGAAACATTTCATCCGAGTCAGGCGCGCTAACGGACAGAGCATCTAAAGCGGCCAGAGGATCGTCATCATCCATGGCGGGGGCCGGTTTAGTAGCAGCCTGAGGCGTTGTTTCAGGCTTATCTTCGCCCTCAAGGTTTTGCTGTAGCGCTTGTTCAAATTCATCCAGTTCGCTTTGCACATCTTTCGTACTGAACTGGCGATAAACAAAATAAACCATGGCCGCCAATAACACATTGCCACCAGCTATAGCCAGGATCATTAGCCAATCGGTTCCGCCCTCTTCGCGGTCTTCTTCAGGCTTATTGTCTGAATCAATTTGGCTTGTTGCAGCGGCCTGTACTTGAGGGGCACTTGAGCTACTTGCAGATAAACTGGAGGATTCACTGTCAGCAGATTGCTCTTCGGGCAATGTGGGCTCAGGTTGATTCGTTTCTGCGGCTAGTGCTTTTTTCTCTTCGGCCAGCAACTGCTTCAACGCTTGTATTTCTTTATCCGCCTCGGTCAGGATCGGGTCGCCTTGCTCCGGGTAGGTGAAATACAAACTGGGCAGGTTTTCGTCAAACGCATTGCCATCGGCATCCTCACCGCTGGCCTGTAGGTCTATGGCATAACGGGCGACTTCATCCGCAGTAACACTGAACACCCAGCGACCGATATCGGTTTGACTTAAGGTTTCCAACTCACTGTTGCCGCCTGAGGTTTTAACATGAGCCACCACGGCGGAAAGCTCGGTATTTATCAGGTTCGGATCACCTCTTACCACAATATCGTAGTGAACTTGATCGTTTTCAATGCGCTTATCCATTTGCACATCAAACAAAGAATCAACTTTGACACGGTGTTTAAATTCGCGAGCAAAGGTCTTGCCATCGACCACAATGGTGAGATCAAAATCGCCACGCTGTTTAAACTTTGGTATGGTTTCGGTGAAGACTCCCCCCGCCGGAATTGGGTCGGTGGGCAAAGGTAGCTGCCAACGCCCAGGCTTGCCAACTGGCGTGATTTCGGCTCGGGCGGTTAGTAGGTTTAAGAAGTCGGGGTCAGTGATGACCTCACCTTTTTCATACAAACCAAATTCGACGGGCAGTTCGTTACCGGCGATGACATTATTGGGTAACTCGGCTACTCGCAATTCCAAGTCGCTGACAACGGTCACTCTATTTTGTGGTGTCTCATCGGCCACTACTTGCCATTGGCCGGTTTTGGGCTTGTGCACCGTAATCAGATCGTAACTGTCGGCGCCGTACCAAGACACCGTATTGGGGTGTTGGGCACTGTTAATTTTATTACCCGCCGGATCAATTAGTTGCGTAGGGCTCGAGTCGGGCTGGCGAAAAATCAGCGCCGTGAATTCATCCACCGAGCTGTCGACCTGAAAGCGGTTATCGGATAGCGGCAGACGCTTGGCCGGTACAGCCTGATCAAACATCAGCAAGTAGGACTGCATTAGCTCATCCGCTGTTTCCGCCACCGAATATACCCCATCGGTGGTACGCGACAACTGCTGCAATAATTCTGTATCAGCGTCGTTAGACAGCGCGATGGTATGGATGGTAAAGCCTTTGCGTTTTAATTCGGGCAGTAATTCAGAGAGGATACGTTGGCGCTCTTGCGCATTGCGGCTGGCCTTTTTATCGATATCGACTTTGCCGTCCGTCAGTAACACCAGACTGCTCATACCTGACTTGGGGGCAACGGCAGAGGCCTTTTCCAGCGCCTCGCCAATATTGGTAAATAACCCTACCGAATTGATTTGGCCGGTTTTATTTTGCGCTTGCTGGCGCCAAGCATCGTCGACCGAGTCGAACGGCACCAACATATTGACCTGCCGACCAAAACTCCAAACACCGGCTTGAGTGTCCTCTGGTAGCAATTTAACCATCAGTTCGAGCGCTGGGATACGCAAGTTATTGGGGTCAGTTTGTTTCATACTGCCGGAAATATCCACCAGTAGCCTGACATCCGCGGGTACACTGTCTTGCGCCTGAACAGACAGTGGAGCCATCAAAACCCACAGAGTCGCCAGTATTATTATTCGTATACCCATATCATCCTCAATTCAATAAAACCCTTATACCACTTATAGCAGTGTGCTGAATTTGTGCAATGGTGTTATGAGGGATGCTCCGTCGCCTCACGGGTGTGTGCGTGCTTGCGACGAGCAACTCGACGGCCGCTTAACAGTAAATAGATCAGAGAAACCAACAGTGCCCCAATCCAAATAAGTGCCAAAGTCACCGCAGCATCAAGCCCCGCTTCTACCCCCTGAAACAAACTATTTAACACTGCTACAAAAAGCGCTGGTGCATAGGCATCGGGCTGTTCAGCCAAGTTTAGACTAAAGGGGGTAAACACCAGAACCGCGTAGGAGACCAGTAAGAAATGTTGCCAGTAGCGCGATAAAGGCCGGGTGATTCGCCAGCCAAACAAGCCCAATAAGACGCCTGCTGCCAAGTACACCAGCCACGCCGTGGTTAATTTTTCCATGTCAGATTACCCAGTGAATAATATGTTCTTCAAGATCTTCGTCTGCCACTTGTTGCGCCGTCTGAACATGACCGGCCACGGACATACCGGCTTTTAAAGTCGAGTCCGGATCACCGCTGACCAATGGGTGCCAATCGGGCAGCGGTTGCCCACCCGCTAACAATCGGTAGGCACAAGTTGTCGGTAACCATTGAACGGTTTTTAGGTCGTCCAGGGTGAGCACCATGCACTCTGGCACGCGTTCTTGCCGGTGTGGGTAATCACTGCATTGACATTGTTCGGCATCGAACAGCTGGCAGGCAACATCGGTATAAAACACCTCTCCGGTGTCTTCATCTTCCAGTTTGTGCAAACAGCATTTACCGCAGCCATCGCAAAGCTGCTCCCACTGTGAGTGCGACATTTCGGCCAGGCTTTTACTCTGCCAAAAAACCTGATCGGCCATCAGTAGAGCTTGGAATTTTTCACGGCCACCGCCTGTGCTTCTTCACTTGCGATTGTGGCTGGCGGCAGCTGTAGAAAATATCCGGCCTCTTGCAGTGCTGCCATTACTTTGGTGATATCAGCATTGGCCAGCTTACGCTTTTCGTCCAGCATTAATACCATGGCAGGTTCTGCCCGGCCAAAGCGGTTCATCAACGCCTCAGGCACTTTGCTCAGACCCTCTTCTTTTTTACAGTAGAGGTACATACCACTGTCTTTCGTGCTGCGGTATATCTGACAAATGATTTTCATTGCACTTCCTCTACCTGTCGCTGGGCAACATCCAGTAAATCGCGGGCAAACAATGCCGCTCGCCAACCATTGAGCCGCCCGGGCAGTTCAGGTTGACCGGCCGCCACCGCGCGAATAATTTGCTCGTACTCTTTTTTCCGAATCAATACTTCAATCGGTATGGCTTCGCGTTCCGCCCGGTCTTTAACCCATGCTTTTAGTTGTTTCATTGCGGCGCCATATTCGCGCCCCAAAGGCGGAGTCATACGTGCGGGCAATTCGGACTCGGGCAGTGCACAGCCTTGGGCGATAATATCCAATAATTGTTCACCATCATCGAGCAGCGTGCGTTTAGGGATACCGTCAATGCGCTCTAGCTGCGACAGGCTATCGGGTAAGCGACGAGCCATTTCAAACAGTGGCTGCTCTTTAAGCAAACGATTACGCGGCAGATCGCGCTTGCGAGCCTCGCACTCACGCCACTGGGCCAATAGTTGTAGCACTGCCACACTGCGCTCGGCTAGCTTCCAGCCCATGCCTATTTTTTCATAGGCTAGTGACGGGTTAAGGGGAGTACGAGCATTGTTAATCAATGCTTCGCAGTCCGATTGCACCCAGCTCAAGCGGTTATTCTGTTTCAGAGCCTGCAAAAGCTTGCCGTACACAATTAACAAATGAGCGACATCCAATGCGGCGTATTTTTTTTGCGCCACGCTGAGTGGACGCGCCAACCAGTCGGAGCGGGTTTCACCCTTGGGGATATCCACGCCCAACATTTCACGGGCAAGATTGGCATAACCTAAAGAAAAGCCATAACCGGCAAAAGCCGCGGCTATTTGCGTATCAAACAAAGGGGTGGGCAAAGCAGACATGGAGACATTAAAAACTTCCAGATCTTCCGAGCAAGCATGCAGCACCTTAACCACGTTTTCGTTACGCCACAGCTCGGCCAAGGGCGATAGGTCTTTAATGGCCACCGGATCAATTAAATAGCAGCCGTTACCATCGCCTACCTGAATTAAACCGGCAATAGGATAGTAGGTATCGCTGCGCATAAACTCAGTATCCACCGCGATAGCAGCTTGAGTAGACCAGCGCTGACAAAGCTCGCGCAACGTTTGTTCACTCTCGACCCAAATAGGTTCTGTTGGTATTTGCATATATGTCTTAATGATCTGCGTGCCGAGCAAGTCGCTGAGCACACATAGATTTATCGAATGGCGCGGCGACTTGAGAACGCATGAGCCAAAGTGCCGCCGTCAATATATTCTAGCTCACCCCCCAAGGGGACACCGTGGGCAATGCGCGATACGGTTACGCCGGCTCGCTGAGCTTTTTCACTGATATAAAACGCTGTCGCTTCACCTTCAATGGTCGGGTTAGTCGCCAGAATAATTTCTTCAATAGGCTCTTGGTCAATCAGGGTTAATAACTGATCGATACCAATATCCTCAGGGCCAACACCATCAATGGGCGATAAGTGGCCGAGCAGTACAAAATATTTACCTTGATAACTACCCGCCTGTTCAATCGCCAATACATCGGCCGGAGTTTCTACCACACACAATAGAGAACTATCGCGGCGGCTATTGGCGCACACACCGCATAGCGGCTGTTCGGTAAGCGTACGACAGCGCTGGCAGCGTTTAACCCCTTCGACCGAACGCACCAGGCAATCGGCCAATTTTAAAGCGCCTTCGCGGTCGTGCTCCAGCAATTGCATGGCCATGCGCTGGGCCGACTTGGGGCCGACACTGGGCAGGCAACGCAGCGCGGCCATAAGTTCATCAATCAGTGGGCTAAACATTCTGTGATTCTTTTCCCCGAACGAGAGTTAAAATGGCATTTTAAAACCAGGTGGCAAATTCATGCCGGCGGTCACTTCTGACATTTTCTCTTTGTTGTTGCTCTCGACGCGGCGCACGGCGTCGTTCACTGCCGCTGCAATCAGGTCCTCTAACATTTCTTTATCTTCGCTCATCAAGCTGTCATCGATGCTTACGCTTTTAACATCGTGGCGCCCGGTCATGGTGATTTTCACCATACCGGCACCAGCCTGCCCTTGCACTTCGGCCCGGGCCAGTGCTTCTTGCACCTCTTGCATTTTCGACTGCATTTGTTGGGCCTGTTGCATAATATCGCCCATACCTTTAAACATAATTACCTCCGGACTTGTGCCCTAATTTAATGACTGTCCACAGGCTCGACAGTACTCTCATCGAGTGTGGCAGAAAAGTGTTCAATCAACTGTTGCACTATGGGGTCAGACTTAACCGCTTCAACCGCCTGGGTTAAGCGCGCACTGCGTTTGCGCTCTGCAATTTGCGCCGGTGTTTCGGTATCAATAGTCCCGGGTTGAATCATGACCTGCACCGGCTGCTGAAAATAATCCGTCAGGGCATCGGCTAAGCGCTGCTGATGTCCCTCGCTGTATAAGCTGCTGTTGTTCTCATCCAGTACAAAGTGAAATTGATTGGCCTGGCGCCCGACTAGCTCGCAATTGGCCGCCGTATTTTGCAACATGCCACCAACATCTAATCCCAAAAATATCTGTGGCCAGGTGGTGGGGTTGGCATTGTCGAGCACAATACGCTCAACCGGCGCGCGCGGCGGTGCCACTGATGCCGACGGAGTGGGTGCCTGAACGGCAGGCTGCGCTGAGGTCGACACAGAGGGCTGACTCGGCGTCTGAACCGGGGCTTGCGGCCTCTGAGGCGGCGCAGCTTGCGGGGGCTCTTGCGGGGACTGTTGCAAAGACTCTTGTGCATGTGCCTGATGTGGCTCAGATCGATAATTCGCGCTCGGCTCAGGCGGAGAAATTTCCACGTCAGGCACCGACTCGGCCTGCATAGATTCTGGTGCGTTATCCCACGGCGGTGGGTCTTCTGATACCGGGAGCTGAGAGTTCGCAACGGGTGCTGATTGCGAGGGCACGGCCTGCTCCGGCGCAGCACTTTGGGGGGCGGGCTCACTCATGGCTGCCGCGGGTGAATCGACTTGGCTGGCATCGCTACGGGTCGGTTCAACCTCGGGAGGACTGACCTCGGGGGCACTGACCGCCGGCGCACTCTCGGTAGGTGCTGGTGCTACTGATGGCGCTGGAGCCGGTGCTGCTGGTTCAGGCGCATTCCCTGCTGATGCCGGTAAGGTCTTGCTCGGCACATCGGTTACCCCTTGGGGCCTAAACGCCAGCATTCTTAACAACACCATTTCCAGCCCCGCCCGTGGCTCTGGTGCCAAAGGTAGATCGCGCCGCCCCAGCAGGCCGGTTTGGTAAAATAATTGTACGTCTTCACTCGGCAACTGGGTGGCCAGTGCCAGCACCTGATCTCTGTCACCCTGGCTGTTATCCACAGCTTCCGGCAGGGCTTGACCAATGGCCACGCGATGCAAAATTGATAATAAATCGGCCAAAGCACTGGCAAAGTCCGGGGCGTGTTCGGCCATTTGCGCAACGGCTTGCAACACCGCTTTCGCATCACCCACAGCCAAAGCCTGCAAGATGTCGTATACCGCACTGCGATCAATAGTGCCGAGCATGGTGCGTACTTGCGCTTCAGTCACCTTGCCGGAGCCAAAAGCAATGGCCTGATCGGTCAGACTCAGAGCGTCGCGCATACTGCCATCGGCGGCGCGCCCCAACTGCCATAAGGCGCTTTCTTCAAAGGGAACCGCTTCGGCTTCCAGCACATGCTGTAAGTGCCCCGTCACCAATTCAGGAGTCATATTCTTAAGGTTAAACTGCAGGCAGCGCGATAAAATAGTCACCGGCAAACGCTGCGGATCGGTGGTGGCCAAGAGAAATTTAACGTGCGGTGGCGGTTCTTCCAGGGTTTTCAAAAGCGCATTAAACGAGTGCGTCGACAACATGTGCACTTCGTCAATTAGGTACACTTTGTAACGACCACGGGTCGGCGCGTACTGCACGTTTTCCAACAACTCGCGGGTATCTTCCACCTTGGTACGGCTGGCGGCATCCACTTCGATCAAATCGACAAAGCGATTTTCGGCAATTTCAACGCAGGCGGAACACTGACCACAAGGTGTCGAGCTAACCCCTGCTTCACAATTAAGGCACTTGGCGAGAATTCGGGCGATGGTGGTTTTGCCCACACCGCGGGTGCCGGTAAACAGATAAGCGTGGTGAAGTCGGTCGTGATCGAGCGCGTTGACCAGAGCCTGCAGCACATGCTCCTGCCCCACTAAATCGCGAAATGTGCGGGGGCGCCACTTACGTGCCAGGACCTGATAACTCATGCCTTCCTCGTTATTGCTTTAAATCAAAGGACAGATTATAGCGATACCGAGCGCAAATAAACACGGCAAAGGAAAGATAGGGGAAGAAATTGGAGGCGACCCTACCAGCCACACCCCGGCACATGATACCACCGCTACCGTTGCTCCCTTCCGGGCCTGGCGGAGTTCACGGTTGATCATTGCGAGGGGACCGATAGGGCCACCATTACAGCGCCAAGCCAGTGAAAAGTGTCTGACTTGCCGAGGCCGCGCATTATCCGCAAGTTGCCATCACTTTGCAAGGGCGCGCTGGCCTATTAAAAACCTAAAGGCCAACCCAGTGCTAACCACAGCCCAAAAAACACACTCCAGCCGAGCATAAACACCAACGAGTAAGGCAACATCATGGCCAATAGCCCGCCCACCCCTATGTCTGAGCGGTATTTGGCGGCAAAAGCGAGCACCACACCAAAATACGGCATCAGCGGGGTAATGATATTGGTCACGCTATCACCGATGCGAAACGCCATTTGAGTTTGCTCCGGCGCCACCCCCAACAAAAATAACATGGGCACAAAAATCGGGCCCAGTAGCCCCCATTTGGCCGAAGCACTGCCCACAAACAAATTGATCAGGGCACTGATCACCAGAAACAGGAGTAAAAGCACCACAGGCTGATCTTTAAAACCCTGTAAAAAATCGGCACCCTGCGCCGCCACCAGCGCACCTAACTGAGTCCAGCCAAACCAGGCCACCGCTTGAGCGGCAAAAAACATCAACACCAAATAACCCGCCAGGCTTGCCATGGACTGCTCCATACCCACGGTGGCATCGCTGCACCGGGCAAAGCGCCCGCACAGCTTGCCGTAAATCAACCCCGCCACCGCCGCATACAGGGCAATCGCCGGCACCAGCGCCTGCAGCGGTGAGCCGGCCGGGCTCGCACTGCCCAGCGGCGCCCCCTCGGGCACCACCAGACACACAGCCACGGCACCATAGAGCAGCGTCCACCCGCCCACCCAGCGCAGCGCTCGCGCACTTCCCGACTCCGGCATTGTGGCATCGCCCGAATCACTGCCCTGCCAAAGGCCGAGATAGGGCTCCACCACCCGGTCGGTAAGCCAACCCCCGATTAAGGCTAACAGTGGCGTCGACAACGCCAAAAAATAATAATTAGCGCCAATGCTCACACTGCGCCCGGGGGCCACAAGAGCTATAGCCTCGGTGGAAATTCCCGACAAAATGACATCCGCCGGCCCCAACACAACATTGGCACTGTAACCGGCTGAAACCCCGGCAAACGCGGCGGCAATACCCGCTAATGGGTGTCGACCCGCCGCCTGATACAAAGCACCGGCCAGGGGAATCAACAATACATAACCCACATCAAAAGCAAGGTTCGACAAAATGCCCGCCAACACCACCGCAGCACTGAGCAGGCGGCCGTGAACCGCGGCAACCAAGCGCACCAGAAGCACTCGCAACAGGCCCGACTGCTCGGCAACGCCCAGACCCAACATCGTTACTAGCACAGCGCCCACCGGTGCAAAACCGGTAAAGTTATCCACCGCGTTGATCAGTGCCCAGCGCAGCCCCTCACCAGACAGTAAATTGCGCGCCCGAATTGGCTCATCGGACGCGGTTAACGCCACGTGCCAGTCGCCCCATTGAGCCAACCAGGAGCCGAGGGCAATCAACCCCATTAACCAGACGAACATCACCACCGGGTGTGGCAGTCGATTACCGGCGCGCTCTAAGCGGCCTAAAGTGCGAAGGGTCCAGTGCTGGGCGGTTTGATTAGGCATTTTCTTATCCGATTGTTGCTGGGGGCATTGAATTTACAGATTTTGCCTGCAGATATGGGTTAGGGTCAGCGGGCACGCCCTGACTATAACGGAAAACCAGTGCCCCGCGCTCGGCCTGTAGCCCACCGATCAGCAAACACACAGCCGACAAACACATCTGGGCGATGCACCTATAATCGACCAACATCAATTAAAATTTGAGGAGATCCATCATGGCGACCGTCAGTTTGAAAGGCAACCCCGTAAGCACCAGTGGCGATTTGCCGAGCGTAGGCAGCACAGCCCCCGACTTTACCTTGGTAAAAGCCGATTTAAGCGAACTAACCTTGGGTGAGTACAAGGGCAAGCGAGTAGTACTGAATATTTTCCCCAGCGTGGACACCCCCACTTGCGCCCAATCTGTACGCACATTTAACGAGCAGGCCAGTAAGCTGGACAATACTGTGGTGATTTGTGTATCGAAAGATCTGCCCTTTGCACAGGCGCGTTTTTGCGGTTCGGAAGGTTTGAGCAATGTAGTGACAGGCTCGGCCTTTCGTTCAGACTTTGCCGAAGCCTATGGTGTATTAATCACCGACGGCCCCTTGGCCGGTGTTACCGCGCGCGCGGTTGTTGTTATTGATGAGAGCGGCTCGGTTAGTTATCAGCAATTGGTAAGCGAAATTGCTGACGAACCCGATTACGACAGTGCTTTGCAGGCGCTTAGCTAAGAGCTCGCTATGGCTCGGCTCGCTTGATCGGCGCTAGCAAGTAAAAAGCCGTCCAGGCGAGCCAACTGGTAAATACACAGGCTACAACCCATAAGTATTTTTCGGCACCGACGACTTGGCGCGAATAGGAAATATCCATCAGGGGGACCCCCCAAAAGATGACCAATAGGGGCAAAGCTCCCCAAATCACTGCCGGCTCTGGCATCACCCACTCCCTTTTCCCTGTGATGAACATAACAACCTTTGCGCTTTCAGGCACACCAGCGCTCGGCACACAGTGTGGCACAATTACGTAAAAAGGACTGCCCAGACTGCCAAATTGGCACCCTACTAAACACATTTGCCGTAATTTACGCCCCCAGATACTATGTAAGTCGGCAGTTACTGAGAAAATGGCCGCATGCTGGTATGATAGCCGCCCTGTCCCATCAGCCCTAAAGATCTTTCTATGCTTCTGTTTGTAGACAACCTCACCAACGTCGATTTTAGCTACCTCGACCCGGCGCGAGGCGTCGTCGGGGAAACCTGGCTGGCCAATATTCGCCTACACGGCGATCTGGATGAACAGAGCATGGTGTGCGATTTCGGGCAGGTTAAATCTATTACCCGTCAGTGGCTGGACACCGAGCTGGACCACCGCCTGGCAGTACCGGCACACTCCGAACGCCTGAGTTTGCGCCATGACGGCGACCGGCTTGAGCTGAGCTGGCAGCTCGACAGCGGTGACTTTATCGAACTGAGCTGCCCACGCGAGTCGGTGGCACTGGTACAGGCCGCCGAGCTAAGCCCGACCAGTGTCGCCCAATGGTGCGCCACTCAATTGATGCAAGCATTTGCCAACCCTCTGCAAAAGCTGGAGCTGGACTTTACCACCGAAATTATTGAGGGTGCGTTTTACCACTACTCTCACGGTCTGAAAAAGCACGACGGCAACTGCCAGCGCATTGCCCACGGCCACCG
This sequence comes from Gilvimarinus sp. 1_MG-2023, assembly GCF_030548285.1. Taxonomy (NCBI): domain Bacteria; kingdom Pseudomonadati; phylum Pseudomonadota; class Gammaproteobacteria; order Cellvibrionales; family Cellvibrionaceae; genus Gilvimarinus; species Gilvimarinus sp. 1_MG-2023. The sequence continues at coordinate 99,229 of NZ_JAUOSC010000008.1, forward strand.
TTCGCGAATTGATATTTGGCTGGATGATTCTAAATCGCCTGCACTGGAACAGCAGTGGAGCGAACGTTGGCGCGACATTTACATCGGCACCCGCGAAGATATTGTGGGGGAAGAACTGTGCCAAGGCCGCCCATACTATCAGTTTGCCTATCAGGCACCCCAAGGGCATTTCCGCTTATCGCTGCCTCAGACTCAGTGTTACATCATCGACTCAGACACCACCGTTGAGTGCCTAGCCGAACATATCGCCGCAGTGATCAGTGCCGAGCACCCCGGGCGACGCTTACGCGTGCGCGCCTACGAAGGTATTAACAAGGGCGCGGAAGCTTTCCGCCATTACTCGTAAAACTCAGGCTCGCCTTGCGGCCGTGTTTTAAAACGTGGCTGGGCCCAAAAATACTGTTCGGGGTATTTTTTAATTTCACTTTGCATAAAATCAGCAATGCGCTGTGTGTCGGCCACATCATCGCCGCTGGGGAAGTTATCAAACGCCGGATGAATCACCAACTCATAGCCTGAACCGTCGGCTCGCCGATATTGAGTAAAAGGCACCACCCGGGCCTTACCCAAGGTGACAATTTTACTGGTGGCAGTCACCATAGCCGTGGGCACGCCAAAAAAATCAACAAAGACACTATTTTTTGGGCCCAAGTCACGATCGGGTGCGTACCACACAAAGCGCCCTTTGCGCAGCCGCGCGATCATGGTGCGCACGCTGTCGCGGGGAATGGCAAGGCCTGTTTCACAGTAAGACTCTCGCCCTTTGCGCTGCAAATAATCGTACATAGCGTTACTGTGGGGGCGATACAAACCATCAAATTCAGTGTGGCATCCTAAAAACGCACTGCCAATATCCAGCGTGCTGAAGTGCATGGTCAATAACAACACCCCCGCACCCTCTTGCTCGGCCTGACGCAGATACTCCTCACCTTGAATACTGTGGATTTTGTTTAATCGACGCGAAGACCAAAACCAACCGATACCTGTTTCAAATATGGCCATCGCCATAGACTCGGCATTTTTCTTCAACAAAACTTCACGCTCTTGTGCTGATAGTGTCGGGAAGCATTCAGCAATATTCTTGCGTGCGTAACCGATACGTTTTTTATTGCGTAACAGCAAAGGCGCCACAACCCTAGCCAGCCTCATCTGCCAACGATAGGGCAATTGTGCCAGCAGCATCCACAGCAAAGCGATCAGCCAAAAAAACCAATAGCGCGGATGTATTAAAGCGAGAGAAAAATGGGTACGTTTCATAGGGAGTTACGATTCTCATTGCGCGACAAACGCTCTAACAGTGCGTCTTTTTCTTGCCAGAGGGCATTTACCCACGCCTGAAAACGGCGACGGTATTGTTCATCGTTAGCGTAATCGCCCAACAAGTTAGCTTCAATAGACCGCTCTTGGGCAACCACATTGATGTGTTCAACCTGGCCACTCAAATACTGCCAAAAATTGGGGCGCCCAGCGGGATAGTGAATAGTGACATCCAACAAAGTGTTAATGCGGCCATTCATAGCGGTTAAGGTAAACGCCAAACCACCCGCTTTGGGAATAAGCAAATGCTGGTACGGTGACGCCTGCTCTCGATGCTTAGTGGGGGTAAAGCGAGTACCTTCTAAGTAACTAATAATGGTCACAGGTTTGGCGCTGTAGCGCTCGCACTGTTTTTGGGTCGTGGCTAAATCTTTACCCGCCAAGCTTGGGTCGCGAGCAATCTGCGCTTTGCTGTGGCGACGCATAAACGGAAAGTCCAGCGCCCAAAAAGCCAAGCCCAATACCGGAATCCAAATCAGAGAGGTTTTTAAAAAGAATTTAAAATAGGGTGCCCGGCGGGTAAACAGCCGCAGCAGTACCAAAATATCGACCCAGCTTTGATGATTCACCACCAACATAAACCATTGCCGCGGGGTGAACTGCTCTGGGCCCTCGTAATGAATACGAGTAGGCAACAGCCAGCACTGGTGAGCGTTATTAACCACCATCCAAGCACTGGCAATCTTATCCAGCCAGCGCGTTAGCAGTGGTCGATAAGTACTGCGATACGCAACCAGTTTAAACAGCGACAAACTGATCAGCGGAACACCAATTACCAAGGTTGTTAGGGTAAACAACAAAAGCGACAAAATGCCCCGCGCAATCGACACAAGTAACATCACGACTTTATTTAAAAGTTATGAGAAACCAAGGGCGAGGTCTCAGCCTCGTAATCGACGCCGTCAAAACCAAACCCAAACAAACGCAAAAAGTTTTCGTTATAGGTTTTGTAATCGGTCAAACTCATTAAGTTCTCTTCGGTCACCTCGGGCCAAATAGCTTCCACCTCGGCTTGGGTGGCCGGATCCAGCTCAAGATCATCCACTCGGTAACGGTTGTCGCTGTCTAGCCGTGGGCTGTTGCTGTATACGCACTCGGTAAACAAACGCTGCAACTGCTCAATGCAGCCCTCGTGGGTGCCCTTGGCTTTCATGACTTTAAACAAAATAGCCATATACAAAGGCATGACCGGAATTGCCGAGCTGGCCTGTGTTACCAGCGCTTTTAAGACAGCCACATTAGCGCTGACATTTTTATCGGCAAACCGCTCGGCAATTGCCGCAGCGGCGCGATCCAGATCCTCTTTCGCTTTACCGATAGTCGCATGGCCGTAAATGGGCCAAGTGAGCTTATCACCCAGGTAAGTGTAAGAAACGGTCTTAGCACCCTCGGCCAGCACATCGGCTTCGGCCAAGGCACTCATCCACATTTCCCAGTCTTCGCCGCCCATCACTTTGACGGTGTTGTTAATCTCTTCATCCGTGGCAGGCTCCACCGTCATGTCCGATATTTTCATGGTATCGGTGTTCAGGTTTTTAGCGGTGTAGCCTTCGCCAATAGGTTTTAATACCGAATTGTAGGTTTCGCCGGTATTGGGGTCAGTGCGCCGTGGCGAGGCCAGTGAATAAACCACCAAATCGACCTTACCTAAATCTTCTTTAATCGCCGCAATAGCTTCGGCTTTAATGTCGTTACTGAACGCATCGCCGTTAATTGTGCGGGCGTAGAGGCCGTCTTTTTCCGCCGCAGCGTGAAAAGCGGCGGTGTTGTAGTAGCCAGCAGAGGCGGTTTTGCGCTCGGTAGGCGGTTTTTCAAAACACAACCCCAGGGTTTTAGCGCCACTGCCGTAGGCGGCAGTAATGCGCGAGGCCAAGCCGTAGCCGGTCGAACAGCCAATCACCAAGACGTTTTTGGGGCCACCTTCCACCTCACCCTGAGCGCGGGTGTAGTCAATTTGCTCTTGTACGTGGGCCGCACAGCCTTGTGGGTGAGCGTTAATGCAGATAAAACCGCGTACTTTTGGCTTAATAATCATAGACTTGCATCCTGTTGTATAGGTATCGAGCGGCCGCCTGCCGCCGCGCAACCCGCTGGTTGCGCCAACTGAAAAAGGGGTATTATAGTGCTCTTAGCGCCGATTAACAGAGCCGCGCGATTCCCGCCTTGTTCTGCCAACATTTTAGCCCGATAGGAGACTATATGATCTACCCAATGGCCGCCATGGTTCTGCTTACTTTTTATGTCGCCCTGCGTATGTTTAAAGCGCGAGTAAACGCTGTGAAAAGTGGCCAGGTATCGATAGAGCACTTTAAAACCTACGCCACCCCCAGCCACGAGCTGCCACCGATGATGATCTACACCCAACGCTGCTACAACAACTTACTAGAAATGCCCATTTTGTTTTATGCCGCCTGCCTAACGGCCATGACCATCCAGCTTACCGGCATGCTCATGCTAGTGCTGGCTTGGGTGTATGTAGCGTGCCGCATCTTGCAGGCCATGCTGCACTTGCGCGGCAAAGTACGTTGGCGTATGCGCTCGTTTTTGGCCAGCGTTGTCTGCCTATTAGCAATGTGGGCGGTATTGGTGGGGTCGGCACTGGCGAATTAACGCCCCCCCCTTCAACAAAAGCTCACAACGACAATCCAGCATTGGGTGGCTGCGAGCATTCGGAGGTGTTTTTAACGTACTCCGGCCCAATCAAGTCGATAGGGTGGTAACGCCTAAGGTTTAAGGTAACGGTGCGTTTTACACGGCGGTAGGTTTACGTTATTGCCGGAGAAGGGACTGAAACAAAGACTGAAACAAACAAAACCACCCACAAGCGCATCAACGTGGCCTGTGGGTGGTGGTGCATCATAATATTAATTATTTGGGCACCGCGTTAATGACCATCGCAGATATCACTATAATCCAGCACACAAGTCTCGCCGGCTGCGAGCACACTACCTGCAGTGCACGCAGTGCCAGCAGGCGCCGCTTCCAGCACAGCCTCTGTCGACTTAACACTGGGTTTGACCGGCTGGCAGAATGGGCCCGTAAGATCTGGATCATCAATCTGAGTCACCTTTAGATCCACACCCGAGGCATTATAAAAGCTAAAAGAGGTGTAACCGTCATCAAACTCCGCCGATGCATCAATATATTCCCCGGCAGGGTTGGTAAATTCATAGAAGTTCGGTGGTAGGTTCGCTCTAAGCTCAGGGCTCGCGATTAAGGCCCCTCCGACACCGATCAATAAAGCAGGGCCGGCAAGCGCGGCCAACAAATTGGGCTTTTTGCTCAGCGCCCAGTAACCAATAGCGATTAAACCCAACACGGTGGCGACGATCGCGACCGTACCGTTAACAGGTAATGCGCTAGCATTCAGTGAGCCGGTTCCAACGCCTTGTGCGTATAGATTGGATGTATGTAGTAGCCCGGCTAGTAATGTAAAGCCCCCAAAGGCCCTTATAGTTGCTTTCATAACAATTCCTTATGAGTAGTTAGACGACAGCGTGTGTTTGTAGCTTCGTTCGTCACAAATAATCGCATAACGATGCCGCTTTTTCCAGAAGCAATCACCTGTCTTCATGCCCTGCAGAAATACCCCCTATTTAGTAGGTTACGCTACACAGTAAAACCCCATAAACTGTCGCTTAGCCCAATAACACCTTACCGTTAAACCACAGCCTCGCGAGCGCTCAACCATGGCAAATTTACGTTTTACCGTCTCCGCCCGCGCATTAACATTAATGCTGTTCATCGCAACCACGGCTCGGGCCCAAACTGGCGCGGTGAATATTCAGGGGCTTGGCAGCCACGCCCTACCTATGCTCGACCACCCCATGATAGTTGCACTGGGGCTGACTTTTGCACTGATCGCGATATTTAAGCTGCGCCACTCAACCCTGCTGGCAAGCGTGCTATTAGCGGGAATGGTGATTGGGGTAACGGTCAACTCACCCCGCCTGATGGCCGCCATAGGCTTAGAAATTCCAGCCAGCAGCCCCGCCTGCAGCGGTGGCTCTGACTCGTTCAGCTTTGATCCTTACTCGGCCCCCAGCTTAACCAACCAGTGCCCCAGCACCTCCGTGCGCATTAGCGGGTACGAGCTACCCTGTGCCACGGTCGAGTCCGGCGCCGATGTGGGTAGCACTCTTACCCCCGGTGCCAGCCTTAGCTTGCAGCAATGTGTTGGTGGCAACCGGCCGCCCAGCTTTAGTTTATCGACCAGCAGCTTAACTATTGCCGAAGACGCCGGCCCACAAACCCTTAACAATTGGTTAACGAATTTAACGGCCGGGCCTGCCGGCGAGTCGGCGCAAACCGTAAGCGTCAGTGTTAGCCACAATTACCCGGCGTTATTTGCCACCGCACCCACGCTGGCGGGCGACGGCAGCTTAAGCTTTACCGCCGCCGTTGATGCCTTTGGTGAGGCCATTATTACCGCCACTGCAACCGACAGCGATGGCGCCAGCAGTAGCCAGACACTGACGCTAACCATTACCCCAGTAAACGACCCACCCACCTTTACCCTGCCCGCGGTACTGCCCCTGCTAGAAGACAACGGCCTGGATATCAGTACCGACCCCAACGAACCCGAGTACGATGAAGGCCCCGATGGCGTCACCTCGACTCCGGTAAGCGTGGCCAACCTCGCCACCGATATCTCCCCCGGTAATACCTGGGAAGCTGGCCAAGCGGTACACTTTGAAGTCAGCCACTTTGATGGCAATGACGATTATTATTTTTACAAAAGCGTTCAGCTGTTTACACCACTCACCGCCTCATACGTAGAGAGCGTCGAGCTCGTCCAGATTAACAACGACCCGCTGGTGCAAGTGGATGGTTCATGGGGCATTCAGCACGACACCGGCTTTATTGATTTGGTGCCTAAAGGTGGAGCTGGGGGCGCTGGCAAAACCATTCCCGTTTTTATGCTCAACGATCGCAAGCGCCTATTAAACAATGGCGACTGGGCATTAGTAAATAACTACTTAAATGGCCAGCGCGGCTTTCAAGCTCTTATTGACGGCGACCCCAGCGGCACACTGCCAGGCGAGCGCCTCAACACCATCGGATTTTGGCCCGTACTTTCTCCCATCAGCCATGATATTAGCGGCTACCAACTAAACCCCGCGGGCACGTTTAGCGCCGAATTGTTGCCCCACGCCTTTGGCGAGGTAGAGCTAAGCGTTACCGCAGTCGATGCCGAGGGCCTGCGCTCGGACCCCCAGCGTTTACGGCTCGATATCGCCCCCGTGTGGGACACCCGACCAGAGGGGCGACTGGTTGAGGATAGTGGGCCCGAGAACTCCAACTGTATTCAAGTGTCATTGCCGAGCATTACCTTTCGCAACACGAGCCGGCCACACCTTATACTCAGTGATGCCAATTTAAACGGGGGCCAATTGCTTTCTAACGGCAATCCGGTGCCTTTTGGGTCACCTCACTTATATTATACGCTTTGCTATGTACCGCCCGATGGGCAAAATAGTGCGTACAACACCTCGACTGATACTTTTGAGCCTTTTGCCACCTTTACTTATCGGGTGTGGAGCGGTTTTGGCGATTGGCAAACCGGCGAGAGCCCGGCGCTGGATGGCAGCGAACACTCTGGCGTATTTTTAGAGTTATCCGAGCCCAATCAGGTTGAGATTATCGTTACGCCTAAGTTTTGATGTCGCCTGAGCTCTCGTGTTTGAGCAGCGTTTACGCGCCTCTGGTGCCAGCAGATGCTTTAGCTAGCGCACCGCTTATAGCAGCGATCGTGACTCAAGCAAAGGTTAAAAGTCTCCTCGCTCTGCGATAACACCTATTTAGAGGGTACCGCAATAGTAAAAAAAAAATTAAAATTACAAGCGACTTTAACAGCTCTAACGGTACATTTATGGCCTGTCAGCCTCTGATCACCCGTATCGCACTTGGTGCTGCCTTGTCGGCCATGGCGCCTTATATATTGGCCCAGGGGGGTGGCTCAGTCACCGTTGAGGGAGTCAATGCCAATGCACTACCCACACTTTCCACCTCTGCAGTATGGTTATTAGGGGCAGCGGTTTTATTGATAAGCAGCCTCAAGCTACGCCAGCGCAAGATGCTCGGGCTAGGGGTCACCCTATTCGCACTGGGCAGCAGCGGTTTATTGGTAACGCCACCTATCGGCGCAATCGTCGACTTAGCGATCCCTGACAGCAGTGCGGCCTGTTCAGGGGGGACGCAGACACTGGGCTATGACAGTGACATACCTCCCCAACTCACCAATGAGTGTACCTCGGCAACCATTACTATCACCCAATACTCCCTGCCTTGCCCCAGTGACATATGGCAAGGCAGTGGAGCCATCGGCACCCTGCTTGCCCCTAACGAGTCTACTGAACTGCTCAGTTGTGGCGATTACCCGCCAGAATTTACCCTAGGGCTCCCGATAACAATAGCCGAAGATGCCGGAGCTCAGCTATTCAACAACTGGATAACCGGCATATCGCCAGGCCCGGCGTCGGAGTCGGCGCAAACGGTCAGCTTTGCCACCAACTCTGACCAACCAGCCCTGTTTAGCGTACAACCGGCTATTACCACCAGCGGTACCCTGTCATTTACCGCGGCGGATAACGCTTGGGGCACCACCAATATTACTGTCACAGCGACAGACTCGGCGGGGAGCACCAGCAGTCAACACTTTGTATTAACCATTACGCCGGTAAATGACACGCCAAGCTTTACGCTCAGCACCACTAACTTGTCTATCTTGGAAGACAACGGACAAGACTTAAACACACAACAAACCGGCCTTGATTTTGACTCGCCACCAGCTGGGGATAATTTCACACAAGTCTCCATGCCAAATGTAGTCAGTGATTACCATCTAGGCACCGGCGATGCCGACCAAACACCTAACTTTAACGTGGCGGTAACCACTGGCACCCGCTCCGATGCCAACCGCGACCTCAGCATCAGCGCTGCGGATATTTTCTATGGTGGTGACATAGGCATCAGTGCAAGCGGTGCTCTCGAATTCAAACTCAATCCACACCACTGGGGTGAGCTGCAACTGGCCATCACATTAAGCGATAGTGAGGGGCTGACCACCGCAGCGCAAAGCCTGAACCTAACGATTGACCCTGTGTGGGATAACCTGCCTACGGGCAACGATATCGACATCACCGGCCTTGAAAACTCCACCTGCATTCCAGTCAGTTTAGTTGGGCAAAGCTACCGCGGCCTGAGCCAACCGGTATTTATAATGACTAGCTTCACCTTGGATGCGGGCAAAAACGGTACACTTTTACAGGATGGCAATCCGGTTATCCCCCCACTTACCACCACCAACCCCGATTTCTGCTTTGTACCGTATGTCAACCAATACAGTGACTTCGACTTTACATTTGGAACCTTTGACGTTTTTGCCGCCTTGACTTATCGAGTATGGTCTGGCCTTGGCGATGCCGACACAGGTCTTAGTCCAGCGGTAGCTGGGCATACGGACGTCTATAACGAGCTGTCGATTGAGTATCAGGCCAACATCATTGTTAATCCCGACTTCGGCCCCTAATAAACTCTCAACTAACCTTCGCACGCTTTACTGGCTCTCACGCGCGGGAGCCAGTAAAATACGCCCCTTCATTCTTCCAGCAGTACCAATGGCCTATGATCCCCCGTATACGCGAAACATCACCGGTTCAGACCGTTTATTTGAAATTTATCGAAATCCTTAAAAATCAAGGGTTTGCCGGTGATTTAAACCCCGATTACGCCAATCGCACGGTACTGGCGACCGACAACTCGATTTATCAGGTGTTGCCGCAGGGCGTGGTCTACCCCAAGCACGTAGATGACTTAGTGCTATTGGCCCAACTCAGCGAGCGCGATGAGTTTAAGCAGGTGGTGCTCAGCCCGCGCGGCGGCGGCACCGGTACCAATGGCCAGTCGCTCACCGACGGGCTGGTGGTGGATATTTCCCGCCATATGAACGAGATACTGGAGATTAACCAAACCGAGCGCTGGGTGCGGGTGCAAACCGGCGTGGTCAAAGACCAACTAAACGCTGCGTTAAAACCATACGGTTTGTTTTTTGCGCCCGAGCTCTCCACCAGCAACCGCGCCACCATCGGCGGTATGATTAACACCGATGCCTCCGGTCAGGGCTCGTGCCTGTACGGCAAAACCCGTGACCATGTGTTGGAGCTTAAAACCGTACTGCTCGATGGCAGTGTCTGCGACTCGGCGCCTGTGGATGACACCGCCCTGGCGGCACTGCGCAGCCGCGCAGACCGTATCGGCCAAGTGGTGCGTACGGTGGATGATATTCAGCGCGAACACGCCGATTTAATCGACGCGAAATTCCCCAAACTCAACCGCTGCCTAACCGGCTACGACCTGGCGCATATTCGCACCGACGCCGGCGAGTTTAACCTCAACAGCATTTTATGCGGCAGCGAGGGCACCTTGGGTTTTATTGCCGAAGCCAAGCTTAACCTACTGCCCATCCCCAAATGCTCGGCGCTCGTCAACGTTAACTACCGCGATTTTAACGCCGCCCTGCGCGATGCTACCGAACTGATGCAAGCCGGCCCCACCTCGATTGAAACGGTAGACTCCAAAGTCCTGAACCTGGCCATGAATGATATCGTTTGGCACAGCGTGAGTGAGTTCTTCCCGCCGGTGCCAGGTGAAGACATTAAAGGCATTAACTTAGTCGAGTACACCGCCGACAGCGATGAGGCATTGGCCGAGGGCATTAAACGCCTGACCGACACACTGGACGCCATGAACGACTCGCTGCGTGAAAGCACCGGCCGCATTGGTTACTCCGTCGCCATGGGTAACGCCGCGGTGGGCAAGATTTGGGGCATGCGCAAAAAAGCCGTGGGACTGTTGGGCAACGCCAAAGGCGAAGCGCGCCCGATTCCCTTTGTGGAAGACACCGCCGTACCACCCGAGCACTTGGCCGACTTTATTGTCGAGTTTCGCGCCCTGCTGGACAGCCACAATTTGGCCTACGGTATGTTTGGCCATGTGGACGCCGGTGTGCTTCACGTGCGCCCCGCCATCGACATGAAAGACCCGGAGCAAGAAAAACTGATTCGGATAATCTCCGATCAAGTGGCCGACTTAACGCAAAAGTACCACGGCTTGCTATGGGGAGAGCACGGCAAAGGTGTGCGCTCGGAGTACGCCCCCAAATTTTTTGGCGAGCTCTACCCGCAACTGCAAAACATTAAAGCCGCGTTCGATCCACACAACCAGCTTAACCCCGGCAAAATCGCCACGCCGACGGCGGACTTATCTTTGCTGCGCATTGACGAGGTCACCATCCGCGGCCAGCAAGACCGTAAAATTGCAGTCGAGGTGTGGGAGGGCTACGCCGAGGGCATGCACTGCAACGGCAACGGCGCCTGCTTTAACTGGAACCCCAACGATGCCATGTGCCCCTCGTATAAAGCCACCCGTGAGCGCATTCACTCACCCAAGGGCCGCTCGGCACTGGTGCGCGAATGGTTAAAGCAATTGAGCGAGCGCAAGGTAAACGCAGTGCAAGAGGCAAAAACCAACCGCGAGCGCAGCTTTGTATCCTCGCTACCGGCGCGCATTAAAAACACCATCAACAAAAAACGCGGCGAGTACGATTTCTCCCACGAGGTGAACGAATCCATGCAAGGCTGCTTAGCCTGTAAATCTTGCGTGGGTCAGTGCCCCATTAAAGTTGACGTACCCGAATTTCGGTCAAAATTTTTAGAGCTTTACTATGGGCGCTACCTGCGACCATTAAAAGATTATTTTATCGGCTCGCTAGAATACTTAATGCCTACCCTGGCGCGCGTGCCCTGGCTCTATAACGGATTAATGAAGCCGGCGTTTATGCAAAAAATACTGGCCAAAGTCGCCGGCATGGTGGACAGCCCGCTGCTAACCGGCGTGAGCTTAGATAACGCCCTGCGCGAGCTGGGTGTGCGCTACGCCAGTGCCGAGAACATCGCCACACTGAGCGATGAGCAAAAAGCCAACACGGTTATTGTGGTGCAGGATGCGTTCACCAGCTACTTTGAAACCGATCTGGTGCTAGACAGTTTAAAGCTGTTAAAAATACTCGGCTTTAACCCCATGCTCGCCCCGTTTAAACCCAACGGCAAGCCGCTGCATGTTCACGGCTTTTTAAAAGCCTTTGCCAAGGCCGCGAACAATAACGCCAAGATGTTAAACGCCTTGGCCGATACCGGTATTATCTTGGTGGGGCTCGAGCCTTCCATGACCCTGGCCTATCGCAGTGAATACCAAAAAGTGTTGGGCGACAAAGCGCCCAAAGTTGCCCTTATACAAGAGTGGTTGGCCGCGCAAGATATTACCGAGGCCACTCCGTTGTTTGGTAAAAGCGATTACAAGCTACTGGCCCACTGCACCGAAAAAACCAACGCCGCCGCGTCTATTAAAGACTGGCAAACCCTGTTTGGCGCACTAGGCCAAGAGTTGAGTGTCGTGGCCACCGGCTGCTGCGGCATGGCCGGCACCTATGGGCACGAAGCTGCCAACCTGGTCACCTCGAAAAAAATATTTTCGCAAAGTTGGGAGGCGGTAGTGACCGAACCTGCCAATAAGGGCAAGCTTACCGCCACCGGTTACTCCTGTCGCAGCCAGGTTAAGCGCATTCAAGACCAGCGCCTCCCCCACCCGCTGCAAGTATTATTAGGAGCTTATCAGGGCTAAGACAAGGCCTGAACGAACTTTGACGTTATACGCGCAAATACTCCGGCAAACCTTATTACTGCCGGAGTACTCATGCATATTTACTAATTAAATTTTCTAATGAGCTAAAAAAGGTTACATACCATGAGTAATACATCAAAACTGTTAGGTTGTTTTACCTTGGCAGTACTTTTAGGATTTGGCGCGCACAGCCACGCCACTACCGTGCAATTTCAAACCGTACTGGGGGATTTTGAAGTCGAGCTGTATGACGAAGAAACCCCCATCACCACGGCAAACTTTTTAGAGTATGTCGAGGCCGGCGCCTTTACGGATTCTATTTTTCACCGCTTGTTAGATGATTTTATTGTTCAGGGTGGTGGTTTTACTTTTGATATCGAAAACGGCCAAATCGAAGGTGTTCCCCCAAACGGTACCATTAAGAACGAGCTGGGCTTATCCAATACTCGCGGCACGATTGCTATGGCCACAGTGAATGAAGATCCAGACAGTGCCGTTAGTCAATGGTTTATTAATCTAGCCGATAATAACGTCTATTTAGACAGCGGCTATACCGTGTTTGGTAAAGTAACCGGCGAAGGTATGACCATTGTCGATGAGATTGCCCAGCTAAAAACTGGCAACTACACCTCTGTCAATAGTGCTTTTAAAGATCTCCCCCTTCGCAATGTAACCACTGCCGACATACGCGATAAAGTACCCTTAACCGAAGACAATCTCGTACTGATTAAAAATATTATGGTGCTGGGTGCCGGCGGTACGGATTTTAGCGCAAGCTCCTCTTCCAGTAGTTCGAGCAGTGCTATCAGTTCTATTAGTTCCAGCAGTTCTATTAGTTCTAGCAGTTCTAGCAGTTCGGTAATCTCTAGCAGCGTCAGCAGCTCAAGCAGTCTGATGAGTTCAAGCAGTTCTAGTAGCTCCGCCAATATGAGTAGCTCCGTGAGCTCGGGTAGCTCGGTTAACGATAGCAGTGTCGCCAGCTCCAGTATTGCCGCGACTCCAGTCGCCCCCACTACCAGTGGCAACAGCAGTGGCGGTGGCGGCAGCGCCAACTGGTTGATGTTACTGGCCCTTCTGGCCACAGGCATCACCCGCAAACTGAACAGCCGGGATCAGTCGCCGGGTAAAGTCGCAGGCTAGAGTCGCTTTAACGCAAACCTAGCAGACAAGCATCATTAGCACCGGCTGTAAGCAACCCGGCCGGTGCTAACGAGTGACAATCAGCTCATTTATACACTTTATTACAAACTTGGCACATATATTTTGTTATTCTCGCCAACATTAATAACCGTATTTTAGGTATCCCTACCTACCAATCTTAAGTTTTGTGAGGATCATTATGTCGCTTGCCGTTAAAGCGCTTAGCAGCGCCACTCTTTACCTGTGTGCCAGTGCAGCGCTCGCCACCACCGTGCAATTTCAAACCGTGATGGGTGATTTTGAAGTCAACTTATACGATCAAGATACCCCCGAAACCGTCGCCAATTTTTTAGAGTATGTCGACTCGGGCGCTTATGAGAACACCTTTATGCATCGCTCGGTGCCCAGTTTTGTGGTGCAGGGGGGCGGCTTTTCCTTTGACTTAGACAACGACAGTGTGAGTGCGATTGCCACCAACGAGCCGGTCGTCAATGAGCCGGTGTTTGCCAATGTGCGCGGTACTATTGCCATGGCAAAACCAAGCTTTCAACCTGATGGTGCCACCAACCAGTGGTTCATCAACTTAACAGACAATACCAGTTTGGATACTAATACCGGTGGCTTTACCGTGTTTGGCGAGGTAACGGGCAATGGGATGGCCATAGTGGAGGCAATTGCCGACCTGCCCACTGCAGACTTTAGCCCCAGTATATTTTGGAATTCAATTGCCTTCGAAGATGTCCCGCTTCGTGATTATTCGCAAGAGGATATGAACGATGGAATTCTCGCCACCGAAGAAAACATCGTACTCATTCAAAACATTATGGTCTTAGACGCGGCAACGGATACGGCCGCCGGACTAAACCCACCCCCTACAACAGCCACTGCCGACAGCGGTAACGATGGCGACTCAAGCGGTGGCGGTGGCAGCTTTGGCTTACGTTTACTGGCTCTACTCGCACTCGGCAGTCTCGGCCGTAAACTTATACGCCGCGGATAAACGGCACTAAGGACACTCCCAGAATAAAGACAATGGCCAATACACCGGCCATTGTCTTTAAGGGGTGCTGCGCAGCATGCGCGGCAAAATTAACCGGCTCACCGCGAGCGCGCATCGCCCGATACTGCGCTCGCGACTGCTGGGCAAAACGCGCCTGATACTCAGCGCCCACAGCATGGGCTCGTTCGATATCGGCTTTATCGCTCAACCAGAGTGCATCTACCCCAATTCTCCATCGACCTGATTGTGTGACATAGCAAGAGATACCCGCTTGCTCCAGTGCTTCCACAAAGCCGTCAACTTCCTCCGGGGTGGCACCCGCGGTTTTCATTAAAAGGTGGGCCAAAATCTACTCCATCGCCTCGATAAGTTTAATCTGCTCGTGCAACTCAGGGGCTACCAGCGCTTTGCGTTGCGATTGTTTATCGAGCAGTACAATTTTAGCGATACCGGTAGACACCACCTTGCCTTGCTCGGTACTGAATATTTCGTAATCTTGAGTAATCCCATGCTCGTGCACCTCGGTCACGGTGCACCCCACCAGTAATGTGTCGGGAAAACGCACCGGCCGCAGGTAGCGACACTGGGTTTCAGACAAAACCGGTAGCACCCGAGTCATATCCAGCACACCGGTGGCGGCCACATGGCGCAAGTAAGCAATGCGCGCGGTTTCAAAGTAGCGTAAATAAATCACATTATTAACATGGCCAAAGGCATCCATTTCGCCCCACTGCACGTTTATTTCAGCCGTGATCGGAAAGTTATTACAAAAGCTGTCGCGGTCAGTCATAATTTAAGCCCTCTTACCCTAAGAGTTCACGGGGAATTACTGTGGATAGTGAAGTCATAGCGCTTAGCGCCGTTGAACACAACCCAGAACACCTATAATTATTATGGGTGTTCGCACTTTGCTTTTCGCCATTTTAGACCCTATCGGCTAAGATGAGTAGCGATCGAATCTGAATAAATTGCTAAGGATGATGTATGCACGAAACTGCTCTGGCGATAGCCGTCATTGGTATCACCGCCTTATTTTGTCAGTGGAGTGCCTGGCTTGCCCGTCTGCCTGCCATTCTCTTTTTACTGCTGGCCGGCCTTGCTCTGGGCCCGATAAGCGGGTTGTTATCACCCGACGAGTTATTTGGTGATTTATTGTTCCCATTGGTCTCATTGGCGGTGGCGGTTATTCTGTTTGAGGGCAGTCTGACATTAAATTTCAATGAACTGGGGCATATCTCCGCCGTCGTACGCCGAATGATCACCGTGGCGGCCCCGGTCACCTGGCTGATTGTCGCCGTTACCACTCATTTTCTATTCGATCTCAGCTGGGAAATATCTATTCTGTTTGGTGCACTGATGGTGGTTACTGGTCCCACGGTTGTTACCCCCTTACTTCGCAGTGTGCGCCCCTCGGAAAGAGTAGCCAATATTCTGCGTTGGGAAGGCATTATAATTGATCCAATCGGCGCTTTGCTGGTGGTTGTGGTCTATGAATTTATTGTCTCGCAAACCCAAGGCGCGGCTTTTAGCCAAAGCCTACTGCTCTTTACCGAAATTATTGTCGTGGGTCTATCCATCGGCGCCGCTGCCGGTTACGCATTAGGCAAAATTCTGGCGGGGCGACGACTGCCCGAATACCTGCAAAATCTGGCCACCTTAAGCATCTTGTTTATGGTTTTTGCTTTTTGTAACCACCTGGCCCATGAGTCTGGTCTGCTGGGGGTTACCGTGATGGGTATGTGGCTGGGCAATATGCGCGGGGTTCATATTCACAATATATTAAATTTTAAAGAAAACTTAACGATTCTGTTTATTTCTGGGCTGTTTATTATTCTGGCCGCCCGCTTACCCACCCAACAGTTGCTCGGTATTATTGCCCTAGGCCCCCTGTTGCTGCTGGTTGTCATTCAATTTGTGGCCCGGCCCATTTCGGTGCTTTTGGCCACCCTTGGCTCAAATATCGGCTTTCGCGAACGCATACTGCTCAGCTGGATTGCCCCACGTGGCATTGTGGCCGCAGCGGTATCCGCCCTGTTTGCCCTGCGCTTAACCGACCAGGGTTTTACCGATGCTGAAGTGTTGGTACCTCTTACCTTTGCGGTAATTCTCGGTACGGTGATTTTTCAAAGCGCTACCGCCCGCCCCCTGGCGAGAATATTGGGCATTGTCGAACCCGAACCCCGTGGCGTGCTTATTTTGGGGGCCAACTCGGTCGCTCGCAAGATTGCTCTCGCGTTAAAACAACAGTCGTTAGCGGTTATTGTCAGTGACTCTAATTGGGAAAATATTCGCGCAGCGCGCATGGCTGGGTTAAAAACATTCTACGGCAACCCAGTATCAGAATTTGCCGGCGACCGACTGGATTTAACAGGTATTGGCAATCTGATGGCCATGTCACCGCTGAAAGAACTCAACGTTATTGCCAGCATGCACTTTCGCAATGAGTTTGGTGACTCGCATGTTTTTACCATTCGTACCAGCGGTGATACTGATAAAACAGAAAAGCATCAGGTAGCCGCTCAACTTAAAGGCTCTGCACTGTTTCGCAATGATATGACCTACGCCAAATTGGCCAGCATGGTGCACACTGGGGCCGAAATA
This sequence comes from Gilvimarinus sp. 1_MG-2023, assembly GCF_030548285.1. Lineage (NCBI taxonomy): Bacteria > Pseudomonadati > Pseudomonadota > Gammaproteobacteria > Cellvibrionales > Cellvibrionaceae > Gilvimarinus > Gilvimarinus sp. 1_MG-2023. Next base: position 115,967 of record NZ_JAUOSC010000008.1, read on the forward strand.
AAAGCGACCAAACTCTCTGAGACCTTTGGGCTCGATGATTTACGCCAACAAGATACCAGTGCAATCTTTTTATTCGCGATAACCGACAAAGGCAAAGTAAAGCCTTTTAGCGATGAGACGCCGTTAAAAAACAGCGCGAGCTGCACCATTTTAAGTCTCATCCCTGAGCCCAAAGAAAAGCAGTCTACTACAGACGACGATAATGCTGGATAACCTGTTTAACGGGTGTTTCACAGTCTCGTTGCCTACTAACGGCTGCCTATAATTTTATAAATGATGGAATACAACCAATGAGCAATCAAACCGAACAGAACCCCGCGGAACCTGTCGGCAGCCGCTTGGAGGTAGCCTTTAAAAGGCTGGATAAGTGGCTATGGCAAGTCGAAACCGCTCACCGCTCTAAACCTCATCAACGCTTCTGGCACTTATCACGCGTACTGGTGGCGGTAATACGCGATCTTGCTCGTGGCTATATCACTCTGCACGCCATGAGTCTGGTGTACACCACTTTGCTGTCATTAGTGCCTTTTTTGGCGTTGAGTTTTTCGGTGTTAAAAGGCTTTGGTGTTCACAATCAGTTAGAACCGGTCTTGCAGAATGTACTGGCCACACCTCTAGGTGAACGCGGCCCAGAGGTGGTGGACAATATTCTAGGCTTTGTCGATAACATCAAGGTCGGTGTACTAGGCTCGGTAGGCCTCGGCTTATTAATCTTTACCGTGGTGTCTCTGATTCAGAAAATCGAGCGCTCGTTCAATGAGATTTGGCGCGTTAGCGAAAGTCGCTCGCTGGCTCAACGCTTTGCCAGTTATTTGAGCGTTATTATGATTGGCCCTCTGCTGGTATTTTCCGCCATGGGGGCCACCGCAGCTTTGGTAAACAGTGCCGCCGTGCAGCAGGTAATTAGCTTTGCGCCGCTGGGCTGGTTGTTTAGCGTAGCCACCAAACTTACGCCCTACCTTATTATTATTGGCTTATTCACCTTTCTTTATACTTTTATACCTAACACCAAAGTCAAACTGCGCCACGCCTTTTTAGGCGGCCTGGTGGCAGGTTTTATTTGGCAGACCTCTATATTTGGTTTTACGCTTTTCGTTTCTAATTCTGGCAACTATACCGCTATTTATTCCGGTTTTGCGGTGGGCATTTTGTTGTTGATTTGGTTATATTTAGCTTGGCTGATATTGCTGATTGGTGCCTCTGTGGCCTTTTACTCGCAGCACGCCCAACAAATTACGCGTTCGCGAGTTAATCCTCCGGCCGCACGAATTGATGAAATGACAGGCTTGGCCATTATGTTTGATGTGGCCCAACAGTTTGATCGCGACGGAGGTGGTGTATCTATTACCGCCATGGAATCCGGCCTTTCCGTAGGGCCAGACGTTATCCAACGCATTATTGCCAAATTACTCAAACACAATATCGTTATTCATGCTGGGCCCGCGGCCAACCAGCTGGTGCCGGCGCGTTCACTGGATCATATTACTTTACAAGAGCTGATTTTGGCCGTTAGAACTCAGGAGACCGACCTGCCATCTTCACTGCAAAGACATACCGAGGTTAACCGCTTAATGAACCAAATTGAGTTGGCAACCGCCGATATGCTGGAAGACCAATCCATTGCCGACTGGGTTCGCAACTCACAGACCGCTACCCATTAAATAAACTCAGCCGGTCATAACGGTGTATCAACGTTATGACCGGCTGTACTCTAACGTGCGGTCACCTGAAAAGAATCCACTAATTGATGCAGTGTGACTGCCGTATTTTGTAACCGATCAGAGCTACCTCTAAGCACCCGATACACTTGTGACATTGCATCACTGGAACTTGCCACTTCCCGAACTCTATCGCCACTTTGTCGACTGGTATGCTCAATGTGCTGAATTGCATTAAACATATTGGCAACAATTTCATGCAGCTCGGTATTATCTGATGACGACGCTTCGGCCAGTCGCAAGCCGCGATCAACCTCTTCGACACTGGTCTCCATATAATTGGCCGCTGTTTGCGATTCTGTCTGTATTGATAATATTTTCTGACTGATTTCATCGGCCACGTTCGCGGTTCTTGCCGCTAATGAACGCACCTCATCGGCCACCACTGAGAATCCCCGCCCGTGTTCGCCCGCGCGCGCAGCTTCAATCGCAGCGTTGAGCGCCAACAAGTTGGTCTGCTCTGTAATCCCACCTATCATACTGACCATGCTCGCAATTTCTGTGGTTTGCACGCTGAGACTTTGAATGGTTTTGGCTGAATTATCGACCACGTCACGAATGGATTGTGTGCCGGTTTGCACGGCCGACAGCTGTCCTCGCGCAGCCGCTACCACATCGTCCATTGTACGTTTCATTTGGTCAGCGGTGGTGCTGGCGTTACTGATTTCACCGACCTGACTTTCAATCAACTGCAGCATCTGAGTAATAGAGTCGGATACGGTTTGTGTTGTGTGGTGCGCCTCTTCATTGCGATCGAGCATTTGATCGCTATTGCTTTTGACATCTTGCGCAGCCCCAATGACCTCTCCAACTATCGTATCTAAATTATCGATAAAGCTATTGGTCCAGCGCCCCAGATCGCCGGTCTCATCCGCCGCCAAACGTCTTGTGTCGAGGCGCTGGCGCAAGTTGCCGCCACCTTCGGCGATGGTGTGAATCATCTCGGTCATCTTGCCGATTCGCCTTGCCAGGCGCCGCGGTCCACTCGCTTTAAAGATTTGGCCGGTTATTAACAGCAATGCGCCGGTGGCGATATTAATCTGCCACAAAGGTAGGCTGGTGTAAGCATGCAGTAAGCTGTTGCCAGTAAATGCGAGTGCCACCGCCAGTATGTAGAGCCGCATCATGGTGTAGGTTACCGAGCGAAAGCGGTACACCTCTTCTAGATCCGCTTCACACATCATCCCCCAAGTATCCGGTGACCCCTTTAAACTAAAGGTCACTCCTTTACCAATCACCGGTATATGACGATAATCTGAGTAACCTGGGTAGGTCACATAGAGATTATTGCCGTTTTTAATGGTTTCGCGTACACCGGGATGGAGTTGGCCGGTGGCCGGATCGGTAAAGTGAATTTCAAACTCAGTGTGCTCTCGAACTTTAACCACACCAAAGCCTGTGTGAATACCCGATTTGAGGTTTTCACCATGAGAGAAGGTGTCATCTTCAAAACGCGAGCGCGATAAGGCGGTGCCTGAGGCGATGCGTTTATCAAACTTCGACTCCACCATAAATAGGTAGTTATCGCCCGACTCGGTAAAAATATGCCCAGCTTCACGCTGTATAAGATCGCTCAGTACGTCATTAGGGTAGCGGGCACAAAGACAAGCCGTCTCACCCGAGTCCAGCGTAATGGGCAAGTAAAACATTAACGTCACTGCATCGTGAAATTTCGAACTGGATGGGCCAATACGCTCGGTTAGACGGTCGACGTAGGGTCCGTGCAAAAATATATCCGTTAAACCATGACCTAACGCTTTTTTATCGACATCGCGCTGACCAACATGCTCGGCAAAGGTCGAGGCCAATACCTCACCTTCGGCACTAACGACAAAAAGCTCTGAGCAGTCTTTCATGCGCTGTCGTTGGCGTGGCAAGAGCACCGCCAGCTCGGTATCCGCCTGCTCAAACCGGGCCGCTACACCTTGCATGTGCCGCCACTGGGACTCTACCCACTGATGCATAATTCGAATACGTGTATTGGCAATACTTTCAAACGCCTGCTCCATCAGAGCATAGCGACTGCGGTTAACCCAACAGGACCAACTTAAGCTCAATTTGCCGTTACCGCCCCACCAACCTAGCCATCGCCTCTCAGCGCTGGACAGCTGCATACGTTCACTTTGTAACATCATGGATTCTCTTTGCGGTGCAAACCGTCATAGCGGTTTGCTTATATTGGACATAACTTTCACATAGCAGAATTTAAGCCAATCTCTCTGGCAGAAAAATCGACATTAAAATAAGGGGTTAACTCAAACCCTACAAAATATACCGCTTTAAATCGGGGCAAAAAAAAGGGCTTGCACTATAATCAGGCAAGCCCTTCGAATTTTTTACCAGCGTTTTGACGAGTTTAGCGAGAAAACACCACCGTCTTAGTGCCATTGAGCAATACCCGGTGCTCGGCATGCCAGCGCAGCGCTCGGTTAAGGACCACCGCTTCGATATCGCGACCTATCTCCGCCATTTGCTCGGGCGAATTAACATGCGAGACACGCTCAACGGCCTGTTCGATAATTGGCCCCTCGTCGAGATCTGCGGTGACAAAGTGCGCCGTGGCACCAATCAATTTAACACCGCGCTCATACGCTTGATGGTAGGGCTTGGCACCTTTAAAACCAGGCAGGAAGGAGTGGTGAATATTAATAGCACGCCCGGAAAGCTTTTGACAAAGATCGTCGGAGAGAATTTGCATATAGCGCGCTAACACTAAACAGTCGGCTTCTGTTGATTGCATCAATGACCAAATCGCAGCCTCTTGTTCAGGTTTAGTCTCGGCGTTAACCGGCAGGTAATGAAACGGCAACTCGTACCACTCGGTCAATGGTCGCATCACTTCGTGATTCGACACAACGCCGACAATATCAATGGGCAGCGAACCCACCTTCCAACTATTCAATAGATTACTTAAACAGTGGCCCCACTGGGATACGGCAATCAGCACCTTAGGCTTGCATGCAGTATCGCTGATCTGCCAATCCATTTGGTAGTCATCCGCCACTGGCTGAAACAGCGCTTCCACATCGGCCATGGTAATTTCAGGCGGGCAATCAAAAACGGTGCGCATAAAAAATCGTTTGGCTGAGGTATCCTCAAACTGGGACGACTCGGTAATATTAAAACCGCGTTCAGCGAATACACCGGCCACTCGGGCCACTAAGCCTAAGCTGTCCTGACAACTAAAAGTTAATATGATTTCACGCACACCGGCCATGCTTATCTCCGTCTATTTAATGCCGCGCCAAGCGTATAGTAAGCGCAAGTCTTGGGCAAGAGCCTAAAGCCTTGAACTGGTGTTTAGAGCACGGCCCACAGCAGTACCGGCATCCCAATAAAAGCCAAAATTGTAGAGGTGACAACAATTGCGGCCACCTCTTGGTGATCACGATTGTAACGCAGCGTCAATAAGTAGCTAAACACAGCCACTGGCATGGCCGATTGCAGCAACACCACGCCGCGCTCAACCCCGGTTAACCCCAGAGCCAAACACATCAACCAACCGGCTAATAAACCACCGGCTAAGCGCATCACACTAAATAGCACGCTGCGATACCAGCGAGTGACTTTTAATCGCGCCAAAGACACTCCGAGAGTTATCATCATTAATGGGATGGTAAAGCCACCTAACAAATCGAGGGTATTAGCCAACCACAGCGGTAACGTCCAATCGGACAACAATACCCCCACCGCGATCACCATCGCCCACAAGACGGGCTGGCGGGCCACCGAGATGGCGAGCTCTTGCCATCGACCGCCACCGGCTACCATGGCAATCCCCGCAGTAAAGGTAAACATCATCATGACTAAAAAATAACCCAATGCCAGCGCCAACCCCTGTTCACCAAAGGCAAACAAGCAGACCGGCAGGCCCATATTGCCGTTATTAGGCAGCACCGTCGGGGGCAGATAGGTGCGAATCGACTGACCGCTGAGCTTTAGCAGTGACGCAAATCCGATACCTGTTATTAAAAACACACCGATTGCCGCCAGAGCCACGCGATAAATACTGGCTAACTGCACATCGGTTTGTGCCATAGAAGCTATTATCAGGCAGGGAGTGCCAATGTTAATCACCAGCCGACCAATAAAGTCAGAGGGGAAGTCTTTGCCCATTCGGGCCCAAATAAAACCAATACCCGTGGCAATAAACACCGGCGCCAATATAGGCAATAAGCTGAGAACAATCATGGGGGAGTAGACCGATTACCGCGATAGAGGCGAACTTTAGCTCGCTACATAAGCCAATATTGTACCATGTCAGCGCTTCTTCAATGGTGTTTATACCCACCTAATGCGGCACTCATGCCAGCGAATTATCGCCGGCTTAATAAGCAGCTACCTTGTCATAAAAATTTATTCTAAAACCAACTTTGAGTGGAAAAAAATCCCCCTCACCCGCCAGTCAAAGGGCCGAGAAGTTAGTGCATACCAACTTCCTACTATACCCACAATTTATCCACAGCTTTAGCGTGAACTTCTTCACTTGCATTCATCGGCAAACCGCATTATCTTGTATCCCGAAATTTGAAAACACCCATATATAGGGTTTGGGGCAAGTTTTCTAATAGGCTCTGCTGAGCAATAATCATCCCGACTCAGCCACCCAACGGCCTTAAATAGCTCCATTTGTTAGTACTTACTAACATGCAAAGCGCGCTATTACGCTCTGTGCATGATGTCCCCCCCAAAAGTATGGGCTGCGGATTTAACAATGTGGGGCGCATATTTATAAACAGGGATTGGTTTTTCACCCTCAAACAAAACACAACATATAGCGCTACAAGCTGGTGTATGACACAAGTGCAATTAGGCACTACGAGTCACCCTGCTCTTGGGCGGGACCGCCCCATTTGGCGATTGATTGATAAACCGTAACAGCGCTATACGAAGAGCGATTCTAATGTAAACGCAGCGCTCATGTAAAAACCCAGAAACAGTTAACGTAAGACCAGAGAATCCAACACCAACGCTAGAAAGACACAATATTTCCGAAGGGCATCGAACCGCAGGTTCGCTTACACACCATCGGGGAAACATTCGCGGAGACATTAATGTACACAGAAACCGATCAGCCACAGTCAACTAAGGCCCAACCCAGCACAACCCCCGAGGCCAATAATGACCTAGAGGCAACAGCACCAGGACAATTGCGAGTTATCAAGCGCAACGGTACCGTTGTACCTTTTGATGCGGGTAAAATCGCCGTGGCTATGACCAAAGCGTTTCTCGCTGTTGAAGGCGGCACGGCAGCGGCCTCTAGCCGCGTGCACGAAACGGTAGATAACCTGACTAAACAAATTACCGCAACTTTCAAGCGCCGCATGCCCTCCGGCGGCACCGTGCATATTGAAGACATCCAAGATCAAGTCGAACTGGTTTTGATGCGCTCAGGCGAGCAAAAAATTGCCCGCGACTACGTGCTCTACCGCGAAGAGCACGCCCGCATCCGCGCCGAGAAAACGCCGGAGAGCACTTCGATACAGGAAGACCCTGACTACCCTACTCTGCAAATTACTCTGGACGATGGCACCGCCGCGCCACTGGATATGATGCGAATTCGCACCATCGTGCGCGAAGCCTGTATGGGCCTTGACGATGTGGACGAAAAAGCCATCCTCGATGAAGCCATGCGCAACTTGTACAACGGTGTGTCGCTGGAAGATGTCAACACATCACTGGTGATTACAGCCCGCACTCTGGTGGAAAAGGAGCCCAACTACAGCTATGCCACTGCTCGGCTGCTGCTCGACAAACTACGCGCCGAAGCCTTAGGTTTTCTAGGCATCGCCAATGCAGCCACCCAAACGGATATGGAAACTCTGTACGCCCGCGCCCTACCCGCTTATATTCACAAAGGGGTAGAGCTGGAGCTGCTGGACCCTGAACTGTTGAATTTTGATCTGGATCAGCTGGGCAAAGCGCTGTTAGCCGAGCGCGATTTACAATTTACTTACCTGGGCCTGCAAACCCTGTACGATCGCTACTTTATTCACAGCGACGATGTGCGCATCGAATTACCCCAGGTATTTTTTATGCGGGTAGCCATGGGGCTCGCGGTGGAAGAAGACAACCGCGAAGCGCGCGCCATTGAGTTTTATCGCCTGCTCAGCTCTTTCGACTATATGAGCTCAACCCCAACTCTGTTTAACGCCGGTACACTGCGCCCGCAACTATCATCTTGCTATCTGACCAATATTCCGGACAATCTGCACGGTATTTACGGCGCCATGCAAGACAACGCCATGCTGTCTAAGTTTGCCGGCGGTTTAGGCAACGACTGGACACCTGTGCGCTCACTGGGCTCTTACATTAAGGGCACCAATGGTCGTTCACAGGGTGTTGTGCCTTTCCTAAAAGTAGCCAACGATACGGCCGTTGCCGTAAATCAGGGTGGCAAGCGCAAAGGCGCGGTCTGTGCCTATCTGGAAACTTGGCACTTGGATATCGAAGAATTCTTAGAGCTGCGTAAAAACACCGGTGATGATCGCCGCCGTACCCACGATATGAACACCGCGAACTGGGTACCCGATTTATTTATGAAGCGTGTATTCGAAGATAAAGAGTGGACGCTCTTTTCTCCTTGCGATGTACCCGATTTGCACGATTTGTACGGCCAAGCTTTCGAAGAGCGCTACGCCTACTACGAGCAACAAGCGGCCGAAGGCAAAATCAAACTGCACAAAAAGCTACGCGCACTAGACCTGTGGCGCAAAATGCTGGGCATGCTGTTTGAAACCGGCCACCCGTGGATCACCTTTAAAGACGCCTGTAACCTGAGAAGTCCTCAGCAACACGTTGGTGTCGTCCACTCGTCTAACCTGTGTACCGAGATCACTCTCAACACAAAAGCCGATGAAGAAATCGCCGTGTGTAACCTAGGTTCAATCAACCTGGTGCAACATGTTGTCGACGGTGCACTGGACCGGGAAAAACTGGCAGCCACCGTTAAAACCGCCATTCGTATGCTCGATAACGTCATCGACATTAACTACTATTCAGTGGAGAGCGCCCGCACCTCCAACCTGCGCCACCGCCCTATCGGTCTCGGCATTATGGGTTTCCAGGACGCTCTTTACGCGCAACACATCGCCTACGGATCAGCGCAAGCGGTGGAGTTTGCCGATGTGTCCATGGAAGCGATCAGCTACCACGCCATCGAAGAGTCATCTAACTTGGCAGCCGAGCGCGGTCGCTACGCGACCTTTGAAGGCTCACTGTGGAGCAAAGGCCAGCTGCCCATCGACTCAGTTGATATTCTCGCTCGCGAACGCGGCGCCGATTACATTCAGCAAGATCGCACCCAGCGTTTAGATTGGGGCACTCTGCGCGAGAAAGTGAAATCACAAGGTATGCGCAACTCCAATGTGATGGCCATAGCTCCTACCGCAACCATCGCCAACATTACCGGGGTGAGCCAATCCATTGAACCGACTTACCAAAACCTGTACGTAAAATCTAACCTGTCTGGCGAGTTTACCGTGGTCAACCCATCACTGGTACGCGACCTAAAAGCGCAGGGCCTGTGGGACAGTGTGATGGTCAATGACCTCAAATACTACGAGGGCTCACTGCAGAAAATTGACCGTATTCCAGCCGATATTAAGCAACTGTACGCCACCGCCTTTGAAGTAGAGCCACGCTGGATTGTGGAAGCGGCCAGCCGTCGCCAGAAGTGGATTGATCAGGCTCAGAGCCTCAACCTGTATATTTCAGGCGCCAATGGCAAAAAGCTGGACGTGACCTACCGCATGGCGTGGTACCAGGGTTTGAAAACCACCTATTATCTGCGCGCCTTAGCGGCCACCACCACCGAGAAATCTACCATTAACACTGGGTCTCTCAATGCGGTTTCTGCCGGTGATAGTGGTGCCAACCCAGCAGCGGCCAGTGCCCCTGAGCCCGCTGCCGGCGCCAGTGCTGCACCGGTTCCAGCGGCCTGCTCGCTGGACGACCCAGACTGCGAAGCCTGCCAGTAAACGTTAACTGTACAACGGCCCGGTGCACGCACCGGGCCTAGTAAACCCATTACCAAGCCACTCACCGAAAGGACCGTATCACCATGTTGAGTTGGGACGATTTTAATACCGAAGACAATATTCAGCCAAGCCAGCCTGCCCCCGCCGCCCCACCCAAGGTGGCAGAACCTGCGCCAGCGGCCCAGCAAACAAGCAGTGCCCCGACAGCATCGGAGGCCATTGAAGCTGCACGCGAATCGCTGGAGGAACTAGACGTAGCGCCAGGGCTGGAAGAACTCGAAATGGGCGCTCAGCGCATTGAGGTAGACGACAAGCGCATGATTAATTGCCGCGCCGACCTCAACCAGTTAGTGCCTTTTAAGTACGACTGGGCCTGGCAAAAGTATTTGGACGGTTGCGCCAACCACTGGATGCCACAAGAAGTGAACATGACTGCCGATATCGCGCTGTGGAAAAACCCAGAAGGTCTGACCGACGACGAACGCCGTATTGTGAAGCGCTCGCTGGGTTATTTTTCTACTGCCGACTCACTGGTTGCCAATAACCTGGTACTGGCCATCTATCGCCTGATCACCAACCCCGAGTGTCGCCAGTACATTTTACGTCAAGCGTTCGAGGAGGCCATCCACACCCACGCCTACCAATACTGCATTGAGTCGCTGGGCATGGACGAGGCGGAAATCTTTAACATGTACCGCGAGCTGCCCTCGGTCGCTGCCAAAGCGGCCTGGAGCCTCAAACACACGCAAACACTGGGTGATCCAACCTTTACTACCGGCACCACCGAAACCGATCAAGAGTTACTGCGTAACTTGGTGGCATTTTATGCCGTCACCGAAGGTATTTTCTTCTACTGCGGCTTCAGCCAGATTTTGTCCATGGGTCGACGCAATAAAATGACCGGTGTGGCCGAGCAGTTTCAATATATTCTGCGCGATGAATCCATGCATTTGAACTTCGGTATTGATGTTATCAACCAGATCAAACTGGAAAACCCACACCTGTGGACCGATGAATTCCAACAGGAAGTGACCCAGATGATTCTCGAGGGCGCCGAGCTGGAAATTCAATACGCGCGCGACTCTATGCCCCGCGGTGTACTGGGTATGAACGCCGCCAGTATGGAAGAGTACCTGCAATTCATTGCCAACCGCCGCTTAGCGCAGCTTGGCCTGAAAGAGCAGTACCCTGGAGCGCAAAACCCTTACCCATGGATGAGCGAAATCATGGATTTGCGCAAAGAGAAAAACTTCTTTGAAACCCGCGTCATTGAATACCAGACTGGCGGTGCGCTGAACTGGGATTAAACTGCAACTTACAGGTGCCCGCCGTCCGGCGGGCTCTGTCGAATCACAAAGGGTGATGGCAGATGAGTAGCAATACCAATAAAATCGACCCACAAGAGCTTTTATTTACTCTCGATCAACTCGAGCAAACCACAGAAATTATGGGTCGTGTTGTCTCGCGCCTTAAAAGACAGCTAACACTCGTACAGGAGGCAAGGCAAACCGCTGCAACGCCAGCTGCCGAACCCAAGCCTCCCCGCACCAAACCACGTCGTATCCTGCACTAACTCTCAGTGTAAGAGGCCTCTTAGCACTGGATAAGAAGCCCCGACTGCAATCCATTTAACTTATTGATTATGACCAACCTTTATCGGCTGGGTGAGCCTGCTATACTCGCAAAAGTCATTTGGAAAATGGAAGTCGCGTTTGCTCAAGTTGAGTCTCTGTCAACATCGCTACAATTGGCCTCGGCTCTGCGATCGAGTGTGGCAGCGTGTATCTGGCTATCCGGTCTCTCGACTTCTTGTGTTGTTATTCCTGCTTTTTGCCGGTGGCGTACTGGCTTTACAAAAAGAGCGTTTGGAACAGGTGATGCTTGAACGATACGGTGACGACGGGGCACGCTACCTCAACGCATGGACCGATCTACTCCTGCAAACCGACCTCGACACCCAACAAAAATTGGTAAGCGTTAACAATTTTTTCAATCGAGGGCTCACTTACACCCTCGACTCACTGCTGTGGAAAAGTAAAGATTACTGGGCAACGCCCCTCCAAACCATGGGGATGCGTGGCGGCGACTGCGAAGACTACACCATCGCCAAGTATTTCACCCTATTAGAAATGGGCATTCCCGCCAAAGATCTGCGCCTAATCTATGTACGTGCCACCACCGGTGGTGTGGTGCAAGCGCACATGGTACTCGGTTATTTTTCCGACTCCAATGCTATCCCATTAATTCTGGATAATTTAAACCCCAGTATCGTTTCGGCCACGCAACGACCTGATCTAACCCCGATTTTCAGCTTTAACAGTGAAGGTTTGTGGTTAGGGGGGAAAAAGTCCGATACAGACCCAACCGCGCGCCTGTCACGTTGGCGCGATCTATTACAACGTATGCAAGAAGAAGGTTTTACCCAATGAGCTTACACTCAGCCCAAGCAATTGCGGGAGTTAACCCAAGATGTCACTGATAAAACAGCTTTGGATTGGTATTTGTCTGATTCTTATATTGGCTCTGGGCGGCAGTTTTTTTATTTCCACCTTCGCCGCACGTCACTATTTAGAGCAGCAGCTGCAATTAAAAAACATTGATAACGCCACCTCTCTAGCTCTGTCCATCACCCAAATGGATAAAGACCCGGTGTCACTGGAGTTATTAGTAGCGGCCCAGTTTGACTCGGGTCACTACCAGAGCATTCGCTTACTTGACCCTAAAGGTGAGCCCATGGTGGAACGAAACTTTCAAGGCAATACCGTTCAGAGCATTCCACAGTGGTTTGACCAATTACTGGCCATTGAGGTGACCCCCGGTACCGCTCAGATTCAGGATGGCTGGCAACAATTCGCCACTATCGAAGTACAAAGCCATTCGCGCTACGCCAAAGAAGAACTGTGGAATTCAAGCAAACAGCTGCTGCAGTGGTTACTCCTAGCGGCCATCGTATTTGGTGGTATTGGCACCTTAATTTTAAAAATGATCACTCGCCCCTTGGGGCACGTGGTTAACCAAGCCGAATCGATCGGCCAGCGGCGCTTTGTCATGTCGCAGGAACCGCGCACCCGAGAATTCCGCCGGTTAGTGCGGGCAATGAACAAACTCTCCTCCAGTGTCAAAAACATGCTGGATAAAGAAACCGAAAAGTTGGAGAAGCTGCGCCAGGAATCACAGCAAGATGAGTTAACCAAGTTACCCAATCGCGAACATTTTCTCAATCTACTCGACAGCACGCTGACCCGTGAAGACAGCGAGCAAAATGCGGCCATCTACCTGTTTCGAATAATGGATCTTATCAGCTTAAACCAGCAACTGGGCCGAGAAAGAGTTGATGCATTAATCGTCAACATTGCGCAAACTTTACAACAAAAAACACAAGAGTCTTCTCAGTATGCGGGGCGTTTGAATGGCACCGACTTTGCTTTTGTTAGCTTCCAGCAAGGGGCACTTGCCAACGCCAGCCGTGTCTTTGCACAAGAGTTATATGCCTGCGTAACCCCTTTTGAAACACAAGAAATGCCTATCGGCTTGGCCATAGGCGCAACAGATATCCACCAAGAAAGCCGAGGGCAGCTACTTTCTAGACTCGATGGCCTACTGGCCGGTGCCGAGCAAAAAGGCAACCGCGCGGTGGTTCTACACAATGTTAATCGCCCTGCTGGCCCGCAGCGCAACCTCAATGATTGGCGCTTGAGTTTAACTCAGGCGCTGGCCACCCCAGGCGTCGAACTGGGGCGCTTTGCAGTGCGTTCTGTCAGTGGCACGATCATCCATTGGGAGCGTCCAGTGCGCTTAACCTTAGACGGTCAATCGCAAACCGCCGGTTATTTTGTCGCCTGGGCCAGGCGCCTTGACCTACTAAAAGAAATTGACTGGCAGGTTGCCCGCAAAGCGATACAAGAAATTACTGACCATAAAGAAGCTACAGCCATTAATGTTTCAGAAACCGCTCTGCTCGACCCAACATTCAGAGCCAACTTGTTTGAGCTGGCCAAACAAAACTCTCTGGCAAGCCCAATGCTTTACATTGAGTTTCCGGAAAGCTGTGCCGTTCGACAAATGCCGCTATTAAAAGAGCTGAGCCGGGATTTGCGCGAATTCGGCTGTAAAATTGGGCTGGAACACGTGGGATTAGAGTTCACCCACATTAAAGAGCTGGAAGGTATTGGGCTTGATTACCTGAAAATTGATAACGCTATTATCCGCGAAGTTGATCTCAACACCACCAACCATGCATTCATTAAAAGTCTTTGCAATATTGGTCATTCACTGGGCATGGTAATGATTGCCGAAGGTGTTATGAACGATAGTGAAACTCAAGCATTAGCCGCTTTAGATATTGACGGTGTGACCGGGCCCGGCGTGCAATAAATCTTTTTATTCTTACCAATAAAAAAAGCCGCACCCAAACTGGGTGCGGCTTTTTAGTCTTTAGAGACCTTTAAAACATCTACTTACAAGGTAATGTCATCATCATCGCTACCCAACACAGAAACCGCCTGATGCTGACCACGCATTTCTTTGCGATGCATCAGTTTTTTCTGAGCCGCTTCAGGTAGGTCGGTAAAACGGATTATGGACTTGTCGATCAACACATTGACGACATCTTCCAACACACGTGCCATTTGTTGATCGGAAGCGACTAAAGACTGCCCTACATCAGGCTGAATTTGGCGCAAAAAAGCCGCAAGCTCGGGCGAATCTGACGCTATAGCTGCAAACCCCCCCGACTCAACTTTGCTTACGGCGCATATAGCGCCGCTGTCATCACGTTTTACAAACATAATATCCTTATACATTAATCAATATGTAACTGCCCATTAGTAATCAGCTGGTTAATAATGTCGTTATCATCACTGCCGGTCAAGCTGACCCCCTCAAGGGTTATCGTTTGATCCGTTTGAGCAGCATCGTAACCACTTGAATAACCGCCATTACTACTCACATGAACCACAGTGTCACCACCGGATGTCTCAAAATGCAAGTACTCGGATAAATCAGTACTTGCCTCTTCGCCTTGCAGCAAGTCTGACAAGTCCAACACATCATTTTGAGAGCCATTAAAATCAAGTACAACATCTTGGGCTGGCGCTCCAACAGTACCTTGATCTGTTAGCTGCCAAGCGAAAGTATCGGCACCAATACCACCAACCAATACATCATCACCACTACCCCCTATGAGGGTATCGTCACCCGCACCGCCCATCACTGAGTCATTCAAAGAACCTGCGGTTAGAGTATCGTCACCACCTTTGCCACTAATTGCCACCGTTCGAGTCGTAGCCCAGCTATTATCAATCGTATTGTCATCGGAGTTACCCTCACTCCGATTATTCGTTACTCGAATAGTCGATGTCGCTACTGCACTCTGATCGTTGCCGTCATTGACACTTATTTCAACAACACGATCTCCCACCAAATTACTATTATCATTATCCAACTGCACGAGCTCTAATGCCGCCTCATATTCGGCAATCGTTGCAAAACCGGACAACAATCCGATACCACTACCAGCGTTATAACTAAAGCCTATAGAACTGGGCAATGAGCTTTCATCAACAATTAATACATCACCGGCAAGAGGATTGGTGATTTGTATTTGAGCAGAGAACAAATTAGATCCGTCAATATCGGTAATCGATACATCCGAGTCGACAACATTGATAGGATCCCAAAGCGGATAGGCAGTGTAATAATCCGACCCATCTTTACCAGAACTGTCGTCACCATCTAAATCAATATCTGCAGGATTATTTTCCGGACGCACTTCAACTGGCACCGTTACTGTATCAGTACCACCATTACCATCACTGATGGTATAGGTAAATGAGTCCAGCCCAAAAAATCCAGCATTTGGACTGTAGGTCACAGAATTCCCATTAGTGGTCACTGTTCCAAACGAGCCATCGGTTACACCAATGACGGTTAAGCTGTCACCTTCCGGATCCCAATCGTTTGCCAAGACATCAATATTAACCGACTCATCTTCATCTGTTGAGATTGGAACCCCGCGATAAGAGACATTAGCTGGCGTCCATAAATCACTGCCTGAGCTATCGTATAGACTGCCGTCAAAAACATACTCACCACCTTGGTCCCAATAATAAATCTCTACATCATGAGTACCCGCCGTCAAGAAGGTCGTTTCTTCAAATTGACTAGGTGCGGTAATAAAATCAGCGGTAAAGGTTTCCACTCCATCAATAAAGACAATAAATCCGTCGTCGTGTCGAATATCTAGCGTGTAAGTACCATCAGACTCAACTTCAAATGCACCGGCAAATCGAACAATGGCATCGCCTGAGCTTTCGCTGGTATTCCTAATAACAGAACCGTCATCCCCACCATCTGCCAACCAGTTCTCTAGATGATCATCAGTACCTAAGTTTTGATTCTGGCTGTAGTTAGAATCGCCTCTGACCACACTATAATTGAACCCTGTTGAAATAAATGTCGCATCCGGGTCGGTGCTGCCAGAAAAACCAATAACTTGAGCAATCGAAGCCAAATTCGGACCATCAACCCCCTGATTGTAAACCCAGAATTCCGATGCAAACCCACCTGAGGTTAGACCCGAATCCACCACGGCGACGGGGCCATCATTCACACCCGAAATATTGACAGTGGCCGTCGAGGTATCCGTTACGCCCCCTACGGAAGACGTATAACCAATCTGCAACTGTGCCATATCACCTGGCGACATAAAGTCTAATAGATTTGTATAGCCATTTTCCCAGGTAACTTCGCCATTTTCATAAACAACAAGCTCGGCACTGGCAAACGTTGCATTATTCACAA
The DNA here is from genome assembly GCF_030548285.1 of Gilvimarinus sp. 1_MG-2023. Classification (NCBI taxonomy): domain Bacteria; kingdom Pseudomonadati; phylum Pseudomonadota; class Gammaproteobacteria; order Cellvibrionales; family Cellvibrionaceae; genus Gilvimarinus; species Gilvimarinus sp. 1_MG-2023. Next base: position 132,465 of record NZ_JAUOSC010000008.1, read on the forward strand.
AGGTATAGCGTGCCACCTCTCCAGAGCCTGTAGAGCCGCTGGTGACAGTGAAGTCTGAAGAGGCATCTGAACCGTTAATAAAGATTGACACATCCGACACCGACTCAACAGTGCTACCTGACTGTGGCGTGGCATTATCTAACAAATTAAAATCACCAGCACTTACATCTTGGTCTTCATTGATATTGTGAGACTCATTGTAATCGCGTGGTGTATCAGCCAGATCGTCATGAATAACAATATTCAGATTAGCACTATCACTAAAGCCTGCACCGTCACTCAAGGTGTACGTGAAGGTATCGGTTAGTTCGGTTGCGTGAACACTAAAGTTGTCCACAAATGCCCGCTCACTATTCGCCGTGGTGTTGGCGTTAAGCGCTAATGTTACCTGACCATTGGCATCCAAGGTCACGGGAACTGAAACCGCAACTGAACTACCCCCTGACGGTGAAATACTGTACACGGTAGTGCCGTTCGCTGTGATATTAAAGTAATCCTGTGAATTCCCTGAGGTATCCCAGCCGTTGCTGACCTCCAAATCAAACTCAACAACAACTTCCTGACCAGCCATGTCGGCATACGTGAAAGTTTGCGTAGCGGTGGCGTCTTGATTGAGTCGTAGACGGTCGCCTTGCTCACTGACTCCAGAACCGCTCCATCCTTCTGGACCGTTTGTAAAATCCTGCTCGGTCAAAACATGATCGAGAGGCTGCAACAACGTGTAGGTGTAATCACCGAAGTTAGCCGAGTTGTTGTCAGTATTGACCGTTAGAACATTGTTCTCGGCAGTGGTAATAACACTTATGCCTGCCGTATCATTATTAACGGTTCCACCAGCGATACTCACATCCAAAGTCAAGCCAGTAGGAAGACCGACATCATCGCTTAGTAAGTTCCCGCTGACTTCTTCATTCGGGCTTGATGGATTACTGCCTAACGGCATTGCCTCTTCAAACACTTCACCATAGTTATCATTAAGATCAGGCACATTCACAGTGACCGTAGCGGTATCAGTTCCGCCATTGCCGTCAGAAACTGTATAGGTGAATGTCTCGATACCCGTAAAACCTGCCGCCGGCGTGTAATTGACAACACCACCGGAAATTGTCACCGCACCATTATCAGGCTGAGTCACACCGCTGATAGACAAAGTATCAGAATCAAGATCTGTGTCATTGGCCAGTACGTCAATAGCGATTGGGCCAGAGTCTTGCGCGACGGTAACCTGATCATTACTAGCCTCAGGCGCGTTATTGATGTCGGTAACCGCAATATTGACAGTAGCGGTATCTGTTCCACCCTGATTGTCGGAAACATTCACGGTTAGCTGATAATTACCTGCGTCCGAATCCAACAAATCCCGCACCACAGTAATTTCACCGGTTGCTGAATCTATTTCAAATAATCCCGAACCCGTACCTCCGGTAATGCTGTACTCCAGAACGTCACCATCGACATCAAAAGCCAGCACGGAACCAATCGTAGAATCGGCAGCTGACCCCTCATCTACAGAGAAGTTATAGACATCTGCATTAGCTGCCGTTGTGGCTGTGTCACTACCAGACAGGAATTCTGGAGCGTCATTAACAGGCGTAATATTAATGGTCATAGTGGCACTTTCTGTACCGGAGCTAGATCCATCGTTTACGGTAAAGTCGAATGCATCGTAATTATTGCCAAAGGCGTTAGGCAATGGTTCGAAAGTTAAATCACCCGCATCGAGCTGCGCTTGTGTAATCGTGTCGCCAACAACAACATCCACACCATTCAAACGCAATGTACCTTCGCTCTCCAACGAGTGAATCGTGATCGAGGCCATTTCATCGCCTTCGGGATCAGCGAAATTGAAATCGCTGGAAGAAAATACAACCGTAGCATCCTCGACACCGTTAACAACACTATCCCCCGCTACAGGGGCCAACGAAGGAACTGACAAGCTGAGCACTTGTGACACTTCCTGATAATCACCATTGGCTTGCTCTTCAGCTCGAGCTGTAACGGTAATATCAAAATCTTCCGTGTTAACAGGTACTGTTATTTCCAAACCGCTCAACTCGCTTGGAGTCAGCAACCAAGTACCCGATACAGCGTCGTAACTGCCAGCAGACAACAGCACACCATCTGCTAAGCCCGATACGGTAATAGAATGAATTTCACTATTATCCAAGTCAACAAAAGTCGCGTCGATATTCAAGGAATAAGTAAATGACTGAGGCAGATCGTATTCAACCGTTGGCAAATCACCGATCCGTACAAGTTGAGAACCATCCCATTCATAGCGACCATCGGTAAACCAATACTCTTCAATATCGTAAGCAAGGTTATCATCACTACCGTCATTGGCATTTAGATATAAAGCGCGATCACCATTGTCACCTTGCTCGAGGCTGTTACTAGATTCAAACACCGTATAATCCCACGATGCCTGTGAAAAGATTGCAACATCGGTGGAGGTATCCTCGGTTCCTTGCGGGTCCGTATTGTAGGGGTCATAAAACGGATCGTGACCACCGTAGATCGAATCTATTGCGCTACTATCCAAACTGACAATAATATCGCTGCCTTGCATTCCATAGAAATGATCAGCCTGATCGGAACCTACAATTACATCATCACCCTCACCACCCTGTGCCTGATCTGGCGGACCGAATGCGCCTTGACCATCCGGGTCGGCAAAAATAAGATCATCACCGCCATTACCAATAATGTTATCGGCGCCATCGGTTCCCCAAATCACCTCTCCATCATTTGTGCCTATCGGTGTGTATATCTCACTGGTAAGCCCCATGTCTTCCATAATTTGAGTAACATTTTCAGGAGAGTAATATTCATCACTCACCGCGGCTTCATAATTAGCAGTAGGGTTGCCCAGGCTCGCATTTAAGATGGGCGTATCAGCTACAGGGGTAACGTTAATTGTCGTAGTTTGTGAGCCACTATCTTCAACGCCATCGCTGACCGTGAAAGTAAAGTCCGCATAACCGGTACCATCATTAATCGGTGTACTTGGATCGGTATCGTCCGTTGGCTCGTGCTCATCAGGTGTATACGTCAATAAACCAGAGGTAATATCAGACGCTGAAACGACTAAACCTCCACTTGGCAGAGGTCCGGTGATAGCCGTACCGTTGTAGGTCAAAACACCATTGCTTGGCAGCGAGGTAATCGTAACGTGATCCAACGCATCGCCCGTATCAGTATCGGTGAAAGGAAAATCAGACACAGTAAAGGTATAAGTTTCATCCTCATCAATAGCTAACGTCCAATCGGAACTAGCGGGTGCGGAGTTATCTTCCGCGCCGTTGATCGTGATCGTGATGTCGTGCGTCTCGCCGTCGGTCGACTCAACCGTGTACACCTCGGTGATGCTCTCACCATCATCCAGGAACTGCACCGCGTTGTTATCAACGCTGTAACTCCACTCGCCGTCCGCGTTGATGCTCAGCGCGCCCAGCGCATCCGCATTCGTCGACGCAATCGCGTTGAACGCGGTCGCCGTGGGATCGAACGCGGCGGTGTCACTGGTGTCCGCATCGGTCACGGTCAAGCTGCCACTTTGCTCCAGCTGGATGCCCGCCGTCGACGGATCGGTATCCACATCTTCGGTCACCGAACCTTCGTCACTGTCGCCATTGCCTTCATTAACGGTGATCTCCGACGGATCTTCCGCGCCGTTGATCGTGATCGTGATGTCGTGCGTCTCGCCGTCGGTCGACTCAACCGTGTACACCTCGGTGATGCTCTCACCATCATCCAGGAACTGCACCGCGTTGTTATCA
>NZ_JAUOSC010000080.1:0-523 GCF_030548285.1 Gilvimarinus sp. 1_MG-2023
GGTTATGCCGATCTGGATACCCAACGCGGTATTCAGGCGTTATTGCAATCTGGAAAAATAGATGAGGCGAGAGAGAAAACCAGCAGAATATTAGCGGCAAACGGCACGATTGCCCGCGAACTGGATCGGGCAATGAATAATGCGGTTATCCAGGGCCAGCGACTGAGCGGGGTTTTGCGCGAAAGTGTCGACGGTTTTATGTCAGCGATTAATACCGGATTTGTGGAGATAACCAAATTCCTGCTGGATGATAAAAAAGCCGGCGGTTTGGCGCTGGATGGTGATGATATTCTGGGTGGTGGTGTTGCATTATTAGCAGGTGGTGTTGCGGCCTATAAATACGGCGGCCCGGCGATGAAAAATTTACTGGGCAATGCGGGTAATCTGGCGGGTGGCGTGGCCGTTGGTGCAGCGCTGGAGGCCACTGTTGGTGTTACACCGGTTTATGTGGTGAATATGCCCAATGGCATCAGCCCTATTGGCAGTGTCGGCGGTCGAGGTGGCTTGCCCGGCGGTGCGGGTG
>NZ_JAUOSC010000800.1:0-289 GCF_030548285.1 Gilvimarinus sp. 1_MG-2023
CGGCAGTTGCTGGAAGACGGTGGTGAACCCAGTGGCCGGGTGGTACTGGGGATGAGCCAACCGACAGGCAACGCCCTGGCAGTACCCTTGTTTGCCGAAGTCAATCGCCGTTACCCAAGTATCGAACTGGACTTGCAAACCGGCTTGTCGAGCAGCCTTTATCAGTTGTTGCGCCAGGGGGATGTTGACCTGTTGGTGAGCTCTGACGATGCCTCGCCACATATGGGTATGATCAGCCGGCCGTTGCTGAACGAGCGGCTGTTTTTGGCGGTAGGCACCGGGGCAACGG
>NZ_JAUOSC010000801.1:0-288 GCF_030548285.1 Gilvimarinus sp. 1_MG-2023
CCCCCTTGACCGTGGCCATCAGGATTTTTCCCTGGGTTTCGGACTTGCCGTCTTTTTCTTCTTCGATATAAGGCAGTAGATAAGCTACGGCCTGTTTCATCACCCGGGCGCTTTTGACCACCTGGGGCAGGAACATTTTACCGGAACCAAACAGGTCGCCGACGACGTTCATGCCGTCCATCAATGGCCCTTCGATCACTTCAATCGGCCGGGCAAATTGCTGGCGGGCCGCTTCGGTATCTTCCTCGACATAGGTATTGATGCCCTTGACGAGGGCGTGGGTCAGCC
>NZ_JAUOSC010000802.1:0-288 GCF_030548285.1 Gilvimarinus sp. 1_MG-2023
ACACCGGTCCAATCGTCAATCCCAGAAGGAATACCAGTACCAGCACCACAGCCATCAGCAATAACACCAATCGCTGACCGGTCGCGCCCTGCGCCACAATCGACTCACGCCAACCATAAACAACATCACTCAGACGCCGGGAGAACAACAGAGCACGCATCATTGTTACATCCCCGTCGCCCGCGACTTACTCACCGGCTCATTGGTCTGGGGGTACAGAATGGTCTGTAACTGCTGGATAGCATCAGGTAACCGCGGCCCAAACCCCAACATCAGGCTGACATCCAC
>NZ_JAUOSC010000803.1:0-288 GCF_030548285.1 Gilvimarinus sp. 1_MG-2023
CTGTTACGCCAATACTGGATGCCTGCCGCCCTGTCCGAAGAGCTGGACAGCGACCGCCCGGTCGTACCCGTCAACCTGCTGGGTGAAGAACTGGCCCTCTTCCGTAACGAAGACGATAAACTGGTGCTGATGGATCGTCATTGTCCGCACCGGGGTGCCGATATGTGTTTCGGCCGCAAGGAAGAAGGCGGTATCCGCTGCCCCTTCCATGGTTGGAAATTCGATGCCCAGGGTCAATGTGTTGACCAGCCCGCGGAGCCGGAAGGCTCAAAGATGCACGAAAAAATC
>NZ_JAUOSC010000804.1:0-288 GCF_030548285.1 Gilvimarinus sp. 1_MG-2023
GGTCGAATCAGCCCTTATTTCTTTAATGCCGGGTTGTTTAACAGCGGTTTGGCCCTTGCTCGCCTGGGGCGTTTTTACGCTGCCGCACTGGAAGATGCTGGTTTGCAGTACGATGTGGTGTTTGGCCCGGCGTACAAAGGTATTCCTCTGGCGGCAGCCATGACCGTGGCGCTGGCCAATGACTACCAGAAAGACGTGCCTTATGTGTTTAATCGCAAGGAAGCCAAGGCCCATGGCGAAGGCGGTAATCTGGTGGGTGCGCCTTTGGCGGGCCGTGTGGTCATTGTC
>NZ_JAUOSC010000805.1:0-288 GCF_030548285.1 Gilvimarinus sp. 1_MG-2023
CATACTTGCCGGCTGTCAGGCGAAAGCGGTCATTCAGTGCCGATTGTTGCTGGTCTTCTGCTTCATCAACAAGAAACTCGCCAACCCATTGCTGTAAGTCTTTGGAAGAGATGCCCAGTCGCATTTTTGCCAGCATCAGGTTGTAACCCGCAAACCGGTACCATTCACTCTCCTCGTCAATCAAATCAAACGCTTGTTCGGCTTGTGTTATCTGATCGCGGTTGGCATGTGAGGTGGCAGCAATAAATGCCGCTTCCGATGTGTCCGTCGGGTTTAGCAAGGCATCGT
>NZ_JAUOSC010000806.1:0-288 GCF_030548285.1 Gilvimarinus sp. 1_MG-2023
GGACTGTACAGGGCAACAGCCCGAATAATACGCAATATTAATTGGAAGTGGCTAATCACGCCACTTCTACAGCGTCAGATTGACTCTTTCTGTGCATTGGCTTCGATGGCTTGCACTACCAGCAAGCAGTGACGCTTACAATATTCATTGACCAACGCCTGTACTTCATCACAGCGTTCACCCAGGGTATAGCCGATCAGGCGGGTAACAAACAGACTGGTTTCGTTCATTTCGCCCAGGTTTTTGCGTAATGCCAGGGCCAGCGCCCGATGCAGGGGAGGCTGCAGG
>NZ_JAUOSC010000807.1:0-288 GCF_030548285.1 Gilvimarinus sp. 1_MG-2023
GCCGATCACTTTACCCAGGCAGGTCATGTCCGGAACGATGTCGTAATAGGCTTGTGCGCCGCCAAGGGCGACCCGGAAACCACTCATGACTTCGTCAAAGATCAGCACGATACCGTGCACATCACACAGCTCTCGCAGCCCTTGCAAAAAGGATTTGGCCGGTGGGATGCAGTTCATGTTGCCTGCGACGGGTTCGATAATGACACAAGCGATCTGATCACCCATACGGGAGAAGCACTCACGCACGCTGTCGAGATTGTTGTAGTCCAGTGTGATGGTATGTTCTGC
>NZ_JAUOSC010000808.1:0-288 GCF_030548285.1 Gilvimarinus sp. 1_MG-2023
TCGTACGGGATGACAGTGGCAATATTCAGGCGATTGTCGAACACAAGGATGCGACGCAAGAGCAACGGACTATCCGGGAAGTGAATACCGGTATTCTGGCGGTGGCAGCCAGTCATCTGAAGCGTTGGTTGCCGCTCTTGTCAGATAGCAATGTGCAGGGTGAGTATTATCTAAAGGATATTGTTGCGCTGGCGGTGGCGGAAGGTACGGCGGTACGGGCGATTCATCCCCAGTATGGGCACGAGGTGCAGGGGGTGAATGATCGCTTGCAGCTGGCCGGTCTCGAAC
>NZ_JAUOSC010000809.1:0-288 GCF_030548285.1 Gilvimarinus sp. 1_MG-2023
GGAATATCACGGGTCAGCTTCATGGTCATTGCCTGACTGTGGCAGCGCATGGCACCAACACGTACACAAAGGCCATCAATAGGCACTGGATTATGCCCACTCCCCATAATCTTGTTGGCTTCTACCTGGGCTTTCCATTCTTCACGACTCTGACCGGAATCCAGTTGTGAATCGATATAAGGAATCAAACTACCAGCCAGCGGTACACCAAAATGATTTTTGGGATATTCATCTCTATTGATAAATTCGGATACCTGACGATCGATATCCAGAATAGCAGTAGCGGGA
>NZ_JAUOSC010000081.1:0-519 GCF_030548285.1 Gilvimarinus sp. 1_MG-2023
CCGCTACCCTGATCGGCGAGCCAGCCCCGGTACAGGATGGCGATGCCATTATCTGCTTCAACTTCCGCCCTGACCGCTCCCGCGAACTGACCCGGGCGTTTGTGGAAGGTGACGAATTCAACGGCTTTGACCGAGCGCTACGTCCAGCCCTGAGTGACTTTGTCATGTTGACTGAATACGCAGCCAGTATCGATGCCAGCTGTGCTTTCCCACCCGAACCCCTGAGCAACGGCCTGGGTGAATACATAGCCAACCAGGGCATGAAACAACTGCGGATTGCTGAAACCGAAAAATACGCCCACGTTACCTTTTTCTTCTCCGGCGGGCAGGAAACCGAATACGACGGTGAAACCCGTATTCTGGTGAACTCTCCCAGCGTGGCAACCTATGACTTGCAGCCTGAAATGAGCGCACCGGAAGTCACCGAAAAACTGGTTGATGCCATTAAGCATGGTGATTACGACCTGATCGTCTGTAACTATGCCAATGGCGATATGGTAGGTCATACCGGTATTATGG
>NZ_JAUOSC010000810.1:0-288 GCF_030548285.1 Gilvimarinus sp. 1_MG-2023
GATCCAACCGTGATATTCACCTGCCTGTACGTATAGCCAGTTGAGCTGGCGCTTCAGGGGAATCAGTGCGGTATCCGACGGTACATCCGTCGTCACGGGATAAGTATCGGCCGGCCCCATGCGCAGCTGAATGGGCGCTGCGGTCGCAACAGAAACAAGACCGACACTCAGTGCCATAGCCTTGATCAGCGTGAGCAGTCTGCCGACTAAATAGTCTGTCGAACGTTGCTTTGTTTCCGGATTCGCCTGCATGTCGGCACCAGTTCCTTGTGTGAGTTACCAGTATTC
>NZ_JAUOSC010000811.1:0-288 GCF_030548285.1 Gilvimarinus sp. 1_MG-2023
GTGCTAACGGTTTGCCGGTACCGGCAGGACGGACTGTTTGCTTGCTCATGCGGTTGCTCCTTGGGTTGGGGTAGAGGCGGCCAGGGTGGTGCAGAAGTCATCGACAGTGCTGACCCAGCCAACACAGGTTTCAATGTGGTACAGGGCGGCTTGCTGGACGTAGTCCGGCCCGGCCTGATGGGTGGCATCGGCCAGTACAACGCCAAAGTATTCGAGGAAAAAGCCGTCGCGCAGGGTTGATTCCACGCAGACATTGGTGGCGATCCCGGTAAACACCAGATTACGGAT
>NZ_JAUOSC010000812.1:0-288 GCF_030548285.1 Gilvimarinus sp. 1_MG-2023
GTGCGCAGGCGGTCGCCGTCGAACAACGACAGCTGCTGTCGTACAGAATAGCGATATCTGTCATTGATGTGGCTCCAGTTAAATCAGGTAGCGGGTAGAGGCTGATAAATCCTGACTCAGGCGGCGGATACAGAGACGCCCTTGTGGCTGCTGCCGATATAAATAGCGCAGGGCAAAAAAGGGCTGATACAGGCTTTCGAGGCACAGTTGCCGACATTGAGGGCTGCAGTCATCGGCAAAAGCTGTGTTACGCAGGTGGCTGTAAAGGCGACGCAGCCAGCTTTCCTG
>NZ_JAUOSC010000813.1:0-287 GCF_030548285.1 Gilvimarinus sp. 1_MG-2023
GCGTTATCTGGCCATCAAGACCTTGATGAGCCTTGGCACCGGGGTCTGTATCGGAGTGGTATTGTGGATAATTGGGGTGGATTATGCGCCGGTGTGGGCGGTGATTGCTTTTCTGCTGAATTATATTCCCAATATCGGCTCTATTATTGCGGCTGTTCCGGCTGTGCTGATTGCTTTGATCCAGTTAGGCCCAGGTTCGGCACTGGCAACGGCTATCACCTATGTGGTTGCCAATATGACGTTTGGTAATGTGCTGGAACCCCGCATGATGGGGCGTACGTTGGGGT
>NZ_JAUOSC010000814.1:0-287 GCF_030548285.1 Gilvimarinus sp. 1_MG-2023
TCTTCCAGCTGACTGACCAGAGCACTGCGAGCGTCTTCATCTGCAGGCACCGCCCGATCGGGGAAAAGATCCAGCAACTCGTCGAATATCGCGTGGATGTCGCGGGATTTGACCCGCTCCAATGCAGCTAAAGTGTCTTCCGCCTGAGCGCCAACCTCATGGTGAAAAAACTGCACAAAACCGCCGTTTTCCATTTCTCTGAGCAGACTGTCGATACAAAAAACGGTTTTTTCTGCATCACTCAGGGACTCGTAGCCCAAATCTGCTTCTTTATCGTAGATCACATC
>NZ_JAUOSC010000815.1:0-287 GCF_030548285.1 Gilvimarinus sp. 1_MG-2023
GTCTGGATTTGGCCTGCGATGATTTGGGCCTAAGCCGGGCGGATATTATCAATCTGGCATTAAAACAGTGGTTGCATCTCTGAATAACAGAGTGTGTCGGATGTTCGAACACAGCCGGCTGTTATCCGGGTTAGCATGAATTTGCTTTAACTCCTTGAAATATCGAAAAGTTATCTGTACGATTTGTCCTCCTGTCGAAAGTCAGGTCGTTATGGTGGCTCCTGTTGGTCCCCTCGCAACGATAAGCTACGAACCCCGCCAGGCCCGGAAGGGAGCAACGGTAGTAG
>NZ_JAUOSC010000816.1:0-287 GCF_030548285.1 Gilvimarinus sp. 1_MG-2023
CAGCAGCGCCAGCTGTTCGACGATCTGGTCCATGTCGCACTGCAACATCTCGGCCGGGCTTTCACCGATGCGCAGACGATTCAGTTTCTGCAGATTAGGCAGGCCTTCCAGAAACAGTACGCGTTCAATCAGTTCATCAGCCTGTTTCATATCCTTGATGGATTTTTTGAAGCATTTTTTGTCGAGTGCTTCGAAACCCCAGTTCTTATACATGCGGGCATGCAGGAAATACTGGTTGATCGAAGTCAGCTCAATGGTTAACACCTGGTTCAGGTATTCAATAACCT
>NZ_JAUOSC010000817.1:0-287 GCF_030548285.1 Gilvimarinus sp. 1_MG-2023
CCTGATGTCCGACCAGGATTAGCCGACCTTCGTGCTCCTCCGTTACTCTTTGGGAGGAGACCGCCCCAGTCAAACTACCCACCACACAGTGTCCTCGATCCAGATAATGGACCTGAGTTAGAACCCCAAATTGACCAGGCTGGTATTTCAAGGTTGGCTCCACGACAACTGGCGTCATCGCTTCAAAGCCTCCCAGCTATCCTACACAAGCCAATTCAAAGTTCACTGTGAAGCTGTAGTAAAGGTTCACGGGGTCTTTCCGTCTAGCCGCGGGAACGCAGCATCTT
>NZ_JAUOSC010000818.1:0-287 GCF_030548285.1 Gilvimarinus sp. 1_MG-2023
CGGCAACTATTTGCAAAAACGCGAAGCGCTGGTCGGCCTGGTACTACTAATGGATATACGTCATCCACTGACCGATTACGACCAGCGCATGCTGGAATGGGCCAATGATAACGGTATGCCTCTCCATCTGGTACTGACAAAATCCGACAAACTCAAACGAGGGGCTGCCAAAAGCACGTTGCTAAAGGTCCAGCAAGCGGTACGTGACAGCTCAACAGATGTATCCGTGCAGATGTTTTCATCGCTGAATGGCGATGGACTGGAGGAATTGAAACGGCGTCTTAACC
>NZ_JAUOSC010000819.1:0-287 GCF_030548285.1 Gilvimarinus sp. 1_MG-2023
ACTCAGGATGAAGTGAAAGATGCGCCTAACGCGCTGAACACCATCATGTTGCAGCCTAACCAGCTGACCAAAACCACCAAGTACGTCAAGAACACCTGGAAGCATGCCGTACCTGCGTTGAAGATCCCGATGGGTCTGGGCTGGACCGACGAATTCCTGATGAAAGTCAGCGAAATCACCGGCAAGCCGATTGCCGCCTCTCAGGAAAAAGAACGGGGTCGTCTGGGCGATATGATGACGGATTCACACACCTGGTTGCACGGCAAGAAATTTGCCTTGGGGGGTGA
>NZ_JAUOSC010000082.1:0-517 GCF_030548285.1 Gilvimarinus sp. 1_MG-2023
CACCAATACTGCCGCCAACGTATTCCTTGCCGTAAGTAATAACAGGCCAGCCATAATTACGGCCTGGCATGATCAGGTTGAGTTCGTCGCCGCCTTTGGGGCCGTGTTCATGTATCCATAATTCGCCGCTGTTGGGGTTAATCGCCGCACCTTGCGGATTACGATGGCCATAACTCCAGATCTCGGCCCTGACACCGGCTTGATCAACAAAAGGGTTGTCTGCTGGTGTTGTACCGTCGGCATTCAGGCGAATGATTTTACCGAGGTGGTTGTCCAGGTTCTGCGCTTCATCCCGGGGGAAATAGCGTTCCCCCAATGTAATATACAAATAACCCTGTGGATCGAAGGTCAGCCGTGAACCGAAGTGGGAGCGGGATACATACTTGGGTGCTTGCCGGAACAGCACTGTCTGCTGCGTCAGGTGATAACGATGATGGCCATCATCAACCAGGGTGGCGCGCATCACCGCGGTCGAGTTGGTCATCAGGTTGCCTGGCTCGGCGTAGCTGAAATAGAC
>NZ_JAUOSC010000820.1:0-287 GCF_030548285.1 Gilvimarinus sp. 1_MG-2023
CAAGAAATATCATCGCATAAGGTTCCTCTTCTAGCATCTGCATCCATGTGCAATTTCACAATTTTTGGAGTTGGATTGATGTGAATAATTACTCTGTGAATACGAATAATATCTTCATCTCCTGGCAACGGATATTTCCATTCAGACAATTCTGGTGTACCTACTTTTGTTTTTACCAAATACATATCACTCACATGTCTCTGATCTTGCTGAAATGTTGCTATTTTTTTAGAATCTGGTGACCAACTTAAAATAGGACGATTGCAATGTTTCCATCCAGCATTGTC
>NZ_JAUOSC010000821.1:0-287 GCF_030548285.1 Gilvimarinus sp. 1_MG-2023
GCAGACTGTGATGATCGAGCAGCAAGGGTTTTGCCTGTTCGGTGGTGAGTGTCTGCAAAAAACGTTTGGGCGATACTCCCGCCCAGCGCTGGAACAGTTTCAGACAATAACCTGGGCTGAGCTGTAGATACGCCGCCAGGGCATCAAGGGTTGGCTGTTCCGTTACATGCTGCTGCAGATAATCGATCGCGGCGGCAATACGGTGAAAATCACGGCTTTGCTGCTCGCCAGCGTATGGCTCGGTACCCTGGGCAGAGCGTTGGGTGGCAGGTTGAACAGAGCGCTGT
>NZ_JAUOSC010000822.1:0-286 GCF_030548285.1 Gilvimarinus sp. 1_MG-2023
GCACCAATCAGCCCAACCACGAATACGGTGATCACGATACCCAGCAGTGGCGGGGCGCTGAAAGTACTCAGAAAATCCGGCAAATTGGGCAGCAAGGCACTCTTGCGTGCCGCTGGCATGACCAGAATCGCGGTCAGATACGCGGCAATGGCCATAAAAGCCGGATGGCCAAAACTGACAATTCCGGTGTTGCCGACGTAAATACCCAGAGCCACCACCAGTACAACCAGAATAAAGAAGTAGCTCACCGTATTGTTCATGGCGGTACTGCCAAACACCGTTGCTG
>NZ_JAUOSC010000823.1:0-286 GCF_030548285.1 Gilvimarinus sp. 1_MG-2023
GAGAAATAGTAGCCTTGATAGCGTATTTACAAAGATTAGGAACCGATATAAAAACAAAATAAGATGCTAAAATTTATTAAAAATCACATGGTTACCATTGATGGGATTGAAATTTATCCTATCATCTCATTGTCAATATTCTTTGTGTTTTTTACGCTCTTATTTTTTTGGGTGTTCAAAGCAAAAAAAGAGTATTTAAAGAAAGTTAGCAATTTACCTTTTGAATAAAAAGACAAAAATATGAATCAAAAAAACAAACAAATAGTCGGCTTTGTCATCTTAAGTG
>NZ_JAUOSC010000824.1:0-286 GCF_030548285.1 Gilvimarinus sp. 1_MG-2023
TAATTCAATGGGTTGTGATTTCGATAACTTGAATGCCAGGATAATCCAGAACGCGATTTGCAGCAGGTTCGCCGCTCTCAGGATCTGGATCAGAAGGTGCTCAAACTGTTTGATCATCTGTCTATTCCTTGTTTGTTTATTGGCTCCAAGCGCCGATGACTTTTCCGAGTATCTGGAACGGCTCGCTCAGCGTGGGCGGGAACCCCAGGTTCAACGGCATCAGGTATTCGGTGGCGCCCTCTTTGTAGTAGATCCTGAATGTTGCTGTGCTGCTGTTGCTGAGCAG
>NZ_JAUOSC010000825.1:0-286 GCF_030548285.1 Gilvimarinus sp. 1_MG-2023
GGTATTGGATGCCCTGGAATCCGATACCATCCCGGATACCTTTGACAGCTCCACCAGCGGTCTGATTGAAGCCTTCCATTGCATGCAGTCGAAACTTTGATCAGTGGCTGCGTTATGTCCTGACATGACGCAGCCGGAAGGTATTTTTCCGGCGATTGCCACGGTCCCGGTCGCGACAGTTGCCACGGTTAGCGCTAAACTGTGCGGGTTTATATCTTCTAAGACAGGCCATACTCGAGGGTATCGAGGGTCTGTCGTTCCCATTGGAATAACCCACGCTTATGTC
>NZ_JAUOSC010000826.1:0-286 GCF_030548285.1 Gilvimarinus sp. 1_MG-2023
CTTCCTCGGCTGCTCCGGCTACTCACTGCCGCCCAAGGAACGCTGCACCCAGACGCTGAACCTGATCCCCTGCGAAGAAGCCATCTCCGCCGATGAAGACGAATAAGCAGAAAGCCGTCTCCTGATGGAAAAACGTCGCTGCCCGATCTGCGACAACGCCATGGACAGCTACCTGCTTGATGAACAGCGCAAGGTACATATTTGCGGCAACAACCCGGATTGCGTCGGCGTTGAAGTCGAAACGGGCCAGTTCAAGATCAAGGGATACGACGGCCCGACACTGGAA
>NZ_JAUOSC010000827.1:0-286 GCF_030548285.1 Gilvimarinus sp. 1_MG-2023
GGATATGGTTGGTGACGCTACCCACGGACAGAAAATGGCCGATCTGGTCTTTGAATCCGGCGTACGGGTACTGACCAAAGACTTTAATGCCAACACCGAGACCTTTTACCTGAAAGGTAACAAACGCCGTATTAACTGGCTGATGGATCGTCTGCGTCAGGTATATACCGATGCAGATGTTCGGGTTGAAAAATTGGCGATGGTCAGTGCTATTGGCAGTGATATGAAGATACCCGGGCTGTTGCAGAGCGCCGCTGGGGCTTTGTCGGATGCCGGTGTCAATATC
>NZ_JAUOSC010000828.1:0-285 GCF_030548285.1 Gilvimarinus sp. 1_MG-2023
TGTCCGGTTCACGCAGATAGAAGGTGCCGAATGGTCCTTCCAGCTCCAGGGTGTCGCCTACACGGGCCTGATGCAGGTATTTACCCATTTGGCCGTTGGGTAATTTACGGATCAGAAAGGTCAGCTGCTGCAGCTCTCCAGAGACTTGGGGCCCGATGGCAAATGAATAGGCGCGGGTCAGTTCGGTGCCGGGAATATGCAGGTTGGCATATTGACCGGGCAGGAAGTTCAGTGTTGTCTGGTCGGCTGCCAATGTCAGCGCTAGCAGAGTGGAATCCGCGGATG
>NZ_JAUOSC010000829.1:0-285 GCF_030548285.1 Gilvimarinus sp. 1_MG-2023
GCGTATTTACAGCCGGGAATCGACCATCGTTGACTTGTGTCACACCCGGTAAATGGTTGGATTTCTGGAAAATATTAAAAGCTTATTTTGTTTGGTTATCAGGGCGATCGCTGATCCAAACGTGATGGGCTCGACAGGCTATGTTGCCCTGACACTGTTTCAGGTATGTCTGGCACAGATCAATCAGTCTGATCCGGCTCTTCTGACCAGTTCCGGTTCCGCTGATGGCTGAACCACTCCCGGCGATAACGATTGGCTCTGGCGCGGTCGGGCAAGATATTGATC
>NZ_JAUOSC010000083.1:0-516 GCF_030548285.1 Gilvimarinus sp. 1_MG-2023
GCTAGAGCAGTCCAAACAAAAGATCGAACAGGCCAACAAGGCCAAAACCCGCTTTCTTGCTGCCGCCAGTCACGATATTCGCCAGCCTCTACAAGCGGCCTCGCTGTATTGGAGCACCATCGACCCAGCCAGGCTTGCCCCCCAGCAACAGCCACTCTTTGAGCGCCTGGGCACCAGCCTGAAAGCCACCAATGAACTGCTCAATCATTTGCTCGATGTTTCCAGACTGGATGCCGGGGTGACGCCATTACGACCGCAGGCCACCGATGTAGCCACGTTACTGGACGAACTGCGCATCGTCTTTCTGCCCTTGGCACAACGCAAAAACCTGCATCTGGATATCGAATGTGATGCTGAAGTGTCGATCTGGTGCGATCGGTCTATGACCTTCCAGATACTCAAGAATCTATTGGCCAATGCCGTGCAGTACACCCTTGATGGAGGCATTCTTGTGCGTGTTATCGCGCGCGAGCAGCAGGTGCAAATCAACGTTGAGGATACCGGTATGGGTATTTC
>NZ_JAUOSC010000830.1:0-285 GCF_030548285.1 Gilvimarinus sp. 1_MG-2023
GTTGTATATCGCTCAACAAGTCACCCAGGATTCCATTCCGCGGGTATTGCTTGCCGATGAAGTTGGTCTGGGCAAAACCATCGAAGCCGGCTTGATCTTGCACCGGCTATTGCTGCAGCAACGGATCCAGCGAGTATTGATACTGGTGCCGGATCACTTGTTGCACCAGTGGCTGGTCGAAATGATTCGCCGCTTCAACTTGCGCTTCAGCATCCTGCAGCACGACGACATTGATGAAGCCATTGAAACGGGCAATACCGATTTGTTTGGTAACTCCCAGCTGCA
>NZ_JAUOSC010000831.1:0-285 GCF_030548285.1 Gilvimarinus sp. 1_MG-2023
GGTATGATCTGTGTGGTTACCAGCCCCATCGGTAGCGGTGACGGTAAAGCTGTAGCTTGGTTTGGTTTCGTAGTCGGCATCCGCCAACAAAGTCACTTCGCCGGTAGCGGAGTTGATGCTGAACAGTGACGCATCTGTACCAGACAGGCTGAAACTCACGCCATCAGAAATATCAGCAGAGTCATCCGCAGCAGCGGTATATACCACTTGCCCCGCACCAGAGTTTTCATCGATGGCAGTGGCCGTCGCGCCAGAGGTAATCGTCGGTGCCACTTCATCCAGGTT
>NZ_JAUOSC010000832.1:0-285 GCF_030548285.1 Gilvimarinus sp. 1_MG-2023
GAAAGGAATTCACAGCCGAGGCTATTTACCTCATATCGACAGCGCTGAGTTTCAGGTCATTACCTACCGTCTTAACGATGCCTTACCGAAGGCTGTCATCGACCGGCTCAGGGATTTGCCGGACACTCAACGACGGCAACACACCGAGCAAGCCATGGATGCCGGTTACGGTCATTGCTGGCTATCCCCGAGGTTGCTGCATTGGTGGTGGAGAATTGGTTCTACTTTCATGGGACGCGCTATCAGCTGATTGCCTGGGTGATGCCCAATCATGTGCATCTGCTG
>NZ_JAUOSC010000833.1:0-285 GCF_030548285.1 Gilvimarinus sp. 1_MG-2023
GGCTGCACCTGAGCGAGTGTTTCGGTCAGCATCGCCTGTATGGCGTCCCGGCCTTCCAGGGTTTTGATATTCCAGGTGAAGGCGACCAGATCGCGCCAGAACCCTTGCGGTTCAAACAGGGACGTAGCCGCTGCGGTATTACGGTTCTGTAACGCCTGATTGAAGTGATCGAGCCAGGTTTGTGCCTCAATGGATGCGGGGGACTGTGGTGACGTTGCCGCCGGTGTGGCTGTGGAATTCCGGGTCATGGATAACTCCTGCTTTCTCTTGTTGTTTTTATTTGGG
>NZ_JAUOSC010000834.1:0-285 GCF_030548285.1 Gilvimarinus sp. 1_MG-2023
ATCCAGGATCGTACCAACGAACACCTGGGCACCACCGACAAGGCCATCATCCAGCATCGCCGCAAACTGCGTAAAGCCATGAAGATCATCAGTGATGGCGGCGATTTAAGTGAACTGCCATTACAGCTTAGTGCCGCCCAGGCACGCGATATCAAAGGCCCTATCGCCATTGACGCCATCGCACCAACCCAGGACTGGGAAAGCGTTTGGCAAACCAGCGATCAGCAACGCCGTGCCGCCTGCGACTGGGACGCTGAACTGTAAGCCTAAACCAACATCAAGCGT
>NZ_JAUOSC010000835.1:0-285 GCF_030548285.1 Gilvimarinus sp. 1_MG-2023
TACCGGTACCGGAGAGGCCGAAGAACAGGCAAACATCGCCGTCGTCACCAACGTTGGCAGAGCAGTGCATTGGCAGCACGTCTTTTTCTGGCAACAGGAAGTTCTGTACACCAAACATGGCTTTTTTCATTTCGCCAGCGTAACGCATGCCTGCAATCAGTACTTTGCGTTGGGAGAAGTCGACAATAACGCAGCCATCGGAGTTGGTGCCATCACGTTCCGGTACGCACTCGAAGTTGGCAACGTTCAGGATTTGCCATTCTTCCTTGTCTGAAGGGTTGTAGC
>NZ_JAUOSC010000836.1:0-285 GCF_030548285.1 Gilvimarinus sp. 1_MG-2023
CCATATATTCGACGGAATCCGCGATGATTTCACGGCTGGGCAAGCTGTACAGCATACCGTCGTGACCCATGGCGATACCGTCATCAACCGCGATGGTATTAAATTCCTTGGCGACGCCACCGGCTGTTTCTATCTCGCGGGCCACCAGCTGGCCCATATCCTTAAGATGGACATGTCCCGGGACAAACTGGGTAAAAGAGTTGGCGACGGCGATGATCGGTTTATGGAAATCGTCGTCTTTCATTCCGGTGGCGCGCCACAGGGCACGGGCACCCGCCATATTAC
>NZ_JAUOSC010000837.1:0-285 GCF_030548285.1 Gilvimarinus sp. 1_MG-2023
TATCAGCACCTGGGATGTACTGCATAAATACGGCAGTGATTACAAGGTTATCTTTGTTGGTGATGCCAGCATGGCCCCTTACGAAGTAACCCATGTGGGCGGTAGCGTCGAACACTACAATGACGAAGCCGGTGCGGTCTGGCTGCAACGTATTACTCAGCGGTTTCCCCATGTCGTTTGGCTGAATCCAACACCACAACGATGGTGGGGGCCTTATGGCTCACTCGGAATGATTCAGCAGCTGATGGAAAATCGAATGTATCCGCTGACGGTTGAAGGTATTAC
>NZ_JAUOSC010000838.1:0-284 GCF_030548285.1 Gilvimarinus sp. 1_MG-2023
TGGTCTTTAGAGTCCGTTGTATAAGAGTGTGAGGCGCAAGTGTGTGTGTACGGGTCATCTTATTGGCCCTCGCCGGCGGGAGCGTCATCACGCGGTTTGTCTGGGGTGATTTCCGCGCGGCGGTTTAAGGCGCGACCCTCCAGGGTATTGTTGTCGGCAATGGGGCGCTGCCAATCGTAACCTTTGGTGCCGAGACGCCCGCGGTCTATGCCCAAGTCGGTCAGCAGGTTGTACACCGCCATAGCGCGCTGGCGAGCCAGGCGCTGGTTGAGCGACAAAGGCCC
>NZ_JAUOSC010000839.1:0-284 GCF_030548285.1 Gilvimarinus sp. 1_MG-2023
GTACATGGCTGCCAGCAATACCGGCATACACCGAATGAATGGTACAGCCCGCCATCAGTTCGGCTTCTTCAACTGCACGGCGAATTGACTGCACAGTGGACTCGATATTAACCACTACGCCTTTTTTCATCCCCCGACTGGGGTGACTACCGAGACCAACAATTTCAATACCGCCATCTGATGTCACTTCCCCGACAATAGCAACAATCTTGGACGTTCCTATATCCAGTCCCACCAGCATTTGACCTGCCTGTGCATTTGCCATTACCCGGTTACCCCTGTTG
>NZ_JAUOSC010000084.1:0-516 GCF_030548285.1 Gilvimarinus sp. 1_MG-2023
GGATGGCCCGTGTCTGATCTGTGCTGACGGGCTGTTGGCGTATGGTCAGATTGCAGGCTGGCAACGGGGCGCCTTTTATGGCCCGATTGTGGCGATTACCGGCAGTGCAGGTAAAACCACGACCAAGCAGCTGATGGCGAAGGTGCTTGAGCAACAATTTATTACCTGGATGACACCGGGGAATCTGAATAACCACATTGGGGTGCCCAAAACCCTGCTGGCTTTGCAACCGGAGCATGAAGCGGCGGTGGTGGAGCTGGGTGCCAGTGGCCCAGGGGAGATTGATTACACGGCCTGTCTGGTCAAACCAACCATCGGCATCATCACTAACGCGGGTGCTGCTCATCTGGAAGGGTTTGGCTCTCTGGCCGGGGTGGTGCAAACCAAAGGCGAGTTGATTGATAGCGTCGATGTTAACGGCATCGTGGTGTTGAACGCCGATGATCCGGCATTTGCACCGTGGCAAACACGAGCGGGCAATAAACAGGTTGTCTCGTTTGGTTTATCGGCCAGCGC
>NZ_JAUOSC010000840.1:0-284 GCF_030548285.1 Gilvimarinus sp. 1_MG-2023
GTGCTTGAAGGCGATATTCAAGGTTGTTTTGACAACATCAGCCATGACTGGTTACTGGCCAACATTCCGTTGGATAAAACTGTACTCAGAAAATGGCTGAAAGCTGGATTTATGGAATCCAACCACCTTTACCGAACCGAGGCAGGAACTCCGCAAGGGGGGATTATCTCTCCGGTTTTGGCCAATATGGCGCTTGATGGACTGGAAGACGTGTTACTGGCCCGCTTTGGGCAAAAGAACACCAAAGCCAGCTACAAGACCAAGGTCAATTACGTGCGTTATGC
>NZ_JAUOSC010000841.1:0-284 GCF_030548285.1 Gilvimarinus sp. 1_MG-2023
CAGATAGCCTTTTTCCAGCACGGCTACATTGGTAATGCCATGGTATTTGGCCAGGTAATAAGCCGTGGCAACACCATGCCCGCCGCCACCGATAATTACCACGTCGTAACGACGCTTGAGGGCAGTCGGTGCAGGCAAATCCGCGTCTTTTTCAAACGGATAATCGTTGTTCAGCCCGTATTTAAGAAGTGCAAAAGGCATGGCCTTGCTCCCGTTTACTAGAGTTCGTCAGACATCAGGCGTCTGGCGGCTGTCAGGGTGTTTTTCATCAGGCAGGCAATGGT
>NZ_JAUOSC010000842.1:0-284 GCF_030548285.1 Gilvimarinus sp. 1_MG-2023
GCCATACGGCGAGCGACAAAAGCAGCGGACTCCGACTCACTGACCCCCATCAACCACAGCAGCAGTTCCGGTGCCCCCAGCGATATCAGAAACAGCAATCCGGTCACAACGGCGGTCAGCGTACTCAGCATGTAAAACATGATCTATCTTCCCTGATTGTTTTGAAATGAACCCATTATTCAATAAGCCGCGCTCCCTGAATAAAACCGTCAGATTTCACAGCAGACTGGAGCGACCAAAAATCGTATCACAATGATGAATACGCCACTGCATCGGCATTAGGA
>NZ_JAUOSC010000843.1:0-284 GCF_030548285.1 Gilvimarinus sp. 1_MG-2023
TTATATTGCATTGATACTGCTGCTGTTAAGTGCAGGAATTGCACAGATTCTTCATCGTCACTGGGTGTATGACGTGCCCCTGCTACCAGGGAAATCACAAGTGGTCTGGTCGGTTGAAGCCCGGGTTGAGCTCAGTACTGACGGTGATCCGGTGCGGGCTGTTCTGGCTCGGCCGTCCAATCAGCCCGGATTTATGCTGCTGCGTGAAAGTGGTGCCTCTCCCGGTTATGGCTTGAATTTTATCGATGGGGGCAATCCGGTTGCCGAGTGGACCAAGCGTACCG
>NZ_JAUOSC010000844.1:0-284 GCF_030548285.1 Gilvimarinus sp. 1_MG-2023
GGACGAGTGGTCAGCCGCTGATTGTGCCCAGGCCCGGCAGCTGCGAAAGACCATTGTTGCCAACCGTATTTCCAAATACAACCTGACCGGGCAAGACTGGCAACCGGCGTGTCGATCCTGCTCTGGCCAGCCGCGCCGGGTGGTCCTGGTACCGGGGCAGGTGGAGTCTGATGCCTCAATCCGTATGGGAGCCGGGAGTATCAAGACCAATCAGGGGTTATTACAGGCAGCACGTGCTGCGGAACCGGACGCCTGGCTGGTGTATAAACCGCACCCGGATGTGG
>NZ_JAUOSC010000845.1:0-284 GCF_030548285.1 Gilvimarinus sp. 1_MG-2023
GTTCACTGGTTGCTCGGCGATCAACCACTTGCTTGCCCGCATACTATGCGGGCTTTTTTATGGGCTATTACAACCTGCAGCGGCCATATACGGCGAATGGTGGTATCAGCTCTCTCGCAGCAGAAGAAAAACTTAAAACCGTGTCCGGAATCAGTTGGCCACTACACGGCCTCAACCTTCAAACCATCGCAGCCACCAGAGTATTTCACGTTACATGGTCCCGGTTTCGGCTTCACCCACAACACACTGTCTTTCAAATCCGAACAATCCAGACCATCCAATTG
>NZ_JAUOSC010000846.1:0-284 GCF_030548285.1 Gilvimarinus sp. 1_MG-2023
TGCCCTCAGGTGTAGCACGGTTGGCCTCTGCCAGCACCAGCTCACCAACCGACCAGAACAACAAGTGGATGGTCGTCACCGGCACACCCGGATCGGTTAATACCAGGGTAGTGGCCGGGGTTATGGGCCAGTCACGCTCAGCCTGTACCAGATGCAAACGTCCCCGGAAGCGCCGCACTTGCACATCTCCCAGTTCTATCAGCACCTGTGCATCGGCAGCGGCATATAACGCCTGTTTGACCAGCGCACCCAAGCGGGCTTCACTGGCGACATCAACACCGGCT
>NZ_JAUOSC010000847.1:0-283 GCF_030548285.1 Gilvimarinus sp. 1_MG-2023
GTTATAAGACATAGGCATGTCCAGAGTGAACCCTCTTGAATGTCTAAGTTCGCCGTAGTGAAGTTGGAACCAGCCCGCGTCCAGATTTCGCCAGAAGTGACTCCCTTGAATGCAGACCTGCTAATCGGGCTGTAAGGCCACCAGGCCAGTTCTGATGCGGGTTAGGAGGGACTGGGCGGGCTACCCAGGTAATGCCCGTTCGGGCTTCTTCGTGATGTTCTTAGACAGCGTGTTTTTGTCTAATACAATGCAGCAAAAACAAAAACGCCGGGCAATTTAGCCC
>NZ_JAUOSC010000848.1:0-283 GCF_030548285.1 Gilvimarinus sp. 1_MG-2023
GTATTGTGCCCACTGAAGCGGCGACGGGATATGGTTATATTCAGGCGGGAGCGGAAGTTGATGGTGGCTGTCTGGCTGTACAGCAATTTGTTGAGAAGCCAGATGCAGCAACAGCGCAAACATACTTGGGTGCCGGAAATTATTTCTGGAACAGTGGCATGTTTATGGTGCGGGCTGATCGTTATCTGGAAGAACTGGAGCGCTTCCGTCCGGATATTCATGCTGCCTGTGTGAAAGCGATGTCAGCCACGGCAGAAGATATGGACTTTGTTCGGGTCGATGC
>NZ_JAUOSC010000849.1:0-283 GCF_030548285.1 Gilvimarinus sp. 1_MG-2023
GTTCTGCGTTACTTCGCGGATATGGCAACGGATCACAGTGACTACAACCCGGTGGTCAGTAAGGCAGCGGCGAAGGCGCTGGACCGTATTCAGGAACGGGTGGAACTGTACGGTTTTGTTGACCAGTTGTTTTTTGGCCTGAGCCTTGGCTCGGTCTTGCTGCTGGCGGCGATTGGTCTGGCCATTACCTTCGGGGTTATGGGGGTGATCAATATGGCCCATGGTGAAATGATCATGCTGGGGGCTTATACGACGTATGTGATTCAGCTGATCATGCCCAACC
>NZ_JAUOSC010000085.1:0-516 GCF_030548285.1 Gilvimarinus sp. 1_MG-2023
GATTGTGACCGATGGTCAGCTGAATCTGATTGCCGAAGGTCCGGTGATGGCGATTCATCAACCTGCGATTCTGCTGGATGCCATGGATGAGTGGAATACGCGTACCCATGGCAATTCAGGGCTGGTGGAGCGAGTCACCAACAGTCCGATCAGTTGTCGCGAGGCCGAGCAGCGGACGCTGGCGTTTCTCAAACAGCATGTCAAAGCCGGAACCTCGCCCTTGTGTGGCAACAGTATCCATCAGGACCGTCGTTTTCTGGTCAAATACATGCCGGAGCTGGAAGCGTTTTTCCATTACCGCAACCTGGATGTCAGTACGCTGAAAGAGTTGGCCAAGCGCTGGTCGCCGTCGGTGGTGTCTTCGTTCGACAAGGCGGGCAGTCATCAGGCGCTGGATGATATTCGTGAGTCCATTGCGGAGCTGGCGCATTATCGCGAGCATTTTCTCCGTTTGCCGGAATAAGGGCGCATCACAAGGTCAGGTGTCCGAGCCAGTCAGAGCAGAGACTATGGCCC
>NZ_JAUOSC010000850.1:0-283 GCF_030548285.1 Gilvimarinus sp. 1_MG-2023
ATATACTTCACCATCAGCTTCGGTTTTACCGCTGGTTTCCTTGAAATCAACAACCTTGCCTTTCTTTTTCACTTCGGCGAAATAGCCGTTATGAACCAGCTCAACCGGGCGTTTGGGTAAATCCTGAAACTGTGGTCGTTGTGATACCTGCTCGTACGCCTCTTCAAACCACAACGCCAGCTTGCCATTCTGGCGTTCACCATTGCTGTCGTAATAACGGTAGTTGGCGACCTTGTCGATAAAGAACAACGACAGTACCTTAGCTTGAATTCCCATCTTAGCT
>NZ_JAUOSC010000851.1:0-283 GCF_030548285.1 Gilvimarinus sp. 1_MG-2023
GGTGTGGCCATGCTGCACGGTGAAATGACCCAGGATGAACGTAAATATGTCATGCAGATGTTGCGGGAAGGCAAGCGTAATATTCTGGTGGCGACAGACGTTGCGGCGCGTGGTCTGGACGTTGAAGGTATGGATCTGGTGATCAACTACGATCTGGCCCGCAAGGGTGATGAATACGTACACCGTATCGGTCGTACCGGTCGGGCAGGTAAATCCGGCCTGGCGATCAGCCTGATTTCGCCCTATGAATGGAATCTCAAGGCGGCGATTGAAAGTTATATTC
>NZ_JAUOSC010000852.1:0-283 GCF_030548285.1 Gilvimarinus sp. 1_MG-2023
GCTGAGCCAGGAGCAGATGGAAGCCTGGCATGACACCAAGAACAGCCTGTGGGATGAACTGAAGATCGAGCGCCATCGCGCTGCCAATGATGTTCGCGTGTTACAGGAAACGTTTTTACGGGTCACTGGCCGGGTCTGAGACTGGCGGATTGTTCGATTATCTTGACCCCATTGAGCCGGGGTTTATCCTTATGCGCCGATGATCTGTACCCTCGGCCGTGCCGTCTATATGCAATATGGCTCAATGCTGGAGCTTGCCCGGCAGATCCGGTATGTTTCCCGG
>NZ_JAUOSC010000853.1:0-283 GCF_030548285.1 Gilvimarinus sp. 1_MG-2023
GGTTTTCTGCTTGTTAACAATGTACTGAACCCGGATGACGTTGCGGCCCTGCAATCCGAATTTGATGGTTGGGTAGAAGAAAGCCGCAAGCACGAAACCCCATGGGGTGAAACGATTGATGGGCGCGCCCGTTTTGATATTGAAGGTGACCATGCAGCGGATCACCCGTCGCTGCGACGCGTCAGCTCGCCGACTGAGATTTCAGACGTCTTCAAGCGTATTGCGCTGCAATCACGGGTTGCACAAATTGCCGGTCAGCTGGTCGGCAGTCGCGGTGCCCGCC
>NZ_JAUOSC010000854.1:0-283 GCF_030548285.1 Gilvimarinus sp. 1_MG-2023
GTCACCTGCTGCTGCCAGCGCTGTTGTTACTGCATACGCTGACCACCAGCGCCCAGACCATTACCCTGATGACCAGCTACCCGCAACCGGTCGTATCAGCATTTCAGCAAGCGTTTGAAGAACAACACCCAACCCTGCAACTCAATGTCCTCTGGCGTATGCCCTTTGATGCCCTGCCTTACCTGTTGCAACCGCAGCAGGGAGGCGTGGATGTCTACTGGACGCCATCCCAAACCAACTACCTGCGCTTAAAAGCCGCCGGTGCTCTGGCACCGTTAAAGCT
>NZ_JAUOSC010000855.1:0-283 GCF_030548285.1 Gilvimarinus sp. 1_MG-2023
GGATGTATTGGTCGTCGGGTCCATCGGACGCAGTGGTATTTCTGGTGTATTTATTGGTAACACGGCTGAGCAGCTGGTCGACAAGATTGCCTGTGATGTTCTTATCATCAAGCCACAAGATGGCGTACTGCCGGACGCTGAATAACCTGGCGAGCCGGGAATTGAGGGCAGAAAAAAACCGGGCCTCAGGGCCCGGTAAAATTCAAGATCAGAGAGTGAGAGAGCGTGATATTCGGGCTGCAGAACAGCCCGGGTCACAATGATATGACTCACTAATCAGATT
>NZ_JAUOSC010000856.1:0-283 GCF_030548285.1 Gilvimarinus sp. 1_MG-2023
CCACTGGCCATGCCGAAGGGCTGGTGACGATCAATATCAACGAAGCGGATAATGTCGAGCGGGAACAGATGAGGGAAGATATGGATGAGTCCTATCGCACCCTGATCGGTCATTTTCGTCACGAAATTGGCCAGTATTATTGGGAGCTGCTGGTGCAGCCAGATGATGAGGTATTGGCTCGTTTTCGCAGCTGTTTTGGCGATGAACGGGCGAACTACGGTGAGTCCATGGCGCGTTATTACCAGGAAGGTGCTCCGGCTTCATGGCGACAGCAGTTTATCAG
>NZ_JAUOSC010000857.1:0-283 GCF_030548285.1 Gilvimarinus sp. 1_MG-2023
GCTCCAGGTTTGTCAGCCCGGAGCAGGCGACCAGTCCCGTCAACCAGCGTCAGATAATCGGTGAGTGGCATGGGGATACCTGCCAGCTCTTGCTCTTTGGCGTTGCGGACAAAGGGCAACAAGCAGGTCGGCTGTTGTGTTCGGCTATCGGGATCGGCTGCTGTTTTGGCACGTTCGGCACGGCTTTTGATCGAGGTGTAATCAGACGTTTCCGGCGTGTTGGCCATGCCTGCTCTGACGGGGTTCAGGTCGACGTAAGCCATACAGGCCAACAGGGCTGCTT
>NZ_JAUOSC010000858.1:0-283 GCF_030548285.1 Gilvimarinus sp. 1_MG-2023
GCTCCATGATTGGCCTGAACAAGGATATTCTCTGTCAGTACGTTGAATACATCACCAACCAGCGTATCGCCGCCCTGGGCTTTGATCGTATTTTTGAAGCCCGCTCCAACCCGCTGCCCTGGATCAACTCCTGGTTAAACAGCGACAACGTCCAGGTCGCTCCACAGGAATCTGAAATCAGTTCCTACCTGGTCGGTGCTCTCGACAGCGAAGTTGACACCAACGATCTCGGCGACTTTGATCTTTGATGAGTCGTCCATACCCCATGAGTCAACCCCCGGAG
>NZ_JAUOSC010000859.1:0-282 GCF_030548285.1 Gilvimarinus sp. 1_MG-2023
GTACGACCCGGAAAAAGATGTTGAGCTGGCCAATCAGTTGATTGAATCCGGTGTTGATTTATTAACACACCATACCGACTCATCCGCCATTGCCGAAATCGCCGAGCAGAAAAACGTTTATGTTATCGGCTACCACTCAGATATGCGTCCATTTGCACCCAGCAAACACCTGGCGTCGGTTGTTCATAACTGGGGGCCTTATTATATCAATCGCATTCAAGCCCTGTTAAACAACACCTGGAAGCCCGACAGTGAATGGACTGGCATGGCAGAGTCTACCTC
>NZ_JAUOSC010000086.1:0-515 GCF_030548285.1 Gilvimarinus sp. 1_MG-2023
GATGTACTCAATACGAAAGCCGGTCTTTTGAGCAATCAGATCCATCACATCAATCGAAAACCCTTTGGGCTTGCCTTGTTCATTGAAGTTGAACGGCGGCCAGTCCATTTCATTATGAACTCGTAATACCGGGTGAGCGGCCAGGAAGTCTTTTTCTTCCTTGTCCAGTTGCAACACCTGGGTTCTCTGCAAGCCACTGCTGAGCCAGCGACGCCCCAGGTTGCTTAGTTCCTGCTCGGTGACGGATTCCAGTGCTTTTTGCAAAATATCCCGCAATATCCCCCAGTCAGGCCGAATGCCCATCCGCAGGTTATTTTCAAAACGCGGGTCGTCGAGACCACCAATGACCTTGGTATTGTTGATCAGATGCTTGCGCATCAGGTAGTTCTGAATCGCTATACCGCCGATGGTCGCGTCAGCGTGGCCAAAGGATACTGCTTTGAGGGTTTCCAGTTGGTCGGTCAACAGCAACAGTTGAATGCCCGGGAAATAACGTTCGATAAGCTCCTGATAAT
>NZ_JAUOSC010000860.1:0-282 GCF_030548285.1 Gilvimarinus sp. 1_MG-2023
GGCTCCTGATCACCTGGTTATTTCCCCGGGGCCTTGCACGCCGAATGAAGCCGGAATGTCGATGGCCGCTATCCGGCACTTTGCCGGCAAGGTGCCAATTTTGGGAATTTGTTTGGGCCATCAATCGATTGGGCAGGTATTTGGCGGCACCATCGTACGAGCCGGACAGGTCATGCATGGTAAATTATCGGCCATTCATCATGGCGATGTCGGTGTGTTCAAGGGCCTGACCAATCCCTATCAGGCGACCCGTTATCATTCTTTGGTGATTGATAAAAACAC
>NZ_JAUOSC010000861.1:0-282 GCF_030548285.1 Gilvimarinus sp. 1_MG-2023
AGATCGGGTCGATTATCGTTGGCTGACGGTCAGAATAACCCTGTGTGTTCGCCGCATTAACGAGCATTTTCGTTTACGGCACAGTTATCAACAACAGGATGGCGCTCCCATGATTTCCTTGCACCCTGCGCGGACAGCCTCTCTGTTACCCGCTCCGGAGTGAGTTGTGACTTGACCAACCGAATTGGCCAACAGCAGGCGCGACGGCGAGTCGGCGACACCCAAGCCGTCGGCGACCCGTGTACGAGCACCGACGTATCCCTATCCCTATTGTTATCCCAG
>NZ_JAUOSC010000862.1:0-282 GCF_030548285.1 Gilvimarinus sp. 1_MG-2023
ACGCTATCGAGCATTTTGGTCGCCAGCCCTAACAGCAGCTGACTGTTGGTGCTGGGATTCAACGGTGCTTGCTGCTGCCAGTTTCCGGCAGGCAAGACCAACCCCAACTCCAACGCCCGGTGACAGATATTGCCTTGCTGGACACTGGCAATCACCAGCCGTGTTCTGGTGTCACTGCTGATCAAGCGTGACTGACCCGGCATCAGCAACAGCGACTGCCCCGGCACCATCCGATACACCCTGGTGCCCACAGAGACCTCTGGAAAGCCCCGCTCACACAGC
>NZ_JAUOSC010000863.1:0-282 GCF_030548285.1 Gilvimarinus sp. 1_MG-2023
GCAATGTACTCATCGTTTATTCCTTAGCTAGTGGTGGAGCTTCTATTGCAGCCTTATTTTTAGCGGGATACATTCCTGGAATCATGACAGGAGTGTTTTTAATGGTGGTAGCATCTTTTTGGGCAAAAAAGAAAAAATACAAATTAGGACAGAAAAGCTCTTTTAAGGATATTTTTAAAACATTTATTGTTGCAGTTCCTAGCTTATTTATGTTAGTGGTTGTAATTGGCGGAATTGTTGTAGGAGTATTTACTGCTACCGAAGCCTCTGCCATAGCAGTTT
>NZ_JAUOSC010000864.1:0-282 GCF_030548285.1 Gilvimarinus sp. 1_MG-2023
GTAGCAACCCTTATGACAGGATAGGATAAGGCATCAGAACAGCTGCTCCATTGTTCCTGTCAGGCTGACAAACAGACGCATAAACAAGATACCTGGGTGAAAACGATCACTGAGTTCTTGAAATGGCCATAAACTTTACTCAATGCCCTGAGACAAAGACCGCCGTTGCTTGGTATACCTCCCGCTCAACACCCAGCTGAATCACCGGACACCACCGGCAAGCAAGAGGACAACACGTGACCAGACACTCCATTTCCTGGCCTGGACTGAATCTGCAAATCC
>NZ_JAUOSC010000865.1:0-282 GCF_030548285.1 Gilvimarinus sp. 1_MG-2023
GTACGGCCGTGCGCAATAAACTCTTCCTTGGCCGGCATATCAATCCCATAAACATTGGGATAGCGTACCGCAGGGGCGGCCGATGCAAAATACACATTGAGAGCACCGGCATCCCGAGCCATCTCAATAATCTGCTCGCACGTGGTGCCCCGGACAATGGAGTCATCGACCAGCAGGACATTCTTGCCGCGAAATTCCAGCTCCAGTGCGTTGAGCTTCTGACGCACGGATTTCTTGCGCTGCTGCTGCCCTGGCATAATGAAGGTACGGCCGATATAGCGG
>NZ_JAUOSC010000866.1:0-282 GCF_030548285.1 Gilvimarinus sp. 1_MG-2023
GTCTTATGAAACCCTATATGCAAATACAATGTTCTCATATTTATTCTCAAAAAAATATCTAGTATTTATTTTATCACTAATTATTGCACCTAGGAACCCTTCAGAAAGAGTACCTCATCATGGTAAACCAAGTCAGAGTTCTCTTTCGTATTAAGATATATTTAATGACGGATTGGACAGATTTGCTCTGACGCCAGAGCTCGACAAGACCGTTTTGGTTCATGAGTGGCACTGGCCACAATCGATTGGCACTGCCTGTCGACAGCTTGCAAGAGTTTTCCT
>NZ_JAUOSC010000867.1:0-282 GCF_030548285.1 Gilvimarinus sp. 1_MG-2023
GAAGCCAACTGGCAGCCACCTTGCACCGGCAAGATGTTTGTCCTGGGCCTGAACTACGCCGACCACGCTGCCGAACTGGCATTCAAGGCACCGGAAGAACCCCTGGTCTTCCTGAAAGCTCCCAACACCCTGCTGGGCCATCGCCAAAACACCTATCGCCCCGACCAGGTTGACTACATGCACTATGAGTGCGAACTGGTGGCGGTGATTGGCAAAACGGCCAAAAACGTCTCCCGTGCCGAGGCCATGGACTACATCGGCGGCTACACTGTGGGTAACGAC
>NZ_JAUOSC010000868.1:0-282 GCF_030548285.1 Gilvimarinus sp. 1_MG-2023
CTATTACTGGGACTCATTCACGCGCCCATTGAACTGACCCTCCCCGCCTTGCTAATGCTGAATACCAGTCTGATTCTGACAGGCAGCAAGGCCAGCTGGCTGTCTGGCGTATTGATTTCTGCAACCAGCATGATGGCTTCTTATCTCTGGCTCAGCTCATGGCAGGCCGATCTTATACCTAATACCCTGGTTATTGTTTGTGGTGTAGCAACCGCGATTTTTTTTGCTGCCCTGGCACTGTTCGCCAGACGCCAGAGCAACCAGATTGGCGCCATGCAGTAT
>NZ_JAUOSC010000869.1:0-282 GCF_030548285.1 Gilvimarinus sp. 1_MG-2023
CTTTTATTCTTTTATTCTTTGTATCCTTGGCTTCGGCCCCCCGCCTGATAGCGTCATAGCGCCCTAACCCTAGTGGCCCAGTCGTAACAAAGACAAACCAGACATAGCATACCGACACCACCCTATCGTAGGTTTATTTCGTGGGTTTATTTCCTGGTTGCACCCACCTTGTTATCACAGAGCCAATCCAGCGCATCGATATAATTATCAAAAAAGCGCACTTCCCCTGCAATAAACCAACTGGCAATTCTGGCAATCCACTGCTGCCAGTCGGCATTACCA
>NZ_JAUOSC010000087.1:0-512 GCF_030548285.1 Gilvimarinus sp. 1_MG-2023
ACACCACTGATTCCAGACACGGATGACGAGCGTGAGACCCAGCCAACCCTGGGCTTTCAACGAGTACTGCAGCGTGCTGTATTTCATGTGCAATCGTCTGGCAAGGCGGAAGTGACCGGTGCCAACGTACTGGTTGCCATCTTCAGCGAGCAGGAAAGCCAGGCCGTTTATTTTCTCAAACAACAGAATATTGCCCGTATTGACGTGGTGAATTACATTTCCCATGGCATTTCCAAAGTGTCGGGCCAGGAAGATGAATCCGGTACTACCGGTACGTCGGGTGTCACCGATGAAGATGGCGAACCAACAGCCAGTAATGCATTGGAAGGCTACGCCACCAATCTCAACAAGGTTGCCCGGGATGGCAAGATTGATCCACTGATCGGCCGTGATCAGGAAGTCAGTCGCCTGATCCAGATTCTGTCGCGTCGACGCAAGAACAACCCATTGCTGGTAGGGGATTCCGGTGTCGGTAAAACGGCGATTGTAGAAGGTCTGGCGAAGCGGATTGT
>NZ_JAUOSC010000870.1:0-282 GCF_030548285.1 Gilvimarinus sp. 1_MG-2023
GGCTGGTTGGCTCCAACGACAGCGGCGGCAAAAGCATCAACAATGCGATCAAGCATCTGGCCGATACCATGAAACACGATAGCGCCCGCCGCTGCAGCTTGTGGTCAGCGTTGTTACGGCCCCAACAAACGTCTTTCAACTGGCTCGCTCTCGCCAAGGCTACCCATTATGACGGCCGGGATTACCTCTCCTTGCCCGGAGTGTTCAGCCAGGGTTCCCTCGACAAGGGCAGCGAATTACTGCTGGCCCAGCTCAAGCCACTGCATGGCAACGTATTGGATC
>NZ_JAUOSC010000871.1:0-282 GCF_030548285.1 Gilvimarinus sp. 1_MG-2023
TGCTGACATTCAGCTCATCTACGTCAGCGCCATCATTGTGCTCAGCGTTGGCGATGGCAGATTCCAGAACTTTCTTGACCAGCTCAGCACCCTTTTTGGTACTGAAAGTCAGAATTTCCAGAGCTTCATCCACTTTCTTACCGCGGATCTGGTCTGCGACCAGGCGCGCTTTTTGAGCGGACAAGCGAGCACCACGTAAAACAGCGGCTACTTCAGACATACTTCACCCCTTCTTAGCGTTTGGCTTTCTTATCCGCTACGTGACCCTTGTAAGTCCGAGTC
>NZ_JAUOSC010000872.1:0-282 GCF_030548285.1 Gilvimarinus sp. 1_MG-2023
GTTTTACGGGCGTCAGCGACTCCACCGCCAACATCAGTTACAACGGTAATGTCATCAGCAGTGAATGCCAGAGCTATCATTATGATGGCGAAGTGTTCTGGTTACTGTAACTGGCCAGGCTGTCCTTGCACGTGCTGTCCTTGGTGTGCGTAACCTGTTGCGATCATTCTGGTCGCAACAGGTTGTGCTTGCTGGTGTTGTTATTGTGCCGCATCGGTTGCCAGTAACCTGGCCTTGGCTTGCCGCTGCTCCTTTTTTCGCGCACTGATGCTGTCTACACAC
>NZ_JAUOSC010000873.1:0-281 GCF_030548285.1 Gilvimarinus sp. 1_MG-2023
GTTTAGTGACTGGTTGCCGGTACGTACGGTGGATGGGCCAGCGGATATGCCGCATTGGGACATGACCCTGATCCAACATCCGCTGCACGTACAGGACCCGGCCTTGCAGTGGTTGATCGAGCAAGTGGTTGGTGCGCGGATATAAGCCCAGACATCAGCCCGGTTAGAACCATGGATATCCGCAGCGGGTAGTGAGCGGGTAGTGAGAGGAGCCGGGTGGCGGTATTGGTCAGAGTGCTAACGGCGAATCTGAAACAGTATTCTTCAGTCCGTGCTTACAG
>NZ_JAUOSC010000874.1:0-281 GCF_030548285.1 Gilvimarinus sp. 1_MG-2023
GGCTGGAGCGGATTCGGATAAAGATCTGACCACTGTTATTCTCCTGCTGGCAATTCAGTGAGCGAGCTGCCATCCATAAAAATACTATCTGGTGATTTGATTGCCAGTACACTGACCATCAGGAACTCACCTGTTCGCCTGACAGAACAGTCTTTCAGCCACTGAAAATATATACTGTACGACTGATCAGCATTCAGTTATATAACAAAATTAACCACATGCGCCTACTTAAACAGCATAAAGAGTTCTATCAAAAAACAGCCTCGACCAGCCAATTACGG
>NZ_JAUOSC010000875.1:0-281 GCF_030548285.1 Gilvimarinus sp. 1_MG-2023
TTCATATTTCGAACCACCTTCATTACTTAAAGATATTCGTAGTTTTTTCTCACTACATTCAGATCCATCGTATATTTCAAAGTCACTCGAATTCCAATATACTTCAAACATATCCAAAGATTTTTTCAAAATATGTGGAATCTCTTGCGATGTAATCTTTAAATTCCATTCGAGCCCGTTTGTCAATGCCGAATGAGATAGATTCGACGAGCCAATATATCCGGTATCAAACCCAGTTTTACGTTTAAACAAATATGATTTAGCATGCAGCCTCTCAGAGC
>NZ_JAUOSC010000876.1:0-281 GCF_030548285.1 Gilvimarinus sp. 1_MG-2023
GCGTAAAGCAGAGCAGTCAAGGGAGGAGCGGCCCCGAGTGGGCGATGTATATGATCAGGCAAGATGACTTCTCTGCCAGCCATATCGGTTGTCATCGACGTTGTCTTGGCCGCGACCACAGACTGATGAGCAGACAGTAACATCACCCCCAAGAGGATATGCAGCAGCCAGCTATTACATCTTCCGGTTTTTTCCCACAACACGTTCACTTTGGTTACCTTTATAGGAATACTTCAATAGTAATAACTTAAGAAGCAAAACAGGTACCATCTGTATAAATT
>NZ_JAUOSC010000877.1:0-281 GCF_030548285.1 Gilvimarinus sp. 1_MG-2023
GCCAGAACCCCATCGCCGAGTGACCACTAACAAACGACCGGCATTTGCCATGGCACTGATCCGCAATCACAAAGGCTGGACTGAAACCACTTTTGCCGCCAAATTCCACTACCTGCTTTGGCCGTGGCCGCTCAAAACCTTCTTTAAATACATTGTGTACCAGAATGCCGGGGCCAATCAGCAAGGTCAGCAACAGGAACAACCAGACCTTCCTCTGGCTATGGGGCAAACCACGAGACCAGAAGGTCAACCCCAACCCAATCATCAACAAAGGCACCAGG
>NZ_JAUOSC010000878.1:0-281 GCF_030548285.1 Gilvimarinus sp. 1_MG-2023
TCTTTGACGGTATCGGTAATGGTCTTGGCTACTCCGTGGTTCTGGTTTCTGTTGCGACCGTGCGTGAGTTGTTTGGCTCTGGCAAATTGTTTGGTTTCGAGATCCTGCCATTGATTCAGGATGGTGGCTGGTATCAGTCCAACGGTTTGCTGCTGCTGCCACCGTCTGCCTTCTTTATTATCGGTGGTTTCATCTGGATTCTGCGTACTGTGAAGACCGAACAGGTCGAAGCACCAGATTTCAAAATCCTGCCTAACACTGAACCCTCAGGAGGTCACTAA
>NZ_JAUOSC010000879.1:0-281 GCF_030548285.1 Gilvimarinus sp. 1_MG-2023
GCATAAGCCATCACAAGATGCACCCAGCGCAGATACTCCTCTGCCCAAACGTTATATTTTTGTGCCCTTTCAAGTGGATGCCGACCGGCAAATTTTGTGCTTTTCTCCCTGGCTTGCCAATATGCGCGACTTTTATCGCGCTTTGGAGCTGGGAGTTGAGCATTTGCCTGATGACGTTCAGATTGTGATCAAGGAACATCCCTCCTGTCCCAAGCATTATGCTGACTTGCATACTCGGCATTCACGTATCCACTTCGCCAACAGTCACAACACCCAGAAGC
>NZ_JAUOSC010000088.1:0-511 GCF_030548285.1 Gilvimarinus sp. 1_MG-2023
GATGGGACTGGTGATGGATCAGGATTGCCCTGAGCTGATGGCCCGGGGTCTGGAATACGGCATTCTGCTCAACGTCACCGCAGGTAATGTGATCCGCTTGTTGCCAGCGCTGAACCTCAACAAGGATGATGCTGACAATATCATCGATATCGTGTGCAACCTGATTGATTCGCTAGATTGATCGATATAACGAAGGAATTGCTGTGAGACACTTTTTAACTCTGATGGATCTGACTTCAGAAGAGCTGAACCAGGTATTACAACGAGCAATAGAACTCAAGGCCATGCAACATCGCCATGAAGTCTATGAGCCCTTCAAAAACCAGGTGCTGGGGATGATTTTTGAAAAATCGTCCACTCGTACCCGGGTATCTTTTGAAGCTGGCATGACACAATTTGGCGGCGCAGCTATTTTTCTGTCGCCTCGGGATACCCAGTTGGGTCGTGGTGAACCCATCGAAGACAGCGCTCGTGTGCTGTCTCGCATGGTCGATATCATTATGATCCGTAC
>NZ_JAUOSC010000880.1:0-281 GCF_030548285.1 Gilvimarinus sp. 1_MG-2023
GCTCAGCACTCAAGGCCCGGTAAGCATGTTGCTCTCCCTCACTCCGGGTGTACCACAGCCGGGCAGTCAAGGCCCCAAACTGCTGCTCTCCGGCCAGACTGATATTATTCTGGTCAGCAGCCTGACCTGGGCCTCGCCATTGATCAGCACTGGATTTTGATAGCGATGCCATCACCCGGCCACCAAAATTCATGGCACCCGAGTCTGCCCGAGCAAACCAGCGTGCCAGATCGTCACTACCGGCACTGTAGGACAGTTGCACCTCAGGATCGATATTGGGC
>NZ_JAUOSC010000881.1:0-281 GCF_030548285.1 Gilvimarinus sp. 1_MG-2023
CGGTTATAGCGGTGCCAAATTGCCAGATGATGGTTTTGAGCTGGTTCATCCTTTTGACGAACCTCCGGAAGTATTTGAAATACTGATTGAAATTGCCGGTTTTCGGCACGAGACAGAAGTTACAGCAGAAACATTAAAAGCGGGTGATTCAATCCGCTTTGTGATCGAGCCAGATAATTCAGTGGACAACGATGCAATACTCATTGAGCACGCAGGCCACAAACTTGGCTATGTCCCCAGAGGGCATCTTGATATGTTCCATCGCATGCTTTCTCAAGGAG
>NZ_JAUOSC010000882.1:0-280 GCF_030548285.1 Gilvimarinus sp. 1_MG-2023
TGACGATGTCACGACTGATAAACCATGCTCAGATTGGGCCAGCGGGTCACACGCCAGTTGGTGACGATTGACGTTACGTGGCACACTGTCAATATAGCCATGCAGGCATGTTGTTCTGATACGATCGATCATCGAGAGGAAACCCAATGGTACTCAAAAAAGAAGATTTATTGTCTGAAGCCTCAGTGTCCGTTAACCCGGTCAACGCAGAGGAAGCTGAAGGACTGCTGGCCAATGGTGCAGTCGTGCTGGATGTACGGGAACCGGCTGAGTTCGAGAT
>NZ_JAUOSC010000883.1:0-280 GCF_030548285.1 Gilvimarinus sp. 1_MG-2023
TCGCTATCATTGATCGTCAATGCCAGCCCTTTTTCAATGGGACGACTGCTCAGAGACCAGCGGCCCAAATTACGGCTCCCGATAATCAACTCGGCAATCTGGATATCCATTGGTAACAAGTCTGCCGGTACCATATCCAGCAAGGTATCGTCGGCCAATACCGCTGTCAGCTGCTGATCAAGCGGTACTTCACCCAGCAGTGAACCCCGCTGGCCAGGCTCTTTCACCACGTCATCCGTTTGTGGCATATGCAGATATTCCAGTGTCATCTGCACAGGAT
>NZ_JAUOSC010000884.1:0-280 GCF_030548285.1 Gilvimarinus sp. 1_MG-2023
ATATGATCTCCCACGTGGCCACGGCGGATGCGTTACTCAACCTGATTCTCACCGCTACGTTGCTGCTGATGTATCACCACAGCCAACTCAGTCTGGTGCAGCCTGAATCCCCCGGTACCCGGCAGGTGCTTTACGGTATCTATGCCCTGATGGCACTGGGTGTACTCACCAAGGGGCCGGTCGCCGTCGCGATTCCCCTGGTGGTCAGTGTGATTTTTTATCTCTGGAGTGGCCAGCGTACTGCCCTGCTGAAAGCACTGTTTTTTGTACCGGGCTGGCT
>NZ_JAUOSC010000885.1:0-280 GCF_030548285.1 Gilvimarinus sp. 1_MG-2023
GTATTCGTAACGTTCATTCGGCATGGTCATGTCTTTTGGAATATCAATCAGTACAGGCCCTGGGCGGCCGGTATTGGCAATATAAAACGCCTTGGCGATCAGCTCCGGAATTTCTTCTGGCCGACGAACGCTGAAGCTGTGCTTCACTACCGGGCGTGAAACACCCAGCATGTCGGTTTCCTGAAAGGCATCGTCGCCCACCAAATGACTCATCACCTGACCAGAAATGACGACCATTGGAATGGAGTCGGTAAACGCTGTCGCGATACCGGTAATCGTG
>NZ_JAUOSC010000886.1:0-280 GCF_030548285.1 Gilvimarinus sp. 1_MG-2023
GATCAGTTGACTGCCCGTGGTTACGGTGAAGCCAGCCCGATTGCCAGCAATGTGACTGCTGCTGGTCGTGCAGAAAACCGTCGTGTTGAACTGAGCGTCAAGTAAGTCTGAAAGCACCAGTGGCACTTTGCCGCTGGTGCTTGTCTGTTTTTCTCCTGCCTGTATCCGGCCTGTTCTGGCTGCTGTTTTCCTTCTGACTGTTTTCTTGACAACGATATTGTTGCTGTTGCTGGATTCTGTTTCGCCAGATCATCCTGTTAGTTTTGCTTTTCCTTATATG
>NZ_JAUOSC010000887.1:0-280 GCF_030548285.1 Gilvimarinus sp. 1_MG-2023
CTCGGTTTGTGCGGGAGGCCCGAAAACAGGGCGAGATAATCGTGACTTTGGCAGGAGTTCAGAAGATCGGGATAAATAACCCTTTAAACATAAAGGTTAATGGGTAAAAAACAGCCAATGGGAATAATAGAAAGGCATTGTGACACCGGTATTATGGGCATGGATGCCTTGGAATTGGCAGCACAAACGGCCATGAAAATAACCAGCAATACACAGTTGCCACTTTGATCCATATCATTGATTTATAAAAAGTTATCTATTAAGCAACCAGGATAAACAG
>NZ_JAUOSC010000888.1:0-280 GCF_030548285.1 Gilvimarinus sp. 1_MG-2023
GAGATAGGCAAGCCGATGGCGGTGCACAGGCGGCTGAGGGTTTCCAGGCTGGTGGAGACCTGGGCGTTCTCGATTTTGCTGACCATACCCTGGCTGATGCCAGAAATTCGCGCCACATCGGTAATTTTCAGGCCTTCTTCCAATCTGGCCTTTTTGACTTTCATGGCAATGTACTGGTCCAGATTTAAACGTGTGTCGTTTACTTCCATGTCCTGATGCTCCACCGGTGCTGTAGATGAACCCTCTTGGTGCGTAAGAATGAATGGACGCACTCTAGCGG
>NZ_JAUOSC010000889.1:0-280 GCF_030548285.1 Gilvimarinus sp. 1_MG-2023
ATATTTACCCGCTGATGCCGGGGGGCGCACCTGATATTGTGTTTTCCGCGGATATAAGGCCGGGGCCGGTAAACAGCGAAATACGGCTGGAGTTTATCGATGTCAGCAACCCCGCCTTGCCCCAGTTGGAGAACAGCATCAGTATTGACGGCGCCTTAATTAATAGTCGGCAGATTGGCGAGACCTTGTACTTAGTGTCCCGTTTTGACCCTTGGTTGAATGTCTTGCACTTAGAGCACGATCATGAACATACGCGAGCCGACAACGAGCAGGTATTGGC
>NZ_JAUOSC010000089.1:0-510 GCF_030548285.1 Gilvimarinus sp. 1_MG-2023
GTATCGCTCCACAATGCACCGATACAAAAGGCTTGTCCGAGCGATGACTCAGGTCGTGTAATGCCCGCGAGATCACTTCCTTGCCCGTTCCTGATGGCCCGGTGACCAGCACCCGCACGTCCGTGGGCGCGATACGCTCAATCAAGGCCCGCACTTTTTGTGCACTGGCCGAAAGGCCCAGATAGGCCGCCGCCCCTGATGGCTGCTGGCTGGACTGTTTCAGCTGCTGTAGCTCTCGCTCCAGCGTCGTCTTGATCAGCGCCCGCCGCACCACCACCGCCAGCATGTCAGGATCAATCGGCTTGGCGATAAAATCCCACGCTCCTTGCGCCACCGCTTGCAGCGCCAGATCACGATCGGCATGGCCGGTGATAATAATCACTGGCCGACCGTCAAAGTCAGCCATCGCCGCCAGGGTAACCTGGGGGTCAAACAGCGGCGGCATGGATAAATCCAGTAACACCAGGTCAGCCTCAAACGACACCAGCGCCTGACGGGCATCGTCCAGGC
>NZ_JAUOSC010000890.1:0-279 GCF_030548285.1 Gilvimarinus sp. 1_MG-2023
GGCGATGGCGATCCGTTGGCGCTGGCCACCCGACAGTTTGACACCACGTTCACCGACCTGGGCATCAAACCCCTTGTTGCCATAAGGGTCGTGCAGGCCGTGAATAAAGTCGAGGGCTTCGGCTTTGCGGGCCGCTTCTATCATATCTGCTTCGCTGGCATCCGGGCGACCATACAGAATATTGTCACGCACGCTGCGGTGTAACAACGAGGTATCCTGAGTGATCATGCCGATATTGGCGCGCAGGCTGTCCTGGGTAACGTCGGCAATGTTCTGGCC
>NZ_JAUOSC010000891.1:0-279 GCF_030548285.1 Gilvimarinus sp. 1_MG-2023
GCCCAGACCAGCCAGCCATCAGGCAGGCAATAGTCCCCAACTTGCCTGTCCAGCACTAGCTGTTGGGCCACACCCTGCAGTGCGGGGGGAGCCATATTGATTTCATCCATAAACAGGATGCCTTCGCCTTCCTGAGGCAGAAATGCAGGGGGATACCAGTGGGTCATGTTCTGATCCGGTACTGGAATCCCACGTAGATCACTGGGCATCAACTGGCTTAAGCGCACGTCGATAAACTGCAGTTTGTTTTGTTCACAGAGGCTGCGCACGATGGAGGAT
>NZ_JAUOSC010000892.1:0-279 GCF_030548285.1 Gilvimarinus sp. 1_MG-2023
GGCCACGCTGGCGTAACCAGTGGTCACAGATCACAATAGCCATCATCGCCTCGGCGATGGGAGTGGCACGAATACCGACACACGGGTCATGCCGGCCCTTGGTGACCACTTCGATCGGGTTTCCTTCGACATCGATGGACTGCCCTGGAATCACCAGACTGGACGTCGGCTTGAGAGCAATATGGGCTATCAGATCCTGGCCGGTCGAGATGCCGCCCAAAATGCCACCGGCGTGATTACTGAGGAATCCCTGGGGGGTCATTTCGTCACGGTGTTCGG
>NZ_JAUOSC010000893.1:0-279 GCF_030548285.1 Gilvimarinus sp. 1_MG-2023
GCCTGGTACGGCTATGCCTATATCGAACTGGCCATTGAATTTGGTGATATCGCCTTCGCCAATATTCCTGCCTGGCCCTTACAGTTGATTATCCCCTTCAGCTTTGCCGTGATGGCGTTGCGCTTTGCCATTCAAAGTATTGAATCCTTGCTCAACATACTGGGTAACCATGCTGTAGCCGACGAGGCCCACTCATGAGCGTTCTGGTTCCACTGATTTTATTGGTATTGGCGCTGTCCGGTACGCCGCTGTTTGTGGTTATTGCTGCCATCGCTATCT
>NZ_JAUOSC010000894.1:0-279 GCF_030548285.1 Gilvimarinus sp. 1_MG-2023
CGGGCAAGGTGTGGTTACTTTATGTATTATCCGCAGCCTACTCGGTGTAGCAGAGGCCGGTAACTGGCCTGGCGCTGCCAAAGGTAACGCCGAATGGATCCCGACCAAAGAGCGCGCACTGGCGCAGGGCATCTTCAACTCCGGCGCGGCTATTGGCGGCCTGGTATCGATTACAATCATTGCCTTCTTGGCCATTCACTTCAGCTGGCAAGCCATCTTCGTTATCGTAGGTCTGCTTGGCCTGCTATGGCTCGTGCCTTGGCTCGTTCTGGTCAAGTC
>NZ_JAUOSC010000895.1:0-279 GCF_030548285.1 Gilvimarinus sp. 1_MG-2023
TTCCAGACGTTCAGTGGTTGGATGGGACACGTTTTCGTCGAAGAAGGCGGCGTGATCAAAATCGATCGAAAAGTCGTTTGTCTGCTTGATGCACCCCGTAATCATCACAACCTGACGTTCCTGTTGTGAGGTGAGATGATGACTATCACTGTTACAGGAAACGAGACGCTTGCCCCTGGGTTCTGCTTACACCTGACGGTAAACAGCAAGGCAGTTATAGCAGACGGCATTATTAAATTATTACTGGCTGGCGAAGATCTTCCGGACTGGGAGCCTGGT
>NZ_JAUOSC010000896.1:0-279 GCF_030548285.1 Gilvimarinus sp. 1_MG-2023
CAGTCCCTGGTCCGGCGCATCAGCCAGGGCCTGGGTAATGGCCTGCGTGCGGTCATGCTCCAGGTGCAAACCGGCTTCACTGGCGCCGGGAGCTGCCAGTGCATCAGCAAAAATACGCTGCGGATCTTCAAAACGCGGGTTGTCATCGGTCAGCCAGATGGCATCGGCAAACTGCATGGCGACCGCCATCATTTTGGGCCGTTTGCTCCGGTCTCGATCACCACCACAGCCAAATACCAGCGTCAGCGGTTGCTGCCAGGGCTGCAAGGAGGACAGCAC
>NZ_JAUOSC010000897.1:0-279 GCF_030548285.1 Gilvimarinus sp. 1_MG-2023
GGTTTACGATATGTCGGGCCCGTACAGTGATCCGGCGCTTGATCTGGATCTTGCCAAAGGCTTGTCCGCACTGCGGCAACCGTGGATTGACGAGCGCTCCGATACGGAAGTACTGGCCCAGTCCAGCTCATATTTCAGCCAGACCCGCGATATGGATTTGCGTTACGAGCAGTGGCGTATGAAAACCGAACGCAAGCCACGGCGTGCCTTGCCGGGCAACAATGTCACCCAGTTGCATTATGCCAGGCAGGGGATTATCACCCCGGAAATGGAATACAT
>NZ_JAUOSC010000898.1:0-279 GCF_030548285.1 Gilvimarinus sp. 1_MG-2023
GTGCTGGTGACACCCGCCGAAAAGATGACGATCCAGGTGGATGATTTGCCTTTCCAGGTGATTTTGCTGGAGCGCGAAGCGGGAGTAATCAACGCCGTAACCAATGTCGGTGATACCTTGGTGCTGGGGCTGGAGCATCCGGTGCAGTTGTCGGAGCGTGACGGACAAAGGCTGCCCTGTGTTGAGGTCCGTTCTGGCTTGATGGCGCGTTTCTGTAGAAATACCTATTACCAGCTGGTTGACTGGGCTGAGGAGTGGGATGATGGTTATTGGGTAACC
>NZ_JAUOSC010000899.1:0-279 GCF_030548285.1 Gilvimarinus sp. 1_MG-2023
GCTTCGAGCATGTCCAGCAGCTGGGTAGGGGAGTCGATATGGGTCAGCAATAAACCGGGAATCCGCTTGCCCAACAGTTGGTCAAAACTGGCAGATGCCAGTATTCCTACTCGCAAGCGGCTGAGCTGCTGTTCGTCATCGATAAACGCCGCATCCTCGGTCATCAGAATAACGACCGGAGTTTCCAGTAGCGTTGCGACCGCTCGATAGTCGTCATTGAGTGCAGAATCGTTGAGATCGCAGATAATGATATCGGCATGATGGTCGGAGGGATTGGGC
>NZ_JAUOSC010000009.1:0-131838 GCF_030548285.1 Gilvimarinus sp. 1_MG-2023
AGCGTCCAGCGTCCAGCGTCCAGCGTCCAGCGTCCAGCGTCCAGCGTCCAGCGTCCAGCGTCCAGCGTCCAGCGTCCCTAAAGATTTCCCACCACAGGCCGATAGCTATTAACGTCTACAATAAAGTGAGATAGATGGCATCAGGGACTTGATATAGTGAATAGACAAGGGCTAATGGATTAATATAGCAAATTACTTAGTTAAGAAGCGTCATTGAGCTCGATATTCGGGAATGGCGCATTATAATACATATACAGAACCCAAATCGGGTGTTGTGAATCAGTGATCTCTCCCCTATAACTTTTTAGTGGGGCCTGATAAACGCACCAAATAGCTATAAAAGAGGACGCTGTGAATAATTTATCTCTCAAGTGGAAAATCCTACTCAGTGTCACCCTAACCTGCATTGCTGCGGTCATTGTGACGACTTTCGTTACGGTTAATTCTGGTATCACACGGGTGGAAGAAACCATCGTCGAAGACTCGCGCTCTTTGGCCGAGGTGCTCGGTGAGGCCAGTGTTGGCGCCATTATGTTTGAAGACGATATGACTGTTACCGCCTCGCTGGGTGCACTAAAAGCGAGCGAGCGCGTGCTAGGTGCGGTAATTTACAGCGACGGTAAACCCTTCGCTTGGTACTCAGGCACCGGTGGCGACCAAATGCCCACTAGCCTGCCTTCGCGCCCTAATAGCCCGGGTATCGTTGAGCTGGACAACGCAATTATTGTCACCGAAGCCATTAAGTCCGATGGTAGCTCGGTGGGTACTATATCTTTCCATGTTGATTTAGCTGAACTGGATGAGGTTATTTCCGATTCGGTATTTGACGCTACCGTGGTGGTAATTGTTATCAGCATTATTGCGGCAGGTTTAGCGTTTTTACTACAGGCCAGCATTATCAAGCCAGTGAACAATGTTGTTCGTGCGCTGCGGGACATTTCTGAAGGGGAAGGTGATCTAACGCGCCGCTTGCCGGTAGAAGGCTCAGATGAAATCAGTGAGCTGGCGGTTTGCTTTAATAAGTTTGTCGAGCGACTGCACGATATTATCTCCAGCGTGGCAGAAACGGCCGAGGAAGTCGACGAAAGTGCCAATATACTGTCTAACTTGTCGCAAGAGAACGAGCGATCGATTACCTCTCAGCAGGCAGATATTCAGCAAATTGTAACTGCCATTAAAGAAATGGCCGGTGTGGTTGCCGATGTGACCCAACGCGTCGCTGAAACGGCAGAAAACTCTCATCAGGCCGATCAAGTGGCCATGAGTGGTAAGCAAACCGTAGAAAGCACCATGAACCAGATCCAAAGTCTCTCGGCGGATATTAAAACCGCCTCTGAGGTGATTGATCGGTTGCGGCAAGAAACCGTGGCCATTGGTACTGTTCTGGATGTTATTCGCGGCATTGCCGAGCAAACTAACCTGCTGGCACTTAACGCGGCTATTGAGGCGGCGCGCGCCGGTGAACAGGGCCGAGGCTTTGCCGTAGTCGCCGACGAGGTGCGAACCCTAGCTTCCCGTACCCAGAGCTCTACCACTGAAATTCAAGAGATGATCGAGCGTTTGCAAACCGGTTCCGCGGAAGCGGTAGAAATGATGACAGCGGGCACTACCCAGGCGGATGCCTCGGTGACTAAGGCCGGTGAGGCAACCGACGCACTGGAAGAAATTACCAACTACGTGGGTGAAATCCGCGACCGTACTAACCAAATAGCTGCGGCCTCAGAGCAGCAGTCTGCCGCTACACAGCAAATTGAGATGAACATTGACAGTGTATCGGGTGTTGCTCAAAGTACTGCAGAGAGCTCGGGTCGTATTACTTCAAACAGTGTAAACCTCGCCAAAATGGCAAAACAGATGTCAGAAATGGTTGGAAGGTTTAAGATATAAGTATAAACGCGAAAAATAGAGAGCGGAAAATGAAGAAAACACTAACTACTTGTTTACTGACGCTAGTAATGACTGCCCCGGCTGTTTCGTGGGCTTGTAGCGAGCCGGCAAAGCCAGGTGAATTTCCAGACCCGGCCACCGCCGTAACCGCACAAATGGTCAAAGCCAATAATGAGGTAAAGGCTTACGTAAAAGCCATGCAAGAGTATCTAGGCTGTTCGGGTATGTCGCGTAGTCAACAAAAGGCGGCGATCAAAGAGCTTGAAGATTACGCCGAAAGCTTCAATAAGCTAATACGTGAGTTTAAAGCGCGTTAAGCGATTGTGTTAAATCTGGCGAAGGAATGCCAGCGCTCCTATTTCGTGTATCCCTCGCTGCCCCCTGACAATTCAACTTCCCTTAAATCCGAGACATGTACCACCCGGCATGCCAATGTCATCGTCTTGTCATGCATTGCGGTTAAAGTTGAAGATCATGACAAATCCCTTGGGCCATTGGGGGCCACAATTAGCTCGTTTCATCATTACCGGTTCAGTGCTCAGCTGTGCTGATTTAACACTATTCTTTTCGTTAGTCGCGTTGGGTGCCGCTTATGAATGGGCAAACGTTGCCGGTTTGATGTTGGGCTATTCACTGGGTTTTGTTTTGCATCATTGCTTTACTTTTCAATGCAACCGTTCCATCGAGCGTCGCTCGGCCCAGAAATATCTGCTTATTTTTCTGTTCAGTTTGACCTTAGGTACGGGTGTTTTACAACTGGTGTTGGCAGTGTCCGCCATACCTTTACTGGCAAAAGTTGCATCCATGGCCACCGTAGGCTTGAGTAATTTTATCTTGAGCCGTCGATTTGTATTCAGTTCATAGTACCTTATTCAAACCGTCTTCCTTACTCCTGTATATAACGTATTAACCCGAGAAAATTCCCTCTTGTTACTGACCCCTGTTTACCTTTATTCTTAAAATCACTATATCAATAATAAGGTAAAAACATGAGCCACACCTCTACTAGTAATCGTAACAGTACCGGATTCATAGTCTTTATTAGCTGTATCGCCACCATAGGTGGGTTTTTGTTCGGCTACGATAGCGGCGTTATTAATGGCACAGTGAAAGGCTTACAGCTGGCCTTTGACTCAAATTCGGCAGGTACAGGCTTTAGTGTGTCGTCAATGCTGCTCGGTTGTGCGGCAGGCGCTCTGTTTGCTGGCCGCTTGGCGGACAAATACGGTCGCAAAGCTCTACTTATTGTGGCGGCTTTGCTGTTTATCGTCTCGGCTTGGGGCTCCGGCATCGCGACCACAAGCTTTGAATTTGTGATCTATCGAATTTTAGGTGGTATGGCTGTAGGTTCTGCGTCAGTGATGGCGCCGGCCTATATCAGCGAGGTAGCGCCGGCACGCTACCGAGGTATGCTGATATCAATTCAGCAAATTGCCATTATCTCGGGCTTAACGGCGTCCTTCTTCTCCAACTATTTTTTAGCGGAAAATGCCGGCGGTTCCACCGTTGAATTTTGGGGTGGTTATGAAACCTGGCGTTGGATGTTTTGGGTTGAGCTAATTCCAGCGGGAATCTTTTTTATCGCGCTATTGGCTATTCCAGAAAGCCCTCGCTTTTTGGTGGCGAAGGGAAAAGAGCAAAAAGCCAAGGCGGTATTATCACGCCTATACGGTACTACTGAAGGCAGCGCTAAATACACGGAGATAGCCGAATCTCTATCTGCAGATCACAAGCCCAGTTTTTCTGATTTGATTGATAAGGGAAAAGTAAGACCGATAGTTTGGATCGGCATTGGTTTGGCCGTCTTACAGCAATTTGTCGGTATTAATGTGGTGTTTTATTACGGCGCTGTCTTGTGGGAAGCGGCGGGCTTTAGCGAAAGCGAAGCACTACAGACCAATATATTATCCGGTAGCATCAGTATCATCGCCTGTCTGATAACCTTCTTTTTAGTGGATAAAATCGGCCGCAAACCCTTACTTTGGTTTGGTTCTGCAGGGATGGCCATTAGTTTAGCCATTGTCGCGTACGCTTTTTGGGGTGCTCCGGTAGATGTGAATGGCAATTTAGCCTTATCCCAAGAATCTGGTTTATTGGCGCTGTACGGCGCTAACATTTATGTATTCTTGTTTAATATGTCGTGGGGCCCGGTTATGTGGGTTATGTTGGGTGAGATGTTTCCCAATCAAATACGTGGCTCAGGTCTTGCGGTTGCAGGGCTGGCGCAGTGGTTGGCTAACTTCTTAGTGACTTGGAGTTTCCCTATTATGCTGGCGGGTATTGGCTTGTCTGCGGCTTATGGTATTTACGCGTTTTTTGCAGCACTTTCGGTGCTTTTTGTACTGATCATGGTCAAGGAGACCAAGGGGTTAGAGTTGGAGCAGATGCAAGGCTAAATG
Source organism: Gilvimarinus sp. 1_MG-2023 (assembly GCF_030548285.1). NCBI lineage: Bacteria > Pseudomonadati > Pseudomonadota > Gammaproteobacteria > Cellvibrionales > Cellvibrionaceae > Gilvimarinus > Gilvimarinus sp. 1_MG-2023. Next base: position 4,287 of record NZ_JAUOSC010000009.1, read on the forward strand.
GCTGAAACTAATGGAATATAGCCACCTTCGGGTGGCTTTTTTTTGCCTGTACCAACAGCGATTTCTAGGCTGCACTGAATAGTAGGCACTGATTCTGCATTAGTTACCGTTCTTACTAAAAAATAGGGGCTTGCCGTGAGTTTTCATCTATTTTTTACATATAGTGATGTAAAAACTGCAAGGGGGCGGATAGGTGACAGAACTAAAAGTACTGACCGTAAATATACACAAAGGGTTTTCCAGTTTTAACCAACGCTTTGTATTGCATGAGTTGCGCGAAGCGGCCCGTGAAGTGTCTGCCGACCTTGTTTTTTTACAAGAGGTTATCGGCCAACACGATAACTGGGCAAAACGACACAGTGGTAAGTGGCCAACTGAAACCCAATATGAATTTTTAGCGGATACGTTGTGGCCTAGTTATGCATACGGTCGCAATGCCGTGTATCAGCAAGGTCATCATGGCAATGCATTGTTGAGTAAATACTCGATTGTACATTGGGAAAACTACGATGCGACGGTAGGTAAGCTCGAAGAAAGAGGCTTGTTACACTGCCATATAGATTTACCGGATAATAAGCGTCTACACGCAATTTGTGTGCATTTAAGTCTGAGAGAAAATGACAGACAGATTCAACTGGCACAAATTAACGAACTGGTGAGTCGTATACCGAAAGAAGAGTCAGTAATTGTGGCTGGTGATTTTAACGATTGGCGTCAGAAATCTCAGAAAATACTGAGTACAGAAGCAGGATTTGAAGAGGTGTATATAAGTGGTTTAGGCGCGCCCCCGAAAACCTTTCCTGCCTTTTTCCCTATGCTTAGGCTGGACCGGATTTACGTACGTTCGGTACAGGAGCACCACCCTATTACAATGCCCAAAGCTCCCTGGAATAAGCTTTCAGATCATACGCCATTACTGGCAAATATTAAAATTTAAGGGGGCAATATGTTTGGTTATTTTAAAAGGCAGGGGGCTTTTGTAGAGGGTAACAGTATTCACCTTATGGAAAATGGTGAAAAGTTTTTCCCACAGCTTATTAGGCGTATAAAACACGCCAAGTGCGAAGTTTTTCTGGAAACGTTTATTTTGGAAAATGATCGTATCGGTCGAGCCATAAAACGTGCCATCTTACTGGCAAGAAAACGAGGTGCATGGGTAAGTTTAACGGTTGATAGTTGGGGTAGTCATTACCTTGATCCTGAATTTATTGAGGAATTAACAGCAGCCGGTGTGGTGTTTCAAATTTATGATCCACAGCCTAGTTGGTATAAAGGTCGGCCTAAATTATTTAGGCGCCTACATCGAAAGTTAGTTTGTGTGGATGGTAAGTATGCAATGATAGGCGGTATTAATTATTGCAACGATCATATGGTGACATCAGGCCCAGGAGCTAAACAAGACTATGCTGTAGAGCTGCAAGGGCCGATAATCGCGTCAATAAGACAGTTGTGTAAAAGCTATGTTCGAGATGCACGCGATGAACGATTGAAAGAAGTAGAAGTTTGGCCACCTGAACGGCAAGATAGAGGGCATAAAATTAGCTTTATCTCACGAGATAATAGACATAATCGTCGTCGTATAGAAAAAGCATATTTAACCGCTATCGCACAAGCAAAAACTCGTATATGGATTGCTAACGCGTATTTTTTTCCAAGCTATCGATTTGTAAGAGCGTTAATAAAAGCTCAACAGCGAGGCGTGGATGTTCGGTTAGTTATTCAGGGTGATCCCGATATACCATTTTCACTTTCAGTCGCACGGGCGTTATATGATTTAATATTGCGCAATAAAATTAAACTCTATGAATTTCGCGAGAGACCTCTGCATGCAAAAATCGCGGTAGTTGATGATCATTGGTCCACAATCGGTTCCAGTAACCTTGATCCACTCAGTTTAGCTTTTAATCTTGAAGCAAACATATTAGTTAAAAGTAAAGAGTTCAATAAAGAATTAGCTAGAAAAATAGATAACCTAGTGTCGAGAAGTGTTCCAATTGAGCAATCTTGGGTTAAGCATAGACGCTGGTACTGGCTGGTTAAAGACTTCTTTACCTTTCATGTTTTGCGTTGGTTTCCCACTATATCGGGTTTGTTTCCGGCACATACACCATTAATAAGAGAGTTAAAACGAGATCACGATACGGGCAATGGTCGATCGAAAGATTCAGAGCTGGATCGAAAATTTCCTGAATCAAAAGGGGCAAAGCGCGTGGTGAATACTACGGAGTATTTAAGTAAAGAGGAAATTGAATTATGAGCATCGAACAACAAGTTACTAAACCTGTTAAAACGATAGCTTCCTCTTCAGGAGTAAAAAAATATTGGCCGATGATTAAAAAAGTCGTTACCTATAGTTTTTTTGTTCTTATAGCCTATTTGATCATTAAACAGGCCATGACGATTGAATGGGAAAAAGTACTTACTGCATTTCGGGAAACCCCCTTACATATATTTGCATTTGCGAGTGTTATCGCAATTGCTTGTTTTAGTGTTTATGCAAGTTATGACTTAATTGGTAGATATTTTACCAAAATTAAATTATCGATCTCTAAGACATGGCTTGTAGCAATATTAAGTTATGCATTTAATCTCAACTTAAGTTCTTTAGTCGGCGGTGTGGCATTTCGATATAGGTTGTACTCTCGTTTTGGTGTGGGCGCCAAAGATGTGACCAAAATAATTGGTATTAGCGTAGCAACTAACTGGTTTGGTTATATTTTTCTTGCTGGATTGTTATTTGTGTCAGGTCAGATTGATGTTCCCCAATCTTGGAAAGTGTCAAATTTAACCTTACAGTGGATTGGTGCAGGTTTTTTATGTGTTGTGGCGGGCTATTTTTTATTATGTGCTTATAAGCAAGGGCAAGAATATAAATTTAAATCTGTTAGTCTCACAATTCCTGGCTTTAAAGTGGCCACTTTTCAGCTGTTACTAGCCTGTTGTCACTGGTGTTTGATGGCCAGCGTTATCTATCTATTCTTTTATGAGCAGGTATCGTTCTTTCTGGTGTTTGCGGTGTTGTTGGTGAGTGCCGTGGCAGGCGCAGTTACTCATATTCCGGGTGGTTTGGGTGTTTTAGAGGCGGTATTTGTGGCGTTGCTGGCTGCAAAAATTGATAAGTCTCAAATTCTAGCAGGATTGTTTGCTTACAGGTGTGTCTTTTACTTATTACCACTTGCGCTGGCCACCCCTGTTTATCTGAGCTTAGAAGCAATGGTAAAAGGTAACGGAAACGAAACAGTAGCAACGGAAAATTAGTTAGTGTCAGTAAGTGTAAACACCCTTTAATCATGATGGTGGCCGGCTGATATCTGTGCCAAAATACCGGCTCTCTATTAAAACAATAATTTATTCAACCGCCTGATAGTGATACCCAAACGGATAAACGATGCCATTGATCATCGAATAATATAAATATTGGGAATAACTATGCTGAAAAAAACTTTTGTTTGGGCTTTAAGCCTTATTTTTATACTCAATGCATCGACTGCAATTGCCGAAAACTCACAATCTAGTTTAATCGGTACATGGCAGTTAGTGGATGGCTGGGTAATAACTGACGATGGCGAGATACAGTACGATCTGCAAGCTATCACCTCACGCAAAATATTAAATCGCAATGATTTTGCGTTTGTATCGCGTAAAAACGGACAGTTTTGGGCCGCGAGCACTGGGCAATACCGTGTTGAGGGCAATCAGTACAGTGAGATTCCGCAACTGCTTTCGTACCCCATAGAAGACGGTACCATCTACGTTTTTACGTTCCGTTTGCAAGGGGATGACTGGTTTACCGAGCGTTATGCCAATGGCAAGCTGGTTGAACGCGAGCACTGGCGCCGTCTGCGTTAACGTCCGTGGTGAGCCTGTGCCAAAAGCTGATCGAGATCGCGCTCTAGCGCTTCGGCTAACTGAGGCAGTTTCTGAAGTCTTGCCAGCTCAGTCACAGTCTCTAACGTACAAAGCCCACCTGCTACCTGATTGCGTCGTAAGGTAAAGCGCGAAGGTGTGTCTGTGTTCAGTGAGTAGGCAGGCAGTGATTGTAAATATGGGCTGTGGTTAACTATCTTGCGCGCTTGTTGCCAGGTGCTATCAATCAATACAAGGTGCTCTGGTAATTCTAGAGCGCTGTGATTGGTAAGCGGTATGGCAGTAGGCGATGGATAGAGTAAGCCACTAGATAGAGCACCGAGGCGTTGCAAAAGCGCAGGGTCTGGTTGTTTTCGTTGCCAGATGACGCGATGGCACTGAGCCTCCGGGAAGTTCGACAGGCGCCGATGGGTAATAACGCCGGTATTGCTGGGTTTGTGTAGTTCGGTGGCGTGAGTAAGCAGGGTGATAATCATAAGAGCCGGTACTCGGCCTAGAGATAAGAGAATAAGGTGACTGCCATTATACACTGGTGGCGCTATACGCGGCTTAGCCTATGGCGCCGGGCAGATTTTTTCCAATTTTTATATACCTATTCGCTAATACTAAAATCGTAATACGACGACGCTTGTACAATGATCGAGGTCACCACCGAGGGGTGGCAGTTGGTATGTTCCTAATATCCATTCCAATTTTTGTTGTGGTCAACCAAAAGGTACTATTTATTGCATAAAATCAAAAGCATTTTAGCGCTTATTGATAGCCATCACCACAGGTAATGGCTATTGTGGTTGAGCGGGTAAGTTATAATCGCCATGCCAAGGTTAAAGCACCAAATTCATCCCGTGACGTATCGGCTTTATCCACCGAGTCGCCGGAGCGAAAAGATAGAGTCAAGCTGATATCCTCCCAACCATAACTGATACCCGCAGTGGCCATTAGCTGTTCATGTTTTAAGTCCCCATCCGGGCTATTTCGATACGTATTACCATCTACCAGGATGTTATTAAAGACATAATCCGCTTCGAATCCAGCGTAAACATACCAGCCTCCGTCAATAGAAGCCGGTGCACTAATTTCACCTCGGTGCAGGGCCGTTGACGGGAAGCTTTTGTCGAGTCGTGTACCTAAGCGCAATAATGCTCCGCCGCCGACGGCACTTTGCATGGTGCCAAGCTCTCCTTGAGCCATTATTACCGTGTCCATATAGTGGGCCAGTTCATAGCGCCATACGGCCGTTCGGCTAAAAGCAAAGATCGGCTCATTTTTTAATTGATAATCCCAGCCCTTGGGTTCGGTAGAGCCGGTAATTTTGTGTACGAACTTTTGTGATTCTTCAGCCATAGAGGCGGGACCAACCATACCTACCGTAACACTGACTAAATCGGCAAAGTTTTCTTCTACAATGGCATGACTTGCTCGGTAAAATAGCAGCCCGGCATAGGGCACGTCGTTGGGGTCGGGAACTTCTTGGCTAATATCCAAAGGCGTTACCATTGCCTGGCCAATGGTTTGTTCGCTAAAGTTGAGTGCATCTGAGTTTTGATCAAGCATCCAGCTTAACGATTTCGTTAGCCACGGCTGACGATAGCCCTCACCTTCAGTGGTTAAGTCGTACCATGATAAAAACAACCCATTGGTGTAGCCACCGCCATCAACATTTACAAATACATCGTTTTGCCATACCACTGATGCCCAGTCAGCCTCTGCTTGTGTGTGTGGAGCTATTATTCCACTTGCGGTTATTAAGGCTGTTACTAATACGTGTTTCATCAATTGTTCCTGTTGCTGCAAATGTTTTGTAAGGTTTGCAAAAATTTAAGACAGATACTTAACGGTTAAGTGAGGTCGTTACTAATACAAAGAAGTGAGTAACGATGCTCGTTAATTGCTTATGGTTGACAGCACGAATAAAGAGTCGGATAATTTGCTTAGGGCTTATTGGGCGCCCACCTCGCAAAAGTGAACTCACCAATTCAACCACACATTCGACAAGCCTAGCTTGTATATCATCTCTGGCCTCAAGCGAGCGGGTCTACTTTGGAGGCGATATGCATATACCATCTCAACTGTCTGACACAAGCGCATCGATTATTGACTCCGTCTTGCGAGACGCTAAAAAGTTGCATCGCACGGCACAGTCAAAATCCTATTCAAGTTCCTTGCCAATACTGCGTCGATTGCTGCATCAAGAAGTTTTTAGGGGACTCAGTCTGCCAGCGCTGCGAAGCCAATCGCATTTGATACAGCGCAAACATATCTTGCAATTATTAGCCCTTGAAGCGAATTACACCAGTTGGGCTCAATATCGTCAGGCGATCATTAACCAGCCCGACCAGATTCGCGGTTTTGAACAGACCTCTTTTGCTCAGCTGGGTTATCCCAATCATTGGTTTTCATCCTTGACAGAAGCACAGGCTTTTGCCAAACAGCATGGTGGCCAGGTGTTCGCTTATGCCAATCAAGGTGTTGTTGTGCCGAGCTAAGATTGCAGTGACGATCAAAATCCAAACATTTAATGTGGCTTACGCGCTATAAAGAAATGAGCGATAGCTTTGGGCGGCAACCAAGAGTACTCAATCGTAAACCCTGCTCGTGTTATAGCGGCTTCTAACTGAGTTGAGGTAAAAAAGTACACGCTGGGCCAAAAACCCAGCCATTTCATTGGTTTGGCAATGAGTTTAAGCCAGTTCATTTTGTTACCGAGACAGGCGGTACTGCTAACCAATACTCCACCGGGTTTAAGTGAGGCATACATAGCGCGTAAGTTTGCTTCTTTGTCTTCAATCAAATGCAACACGCTGTGTGCCATGGCCAGGTCATATTCTTGCTCGGGTAACGCAATCGAATTGGCCTCTCCGCAGTGAAAACTTACGTTGGAAATATGTTGCTGCACTTGTTTGCGCCGGGCTATCTCCAGCATTTTGGGCGAGATATCCCAGGCATCGATGTGATTGGCGTAAGGCGCGTGGTTAAGTGCGGTTGTACCTGTGCCGCAACCGAGCTCTAGAACTTTACTGTGAGGGTTTAAATACTCTCGGGTTTTAACGAGTTTTTGTTCATAAACCTGCTCATTAGGGATTGGGGCCTTGGCATACTTAGCGGCGGAACGATCCCAAAAAGACGCGCTGTTCATAATGCTCTCCATACAACATTCACTAAGGTGGTCTCTGTCTAGGGTGCTTTAGGGCAAAAAGTGATGGGTTAGTATATAGATACAAAAATGAATAGGAATTGCGTATTATTGCCTAACAGATAAACAAATATGCATGGGTTGGTCTAAGTCGCCCACCCGCAAAAGCTCAGAAGCATTGAGGTTACATGGATTGGCGCAGTGTTAATTTTGACTGGAATCATGCTCGGGCGTTTTTAGTCACAGCTCAAGAGGGATCACTATCGGCCGCGGCAAGAGTCTTAGGGGTGGCTCAACCCACATTGGGTCGGCAAGTAGCCGCACTTGAGCGCGAGCTGGAGGTGGCTCTGTTTGAACGCTATGGGCGAGGATTGGAGCTAACCCCTACCGGGTCGAGTTTATTGGCACATGTGCGCAGTATGGCGGATGCCGCCAACCAGTTGTCGCTGCAGGCGGCAGGCCAGAGTGAAGCTGTTGAAGGGCGCGTTTGTGTGTCGGCCACCGACTCAATGGCAGCGTATTCACTGCCTCCTATTCTGTGTGATTTACGCCAGGCTTACCCCAAAATCACGGTAGAGCTGCTGGCCACCAATACACTCAGTGATTTGCGTCGTCGCGAAGCGGACATTGCGCTGCGAGTGGCTGAGCCCACTCAGCCTGATTTAATCGCCCGTCGTTTAAAAGATTTTGAGGCGTATTTATACGCAACACCCGATTATCTACATCAACATTGTGCCGGTAATCGTCTAACCGATTTAGCCAGTTGCGCTTTTATCGGCTTTGAAGATAATACTGAGCTTATTAAAGAGTTCAATTCACGTGGATTAAAAGTCAGTATCGACAACTTTTGTTTGATTACCGCCAATCATATTGTGCACTGGGAACTGGTTAAGGCCGGTATGGGTGTGGGTATTATGATGAGTGATATTGGTGATGCTGAGCCGGGCGTTGTCCGAGCTTGCGACGATTTTCAGCCCTATGTGGGCGCCGTGTGGTTGGTATCGCACCGAGAGTTAAGGCATACGCGCCGGGTTAAGTCGGTGTTTGATTTTTTGGCGGATCGATTTAAGCCTTAAATTTTAATCGTATGAGAAAGATAAAATCTCGCGCTTTCTGCCGGCAAACGTTGTAAACAAGGCGCGGTGGGCGCGATAAGAAAACACATCTGTTCGTTGGCTATAATTCTTTATCCAATCAATAAGCATGGCAAGGTTAGCATTTTGCGCAGCGGGGCTGCTGTATTTGTGAGGCTCCCAAGGGCGTTTTTTAGCATTGGCAATACACGTTTCAGTGCCTGGGTTTAAGAAAATAATATCGTCGGCAGCTTGCATGGCAATATCCAGTAAATCCGAATAACAACCCTCGATCACCCAGTGTGTATAAGAACGGACAAAAGCGTGTATATCCTTGGCGCTCTGGTCAAGATCACGCCTTTGCGGGCTATCAGCATTCGGTTGCCATGCAATGGTATCAAGGTCCAGGTGAGCGTAACTCGATTGCATGGCAATTTTTTGCGCTAGGGTGGATTTACCTGAGCCCGAGTTACCAAAGATAACCGTACGCGGCATTACAACCTCCTATCAGGCCTTTTTAACAAATTTGGCGGTGATAAACATTTCGCCTGCGCCGTCCACCTTACAGTCCAGCTGATGATCTTTTGTATCTCGAATGCGTTTTATACGTGCTTTGGTGCCGATTTTAATCGGCTGTGAACTGCCTTTTACTTTTAAATCTTTTACACACGTCACGCTATCGCCTTCGGTCAGTGCGTTGCCATTGGCATCTTGCACCGTAAAGACATCCAGATCATCAGGTGCCGTTGGGTTCCATTCAAAGCCACATTCTGGGCATATCATCATATGCTGATCTTGATAGCTGAATTGCGATTGACACTGAGGGCAAGCAGGCAGGTTCATAAATATACTGTCATTAAGAGTGAATCCATTCACCGCACTGGGTTAAGTGCAGCGAATAGTAGCGGAGATTTGAAGATCGCGCGAGTCTTGACCAAACAAAACGAAAAGCCCAATGGCAAGTACCATTGGGCTTTGGTCTATCACTGGCAAGTTAAAAGGCCTGCGGTTTTATAAACTGGTTGCCCATTCGGGCAGCCAAATCAGGGCCCAGGTTTCCAGCTGTTTATCTAATCCGGTTAACGTCAACACGCCTAATAAAACCAAAATAGCACCGAGCAAGATCTTGCCAAAGCCTGCACTACTGGCCATACCGCCGGTGATTTTTTTCAGTGCTTTGCCCGATAGCAACCCGGCTATCAGTAATACCAAAGCCGTGCCTACGCCGAAGGCGAGCATAATAATAAAAGCCGACAACATTTGTTGGCCCTGAGAGGCCAGTGCAATCGCCGCCCCCAGCGTTGGCCCTACGCAGGGCAGCCAGACAATACCGAGCAAAAAACCGACCCCAAACTGCCCGCCCCACTGATTATCCGCGAGGCTATTAAAACGGCTGCTGAGCATGGATAAACGCAAGCTCAGCCAATCGTTTAGCGGTTTAATCAATAGTATTAAGCCCACTAACAGCAGTAGCACGGCGGCAAAGTAACGGAACAACTCCGGGTCTAGCCCAAGATTGACCAGCACAAAGCTCAGCAGGGTTCCTGCCAGCGCAAACGAGAGGCTTAGCCCCAAGGCCAAAGCATAGGGGCCAAAGCGATTATTGCTGGCCGCCGACCCCATCACAATTGGTACAAGCGGCCAAACACAGGGCGATAATACACCCAACACACCGGCTAAAAAGGCCAGCGGTAGTGCGGTTAATTCGAGAGTCATTCGGCCGTCTCGGTCACTTTGTTCAAAGCTGCATAGAGTTTTTCTTCGCGCGTCTCAGCCACGCTGAACCAGACTTGTTCGCCATTATTGAATAATACCAAGGTTGATTGGCGCGGCGCTTTAAAGTGTGTGACCCACTGTTTTTGATCATCGAAGTCGACTTCTAAAATCACCAAGTCAGTGTCTGGATTTTGCGTTTGATAGGCCTCTAATAACTTTCGCTGTTTGGCGCAGGTGGGGCACCAGGTCGCGTAGATATCGACCAAAATGGGTGTGCCCTCTGCTTGCAATGAATCAAAGCGCTCTTTGGTAAACGGCTCGGCATCAACCGCCAGAACCCCGGCACTAAACCATAGTAATAAGCTGGCACAGGCTAAACGGGTAAAACTCAACATATACGATCTCCAAAGGTTATTAGTTATTAATAGACTATTGTGAAAGCGCTATGTTACAGGTGGGAGTAAAAGGTTTATGTCGGTTTGTTGGCACAAAAAATAAAGAAATGTAATGCACAGTAAACAGCTGGCCACGACTACTGGAATCGTGCGTTAGTAATAAATAATTTTAGAGCGCTTTAAGGGCGGTATATCTTTTCAAATTTAGAAACACTCCAGCCGCGCATGGTGGTATCCCCAATACGCAGTACGGGCACCCCTTTCCCCTGTAATTTATCGTACTCGCGTTTGGCTTGTTCGGAGGTTTCGATATCGCGTTCAACATAATCGATATTGTTGTCTGCAAAATAGCGCCGCGCTTTTTTGCAGTAGCCGCACCAGCTGGTGGCATACATAACAATTTTTTTCGGCAGGTTTAATTTGATCTCTTGTTGCCCATAGACCGATTCAGGTACGGCTTGATGCTGGTAAGAGTTAACCTTAGGCGTGACGGATTCGGCTTGAATGTGGTCTGGTTTGCTATCGCTGTAATGGGTTTTACCCTGCTCATCCACCCACTTGTAAATTTCACCGTAAGCCGGCAGCGAGAGTAATAAAGCCAGTAGAAATCCGTTGAGTATTTGCATTATTCGATCCTTGAAGTTGCCCGTTAAAAAAATACCAGGTGTTCCGCATTAAGCTAAAACCGGAACACCTGATTATTGCTGTATTACGACATTTCGGCGTTGTGATAAACCCGTTGAACGTCGTCTACATCGTTGAGCATATCCAGAAATTTTTCCATCATTTCGGCTTCGTCACCGCTGATTTCGGTCATGGTTTGTGGCACAAACTGGATTTCATCCACATCGAAATCAACGCCTTCAAAGGCCTCGGTCAGGGCATTGCGCGCCTTGCCGTATTCGGTATTGGGGGCAAAGACGGTGATTTTGCCTTCATCTGCCTCGATATCGGTGACGTCTACATCCGCCATCATCAGCGCTTCCAGTACCTGCTCCTCGTCGTCGCCATCGAACACAAAAATAGCGCTGTGGTCGAACATATGGCTGACGGTGCCTGAGGTACCCAGCTTGCTTTTGGTTTTGTTAAAGCAGGTACGAACATCGCCGATGGTGCGGTTTGGGTTGTCGGTTAAACAGTCGACGATCACCATAACATTGCCAGGGCCGAAGCCTTCGTAACGGGCGGTGGAGAAGTCTTCACCGGCGCCACCATTGGCCTTGTCCAGCGCTTTTTCAATCACATGGCTAGGCACTTGGTCTTTTTTGGCCCGATCCATTAGGCTGCGCAATGTTAGGTTACCCGACGGGTCACTGCCGCCTTGTTTGGCGCACACGTAGATCTCGCGGCCGTACTTGCTGTAGACCTTGGTTTTCGCGGCGGCGGTTTTCGCCATGGATTCTTTACGGTTTTGGAAAGCTCTGCCCATGCCAGTCTCTTATCTGTCGTCAATTTTAGTAAAGGTGTGATTTTACTCTGATTACGCGGCCACGAAAACCCAGTTAAAAAGGCCACCAGATATCAGGTATGCCGGATTTGCGTCCTAGGGCGGCAAAATCCATCGCCAATGCAATGGTTACATGGACCGCAACACCGCCCCATATGGAGCGCGAGCGCAGCGCCAGTACCCCCAAGAACAGGCCAAACAAAATTGCGCCTGTGGCCTCTAACCAAAGCTTGGGAAAGTGGATCATTAAATAGGGTACACACATAACCCAAATAGCGTTGGCCCCCATGGCGGGGCGCAGCGCATTTAGGATAAAACCGCGAAAGAAAAACTCGAGAAATATAAATTGGGCGATATACAAGCACTCCCAAGCGATTAAATCCACCCAGCTGCGCGAGGCTTTATCGTAAAACGGGTAGTGGTGAACGAAGTCTTGCCCCAGGCTCACCATGTAGACAAAAAACAAAATGGGGCTGACCAATAGCACATAACCCAGCCAGTGAGTGTGGGTTTCTCCCCAGCGCCAACCCATATCCAGCGCTCGTTGCTTGAGTACTACACGAATCACCAGAACGGGTATAAGTACATACCCTACGAGGTGTACGGCGCTCCACCAGGCGTAACCGGCCAGCTCAAACCAGCCGCTGGCGCGAAGTGCACCAATATAGTCTTGGTCTAGATTGCCCCCCAGCCAGTGTAGTATGAGCAGTAGATTGCGCGAGTATTTACCGTAGTGAACCAGCAGTAGGCAAACACAGACACAGGCCAATACCGCCATTACCCGGCGCAGCGCTGCCGGACGATCTAGGCTGTGGGAGGGCGGCTCGGCGTCGATACGATCGAGCTGGGTCAGTATATTGACGGGGTTGAGGACTTTAAGCGGGTTCATGTTTAAACGGTAAATGCTCCTTGGCATCGTTATAGTAGCCTTGCACCATAGCAGTTTCCTGCTGCAAGAAATCATCCACCGCCGCCTGAAAACGCTGGTCGCGCAGCCAGTGGTGGGACACGGTCGCTATCGGTTCAAAGCCGCGCGCCAGCTTGTGCTCGCCCTGAGCTCCGCCGTCGAAGCGCTGCAAGCCCCCGGCAATGGCGTAATCGATGCCCTGGTAATAACAGGTTTCAAAGTGCAAAAAATCGAACTCCGCCAGACAGCCCCAGTAGCGGCCGTACAGCGTTTCACTGTCTTTTAACATCAGCGAAGCGGCCACTGGCTTGTCAGCTTGGCTGGCGATAACCATCACGCAATGTTCGGCCATATTGGTTCCGAGTTGGGTGAAAAATGCTTGCCCCAAATAGCCGGCGTGGCCACTGAGTTTTAGATAAGTACGTTGATACAACGGGTAGAAGAATCGCCAGTGCTCTTCGGTCAGGGCCTGTCCGCTTAGCACTTTAAAGGTAAAACCCTGCTCGGCTACCCGGCGGCGTTCTTTTAGAACGTTTTTACGTTTGCGAGAGGTAAACGTGGCGACAAAATCATCGAAAGAGCGGTAATGTCGGTTGTGCCAGTGAAACTGCGTGCCGGTGCGCCGCGCTAAATTCGCCGAATCGAGGGCGGTGCTTTGTTCAGAATCGGGGAAAAGGCAGTGCCAGCCAGATAATTCGCACCGCTCGCATTCGCGCTTCATGGTGGTAATGGCATAGTCCAGCACGTGCTGCTCCTGCCAGCGCCCTAGAATTCTCGGCCCATAACAAGGGGTGAAAGGTACCGCCGAAATAAGCTTGGGATAGTAATCTAAACCCTGATGCTGGTAGGCATCGGCCCAGGCCCAGTCGAAGACATATTCGCCGTAAGAATGCGCCTTAATAAACGAGGGAATTAACAGGGCCGGCGTGCCGCCCTCCTCCACCAACAAATGGTAGGGCTGCCAGCCAGTATTGGCCGTCGTTGCCCCCGAGTGCTCAAGGGCGGTTAGCCATGCGTGTCGATTAAATGGGTAGTCTGTGCCCGCTAGTGCATCCCACAGGTGGGCTGGGCACTGATCGATGGAGGTTAAAAAGTGATGGGTCAATTCAGTCATGATTTAATGGCACTGACTTTTTGTAAGGCGAACAGGTTACTTTAGTATTGGGGTCAAAAGCGGCCAACAAACTCTCGATACTGTCACTCTGGCGCGCGTTGTCGATTAATAGGGTGGCCGCCGAGTCTTCGCGGCTGCGCAACAGGCCTATTTGGGTAAACATAGCGTCGGTTTTATTGGCTCGGGTTTGCATGGTTTGGTTAAACACTTTGATGCCGTCGTGCCAGATAGTGACCCGGCCTAGATTGGGGGCGAGGGAAAAGTGGATATGCATCGCCAGATCGTGCCAAACGCCGGCACTGGCCCCATCGGGTAAATGCCAATAGGCCGAATCGGCGCCACTGGCTTGAAAGCTAAGCGCAGTGCCGTGGATATTGAAGCGCATTTGTTGTTGCCATGAGTCTTGCGCTTCCCAATAGCCGAATTCATGCTTGGCGACTGATAACGGCTGAGGCAAGAAAAAGCTCCAGCCCAGAAACACATCCGCACCCTCGCGAGTATCGGCCGGCTTAAAGTGAAGCTCGCTACGATTGAGGTCGGGGTTGCCGTGCCAGAGAAACGATTCGGCGCCAGTAATGGTGATGTCGGCGGCGTAATTGCCCTCGTAGACACAATCAGACTGGATGCTGATCCCTTGCGGGTGTGTGAGATAGGGCCATTGGGACAAGTCGCCGGTTTCAAAATCACCGCGCCAAAGCTGCCCAGCCATTGTGTTCGAAGCCAATAGAGATAAAAATAATAGTAGCGATTTCACGCTAGCCTCTCTTATCAAATGGGGTTGCATTAGCAGCTTAACGGTGAGTTATAAGCGCATTTTACGCATTTGGAGCTAAGTTAATGCAGTTTTTGCTCACCATTTCATGCAAACAGGGAATAAAAGCTGCAAAAAAACTGTCACAATCGCTGCGTAGCCTAGCCGCCAACGCTGCATCGCTTCGCTTTTACAGGGCGGTTCCAGTACAATCGGTCGGCTCAGGATATATGATGCATGAAATTTGAAGAACCTGAAGAGCTTAGCTCGGCACAACGAAAATCATAAAAATGCAGAACTTTTCCCTACAAGATACTGGCGCCGACAACTCCAAACGCCTCGGCAAGTTCGCTGGCCGCGTTGGTCACGCTTTGGGTAAAATCCCATTAAGGCGCTGGCAAGCCCTCGTTTTGCTGCTGATTGTTGTGTGGCTTGCACACAGTCTCGCCCAATTTTTCTGGGCCCTTGCGCCTCAGCCGGAGATCGCGCCGGCCCAGGTGGGAGCCAATACCGTAACCGCCGCGAGTGCTGGTGATAGTAAAAGTGCTGTTGATATTATCCGGTTGCGCGAGCTCTCGGTGTTTGGCAGCTCTAGCGGCGAAACCGAAGGCATTGAAGAGGACCCCGCGCTCACCAATGAGCCGCTTGAACCGCAAATTGAGGATCAAGCCGTAGACACTAAGCTTTCGCTGGTGCTGCAAGGGGTAATTAATTCCAGTGACAGCCGCGCCGCTCGCGCTATTATTGCCGACGCAAAAACCCAGCAAACCTACGGCCCAGGTGATGAAATTAAGAATATGCGCGGTGTAAAAGTCGCTAAAGTGCTCGATTTGCGCGTTATTCTCGACAACAAAGGTCAATACGAGTCGCTCTGGCTGTATAAAGACCAGCCCGGTGGCCAGACGGTAGCGCGTCGCTACACCCCCCCGGCCGATAGCCCCAGCCGTAGTCGAGCCGACGAGGAAGACAGCACCGCGGAAGACCAGAGCGAACAGGTCTCCGGACCCATGCGCCGGGATACGCCCGCGGCCAAAGACGAAGATACCAGTGTCTCGGTGGATCAATTAGGGCAAAATTTATCCGATGTTGTCGCTTTTAACATTCACCGTGGCAGTGATGGACAAATTCAAGGTTATAAAGTGCGGCCCGGCCGCAACCCCGCTGCATTCGAAGCGGTGGGTTTAGAGAACGGCGATATCGTCACAGCGGTGAATGGAACCACACTGGACAATCCCGGTCGCATTATGGAAATTTACCGCAACTTAGGTCAAACCACATCCGCCAGCCTCGAAGTCGAGCGCAATGGTGACATAGTGATCATTGACGTTGAGCTGGATTAAGTGAGGTTCTTAGTGAGAAGGTGTTATTCCCGCATTCAAGTCGTGTTGTTTACGATTGCTTTGGCCATAGTGCCCATGGCGCAGGCCGACGAGCAAACCTGGATGGTAAATTTTAAAGACTCCGATATTCAGGAAGTCATTAAGTTTATTGCCGAGGCCACCGAAAAAACCATCATTATTGACCCCAAAGTGCGCGGCCAGGTGAAGGTGATCTCGGATAAACCGGTCAATCGGCAAGAACTCTACGGTCTGTTTTTATCCATTCTCGATGTACACGGCTTTACCGCAGTGGAAAACGGCAAGGTAGTGCGTATTGTACCGAACCGCGATGCCCGCTCGCTGCCTATACCCAGTGCCAACAGTGGCAACAGTGGCACTGATAATGACGCCTACATGACACATGTGATTCAGTTGGAAAACATCAGTGCCGCCAAGCTGCTGCCGGTGCTGCGCCCGTTGGTACCCCAACACGGCCATATCTCCGCCTACGACCCAAGCAACGCCATTATTGTCACCGACACCCGGGCCAATATCGACCGCCTAATGGATGTGGTAAAACAAATCGATAAAGCGGCAGTAATCAGCACTGAACTGGTAGAGCTACGCTACGCTCAAGCCGAAGCCATTGTTAAGGTGATTCAGCAGCTGGAAAAACCCGACGCCCAGCGCGGCAACGCCTCCGCGCCGGTGACCGTTGTGGCCGACACCCGCATTAATGGTGTTTTAATCAACGGCGACGATATGCAACGTCAGCGCATCAAGGAGTTAATTCGCCGTCTCGATCGCCCGCAAATTACCAATTCCAATGTGCGCGTGGTTTATCTCAAGTACGCCAAGGCCGAGCAAGTGGCTCAGGTTTTAACTGGCGTTTTGCAGAATATGCAGAAAATAGAATCCGATGGCGCTAAGAGTTCTAACTCGCAAATGAGTGCCAGCGTACAGGCCGATGAAGACACTAACGCCATCCTCATCACCGCCGACGGCGACACACTGCAATCCCTGATGGTGTTGGTCGAAAGCTTAGACATTCGCCGCGCGCAGGTACTGGTGGAAGCGATTATTGTCGAGCTAGAAGACAGCGATGCGGCCGAACTCGGCATCGAATGGATGTACCGTGACGACGATGCAGGCTTTGGCAGTTCCACCAACGGTGGTGATGATGGCATTGGCAATATTGGTAATCTGGGGCAAAACGCCTTTGGTGACGACGACGCCGCGCTGCTGGGTTTAGCGGGAAGTCTGTCGGGCATTGCCGGTCAGGTGTTTGGTTTCGGCCAGTTGGGCGAAAGCACCGATATGCTGGCGGTATTAAAAATGCTAAAAGCCAACGGCAGTACCAATATTCTGTCGACACCGAGCCTGCTTACGACCGACAACCACGAAGCGGAAATCTCCGTGGGTAAAAACGTACCCTTTGTCACTGGTTCTTACACCAGCACCAGCAGTGGCAGCAGCAACCCCACTAACCCGTTCAATACCGTTGAGCGCAAAGATGTGGGTATTTTGCTCAAAGTTACCCCCCATGTGAACGATGGCGATACCGTGGTGATGGATATCTCGCAAGAGATTTCCAGCGTTGACGATACTGCCGCCTCTAACGACGGCCTGGTGACCAATCAGCGCAAGATTGACACGCAAATTATGGCTGCCTCGGGCGAGATTGTGGTACTGGGCGGTTTGATTCAAGACGATATTCGCACCTATGAGCGCAAAGTGCCGCTACTGGGTGATATCCCTATTCTGGGCAATTTATTTAAAAGCCAGACCAGCAATAAAGCCAAAACCAATTTGATGGTGTTTATCCGCGCTAGTGTGGTGCCCGATGACGAAATGCTGATAGGCGCTACGGCGGAGAAATACCGCCACGTTCGCGACCGCTTGATAGAAAATCGCAACAATGCCGGCTTTCTCACCTCCAGAGACGATATGCCGATGCTGCCCGAGTGGGAAGAACAACTGCGCAAGGTACAGCGTCGCTACGAGAGCGAAGAGTCTGACCCAGAGCCCGCGCCTGTGCCAGAAGCCGAGGCAGGAGAGTAAGCCTTGAACAGCGAAATTTCGGAACCGGCCGAACTGCCGGAGGGCTTTGACAGCGGCGACGCTATAGAGGAAGAAGAGCATCTGGCCGCCAGCGCCGGTGAGAGCCCGCGCTTGCCCTTTAGCTTTGCCTCGGACCACGGCGTCATGCTCGACCCGGAACAACCCGGCCGGGTGCTGCACAAGCCCGGCTTAAAGCTGGAGGCCCTAACCGAGCTGGCGCGCTATTTCGCTGGCGATATGACCCTGCAAGAGCTGGATAACGACAGCTTTCAGCAGCGCCTGACCCGCGAGTACCAAAGCAGTGACGGCGCCGCCCAGCGCGCCGCCGAAGACTTGGGCGCCGAGTTCGATCTATCCAGTATGGCCGATGATCTGGCCGATCGCACTGACCTATTGGCCGGCGATGACGATGCGCCGATTATTCGCCTTATCAACGCTATTTTGTCTCAGGCCGTGCGCGAGCAGGCCTCGGATATCCATTTGGAACCCTTTGAAGATCGAGTGTCGGTGCGGTTTCGCACCGATGGTGTACTCAGTGAAGTGCTGTCCCCCAAGCCCGAGTTGGCGCCGGTGCTGGTGTCGCGCTTAAAAGTGATGGCGCGGCTCGACATTGCCGAAAAACGCCTGCCGCAAGACGGCCGCATTACCGTACGCCTGGCCGGCCACGCGGTAGATATTCGCGTTTCTACCATACCCTCGGCCCACGGCGAGCGCATTGTATTGCGTCTGCTCGATCAGGCCGCCGGCCAGCTTAAGCTGGAAGAGCTACAAATGCCGACCCTGGTACAGGAGCGCTTTGGCCACGCCTTAAAACGTCCGCACGGTATTATTCTGGTCACCGGCCCCACCGGCTCGGGTAAAACCACCACGCTCTACGCCGGGCTCAGCCATATCAATGCGCCCAGCCGCAATATTCTCACCATCGAAGACCCGATCGAGTACCTGCTGCCCGGTATCGGCCAGACTCAGGTCAACACCAAGGTGGATATGACCTTTGCCCGCGGCCTGCGCGCCATTTTGCGGCAAGACCCGGACGTAGTCATGATCGGTGAGATTCGCGATTCCGAAACCGCCGACATCGCCATTCAGGCCAGTTTAACCGGCCACTTGGTGCTCTCTACCTTGCACACCAACACCGCCATCGGCGCCATCATGCGCTTAAAAGATATGGGTGTGGAGCCCTTTCTGCTCGCCTCCAGTATCGAGGTGGTCATGGCCCAGCGCTTGGTGCGCAAGCTGTGCAAGGAGTGTAAAGAACCCTATCAGCCGGTGGAATCCGAGCGACAAATGCTGGATTTACCTGAAGGCCAATCGGTGTATCGCGCTAAAGGCTGCGACAAGTGCAATCAAATGGGCTACCGGGGCCGCAAAGGGATATACGAGCTGATCGAAATCAACGAGCAAATGCGCCACCTGATTCACGAAGAAGCCGGCGAGCAAGAGCTGATTGCTGAGGCGCGCAAGCAGTCCGAATCCATCAGCGCGGACGGCCGCCGCCAGGTGGTGGAAGGCGTTACCAGCCTTGAAGAAGTGCTGCGCGTCACCACCGCAACTTAAGGCTGAATTATCATGGGTGCCTATAGCTATCGCGCGCTGAACCAATCCGGTAAAACCGTTAAGGGAATCCTTGAAGGTGATAGCGAGCGCCAGGTGCGCGCCCAACTGCGTGCCAAAAACCTTAAACCATTGGAAGTCTCCGATGCCGGCATGCGCGCTCGGGTCACAACCACCGGGGAGAGCAAAGGCTTCACTTGGTTTAAGACCACCCCCAAACTCAAACCTCGCGACCTGAGTCTGATTACCCGCCAACTGGCCTCGCTGATCAGCTCTGGCCTGCCGTTGGACGAAGCCCTGCAGGCCTCGGCCAAACAGGCGCAAAAGCAGAGCATTAAGCAAGTCGTGCTGCAAATTCGCACCAAAGTGCTGGAAGGTTTTTCCCTCGCTCAGGCGCTGTCGGAGCACCCCAACTCGTTTGATGATATGTACCGCGCCATGGTGCGCGCTGGCGAAAGCTCGGGCTTTCTAGGGCCGGTGCTAGACCGTTTGGCGGAGCACACGCTTAACTCACAACAGCTTAAAGCGCGTCTAAAAACCGCCATGATTTACCCCATCGCCCTGCTGGTGTTAAGTCTGGCCGTGATCATCGGGCTTATGGCCTTTGTGGTGCCGGATTTGGTCAAGCTATTCGCCCACTCCAGCCGCGAGCTGCCGTTTTTAACCCGCGCATTAATCGGTACCAGTGATTTTATCGTCGGCTACGGTATTTGGGTGTTGGCCGCCGGTGCCGGTGCCGTCTACGGTATTAAACGTCTGTTAAAAAACGAGCGGCGGCTGCGCCGCTGGCACCAAATTCAGTTGCGCCTGCCGGTGATTGGCAATGTGGTCAATCAATCCAACTCGGCGCGTTTTGCCTCGACGTTAAGCTTGTTAATGTCCAGCGGCGTGCCCCTGCTACAGGCGCTACGCATTGCCGGACAGGTAATGACTAACCGTGTCTTGCAAGATGCCTGTGAGCAAATAGCCAATCAAGTGCACGAAGGCACCGCGCTTAATCGGGCTATGGAAAAGGCCGACTGTTTTCCGCCTTTGCTGGTACAAATGGTGGCCAGCGGCGAAACCAACGGTACTTTGCCAACGCAACTGGAACACGCTGCGCGCGATCAACAGCGCGAGCTGGAGATGGTATTAGCTGTATCTTTGGGCTTAATGGAACCTGCCACCATTGTTTTTATGGGCGGCGCAGTGTTGGTGATCGTACTGGCAATCCTGCAGCCGATATTTGAAATGAATCAGATGGTGGGATGATAATTCGCTGAACGCTGAACGCTGAACGCTGAACGCTGAACGCTGAACGCTGAACGCTGAACGCTGAACGAATTTTTCCATATCAGTAAGGTCACAAGTCAAATTATTAGGCGTTGCGCGTTATGCATATCGCGTTCTGCCAACATCGACGGAGTAAACACACATGCAACACACAACACGCCAAAGCGGCTTTAGTTTGATTGAAATTATGGTAGTGGTGGTGATTATTGGCCTGTTGGCCAGTATCGTCGCGCCTATGGTGTTGGATCGGGCCGAAGAGGCGCGAATCAATAAGGTCAAAGCCGACTTTAAAAGCATTCAGACCGCACTTAAGCTCTATCAGCTGGATAACTATGTATTTCCCTCCAGCGAACACGGCTTAAAAGCGCTGATGACCGAGCCCACCCTGTCGCCCGTGCCGCGCAATTACCGCGCGGGCGGTTATCTGGATCAGGTGCCAATGGACCCCTGGGGCAGCCCCTATTTGTACATCAGCCCCGGGGAAGCGCGCCCTTATGATATATACACCTTGGGTGCCGACGGAGTTTCCGGTGGCACCGGTCCGGCGGCAGATATCAGTGTCTGGGATCAGGATCTGCCCGAGCAGTAATACCCTATGCGTTCCATTGCCCGCGGCTTTACCCTGATCGAGATGATGGTGGTGGTTCTGATCATCGGCCTGAGCGCGGGTATGGTTACCCTAGCCATTTCCCCCGATCGGGCCGGCGAGTTAGAAAAGGCGGCGGATAAATTATTACTGCAAAGTGAATTTGTCGCCGAGCAAAGCACCCTGACCGGTGAGGTTATTGGGCTCTTTGCGCGCCCCAACTCAACCGCTGAGGGTGAGCAGTGGTGTTATCGCTGGCGCCGTTTTCGCGATAGCAGCTGGACGCCGGTGTCTGAGGCTTTACCTGATCAGTGTCTGCCAGCCGATACCGGTGTGGAGATGATCGTCGAGGGCGAGCCCTACGAGTTCGACCCCAATACCACCAGTGTCGAACCCGTATTGATTTTTTACCCCAGTGGCGAGGCCACCCGTTTTGAGATTGCACTGTTCCCGTTGTTCGACAACGATGAAGAGGTACAGCGCTTGGATGTGGACATGATGGGCCGCGTGCGCTGGCTTAACCGCGACCCCGAACTGGCTGATTGGGAGAATGAGCGGTGAAAAAAATTGGCGGGTTTACCTTAATCGAGGTGATGGTAGCGCTGGCGATTGTTGGCACGGCCCTGCCCGCCCTGATGATGCTGATTACCAGCCAGCTGCAGGGCGCGGGCATCACGCGGGATAAAACACAGGCCTATTGGGTAGCAGAAAACCAACTGACCCGGATAACCATGCGCGACCGGTTGCTAGAGCAGTACACTATTCCCGACAGTGAATCCGGCACTGTCGAGCGCGATGGTGTACGTTGGTACTGGGAGCTCAACAGCCAGGACACCGAAGTAGAGGGTTTTAAGCGCCTCGATATGCGCGTCAGTCTGGAGGCCGAGAAAGACGATAATCTCGCTACCTTAACGGGTTTTATCAATGAATAAGCGCCGTTTCCCGCGACAAAGAGGGTTCACCCTGATCGAGGTCATTATCTCCCTGGCGATTACCGCGGTGATTATGACCTTCAGTTATCAAGCCTTTAGTACCGCCTCGCGCAGCGCCGAGGCCACCAAAGAGGTGATGACCAACATCAACCGGCTGGATCGCACCTGGCAGATACTGGGCAAAGATCTGCGCCACCTACTGGCCCCGATTGACGCCAGCGACGACCCCACCATCACCACCGGTGTGCGCCGCCCCTTCCGCGGCGCCAGTCTGTACGACGACACCAGTGGCGATCAGCTTCTGTTGCAAATGACCCGCAGCGGTTGGCTTAACCCCATGAATCGCGCCCGCAGCGATATTCAACAAATTATCTACCGTGTGTCGGACGGCGTGCTCTGGCGCGACTACCGCCCCGAACGCAACTTTGTAATTGAAGACTGGCTGTTTGCCGAAGACTTAATTAAGCAGGAAATGCTGACAGATATACACAGCATTGAGCTGAAATTCTTATCCGCCGCGCGCGCCGGGCAGCAGGGCACAGGGGTGCTGGACGGCGATGATTTTGTCCGCGATTGGGATGAACTCTGGCCCGCTACTGATTCGGCCGGCATTGACACCAGCCTGCCTATTGCCGTGTTGATCCGCATTGAACTCGAAGACGGTCTGATCAGTGAGAGGTTGTATGACCTCTCCAGCTAAAGCGCCGCGTCATCTAGAGCGCCAGCGCGGCACTGTGCTTATCTTGGCCATTTTGATCGTCGCTTTGGTGGCAGGGTTTGCCATTAAGGCTTCGCGCGATTATCAGTTCAGTATTGCTCGGGCCGAGGCGCGCTGGCACGGCGCTCAGGCCGAGGCCTATTTGTCCGGCGCCGAGCGTCTGGCCATTTACTTTTTAGAGCTGGATGAAAACCCCGAAGTCGACAGTCTGCTCGAGCCCTGGGCGATGGAACTGCCGCCCTTTCCCATTGAAGGCGGGATGATTTTGGCGCAAATTGAAGATGCCAGCGCGCGCTTTAACCTCAACACGATTGGCACCAGTCTAAACAACACCGAAGACAATAATCCCAACAGTCCGGCGCGCTTTAACACGGCGCAAAAACATTTTCTGCGTTTACTGCAAAGCTTTCCCGAGATTTATCCAGTGTCGCCGGAAGAGGCCATCGCCATACTGGAGGCGCTGGTAGACTGGACCGATAGCGACCATAACATCACCGGTTTTATGGGGGCCGAACGGGATTATTATCTAGCCCTTGATCCGGCCTACCAACCGGCTAACACGCCCTTGACCAGCGTCGATGAGCTGCGTTTGGTGCGTTATATGACCCCGGAGCTCATGCAATTGCTGCGGCCCTTTATTACCGTAATTCCAGCCGGAGAAGATGCGGGGGGCGGTTTTAACGTCAACACAATACCTTCTCAGTTACTGCGAACTTTTAACTCGGACGATATACTCACACCTCTCACGGTAGAAGAGGCCAGCACTATTGTCTCCGAGAACGGAGAATATGCCACCGTTGAGGAATTTACCGAAAATACCGCTTGGGACAGTATCATCAGCAGTGATAAAGGTATCGATGCCGGTTTGGTCCAAGTGAACACTCAGCACTTTTTAGTCACCACCAGGGTGCAGCTGGGAGAGCAGCGTCGCAGTCGCCAGAGCCTGCTGCAACGCAGTGACGAGTCTTTTGACGTTGTGCACCGGCGCGACGTATACGATTACATACTCAGTCTGGAGCAGGCGCCTGCGCCCTCTGGCCAACAGGAAGCACTAACAAACCCATGAGCGATTCTCTGACGCTGTACATAAGCCATTACGGCAGCGACTTTACTTGGTTGTTTCGCCGCAAAGACCTGCCGGATGAGTTGGGTCACGGCGATACGGAAGCCCTGTCCAACACCCTGGGGGATGGTAACCACCAAGCTAAATTGATTGTCGGTGGCCCGCAAACAGTGGTGCGCAGGCTTAGCTATGCTGAGGCAGAAAAACGCCATCTGCGCAAATTAATGCCCTTCCAGCTGGAAGAAGAAGTGGTGGGCGATATCGACCAATTTCACTTTGCCTTCGGCACCCCCGCCAACGGTGAAATTAATCTGGTCTACACCGAGCGGGCACCGTTGCAAGCACTGTTCAGCGCTCTGACGGATATCAATGTCGAGGTAGTGCAAGCGTTGCCGGCGGCTCTATTGCCTAGCTGTCCCACGGAAACCGACGCCCAAGAGCCCGCCGACATCTGGGCGATTCACTGGCAAGATCAACTAGTCAGTGTTCGCTTTGGTGAAAGCGCAGGTTTTACAATTAATGCCAATAACTTTAATGTGGCCATCGAGTTACTGCTGACCTCGCAAAACCGAGTGACTCCGCCACAGTTAAAATTAAGCGCACCGGATGAAAGCCAGCTGGAACAGCTGCAACAACAACTGCCCGCTAGCCTGAGCATTGCCCAGGGTGACACTCGAATTTGCTCCCTGTGGGATTTTGAAGCCGACGCCGGCACGATTGATCTATGTCAGCGCGAATTCTCTCAGCGTTTGCCTATTGAGCGCTGGTGGGGCAACTGGCGTAAAGTCGCCTATGTCGGCGTCGCCGCGTTGGTGGTTTATCTTGCCACCTTGTTGTTTTCCATCAATCAATTGCAAAACGATAATCTGGAAATACGCCGCAATATCGAGCAAGTGTTTCGCACCGTGGTGCCCAACGGGCCGGCCATCGACCCCGAGCGGCGGCTGCGTATTATGGCGCGCGATCTAGAGCCGAGTACCGGTGGCTCCGCGGTCATGGTGTTGTTGGATCGAGTATTGCCTGCGGTGGCCGAAGGGGGTGTAACCCTCAAGGGTGTGTATTACTCCAGCGACAACGCGGAGCTTAGCCTCAATCTACAAGCGGAAACGTTTAACGCCATCGAGTCGTTGCGCGGGTCGCTGGAAGGTCAGGGCCTAACAGCGGAGCTGCTCTCTGCCAGTGCCCAAGGCAATACCCATGCCGCCCGTATACGAGTTAAACAGGAGCTGCAATGAACAAGGTTTTCGCTACACTGGCCCAGTACAACCGGCGCGAACAAACTATTTTATTGGTTGGCGCCCTCGCGGTTGTGCTCTATATATTGTGGATGGCGGTTCTGTCCCCACTGCAAGATAAACGCACGCAACAGATTGCCACCAATGCCAACACCAGCGCATCGCTGGAGCGGGTAAAACTAATGACCGCGCAAATTAAGCAGGCGCAGTCACTTGAGCGCAGTGCTAATAACTCGTCCGGCACAAATATCAGCCAGCTGATTGACTCCACCTTGCAGTCCAATGGTCTGCGCATGAGCGGTTTTCAGCCCGGCACTCGCGGTGAAGTACGAGTGCGGCTGGACAATGTTAATTACACCGCCATTATGCAGTGGCTGTACGATCTGGAGTATCGCCACGAAGTCACGGTAAAGGATTTATCCATGGCCGCGACCAGCACCGCGGGTAAAGTTACGGCCAATATTCGACTCAGTAAAGACTAAGCCCATGTGCCGGATGCGCCGCTTTATCGCGCTCTTATTGTGCTCGGTGGCCCTGCCGGCTGTCGGTCAGTCACCCATCAGTGCGGCGCCGGATTTACTCGATTTTAACCAGCCTGCCACACTCGGTTTAAACCTGGCACCCGGCACCGAAACCGCTCGCGTTTTTACCGCTGGCGACAATCGCTATCAGTACAGTCGCGGGGCGGTTCCGGTGGCCTTTAACGGCAAACTTTTTGTTCAGTGGCAGGCCGCCCCAGATGCCGAACAAACGGTACGGTCGCAAGTGCACTACGCCATGAGTGTGGATGGCCGCCAGTGGAGTGATGCCATTGTGCTGGCAAAATCGAGCCCCGGGGTTAACGTCAGTGCCGGCGGCTGGTGGGTATTTGGTGACACACTGGTGGCTTATATCAATATTTGGCCCCAAAGTGAGACGCCTGAAAACGGAACGGTAGAGTACCGCACCAGCCGCGATGGTATACGCTGGACGGCGGCTCAGCCAGTGCTCGACAGCAGCGGCGAGCCTCTGGCCGGGGCCATTGAGCCGGGTATAGGTGCCCTGCGCGACGGCCGCTTGCTAACGGCGCTGCACCAGCCGCCGGGCTTGGTGGCAAAACCGTATTTTACCGACGATGCCACAGGCCGGACTGGCTGGCAGGCAGGAGAGATGTTAAACGCCCCCTCGCGCGACAACTTAAGTCGCGAGTTGGAGCCCAGCTGGTTTAGCCGGGGCAATGAACAGGTTATGGTGTTTCGCGATCGGGATTCGAGCTATAGAATACTGGCCGCGGTCAGTGATGATCGGGGCGAAACCTGGAGCTTGCCGACGCTAAGCAATATTCCCGACTCACGGGCTAAAGCAAACGCCGGCAACT
The DNA here is from genome assembly GCF_030548285.1 of Gilvimarinus sp. 1_MG-2023. Lineage (NCBI taxonomy): Bacteria > Pseudomonadati > Pseudomonadota > Gammaproteobacteria > Cellvibrionales > Cellvibrionaceae > Gilvimarinus > Gilvimarinus sp. 1_MG-2023. The sequence continues at coordinate 30,787 of NZ_JAUOSC010000009.1, forward strand.
TAACCGCCGATAGTGCCTATATCGTTAATAACCCCAGCGGTAATCGAGCCCGTTTTCCACTGGTCGTGTTTACCAGCGCCGATGGGTACACATTTGATCGGGCTTGGCTGTTGCGCCGCGGCGCACATTCAATACCGGCGCCAAACGACCTAAGGCGCAAGCTGTACCCCGCGTACAGCGCCCCTAAAACAGAGGTGTTTGAAGGTTATTTGTATGTCACCTACACCACCGAAAACGCAAATATAGACATCACTCGAGTGCCGCTGAACGCTATTGAGAGCGGCGCAGAGTAATGTATGTTTCCACTAGAGCTTGATATATGATTCGTTGGATTGTACTCGGTTTACTTTTTTGGCTGGCCTTTGTGATTAGCCAGATTCCCGCCGCTTGGGGGGGCTACCTAATGACGCGCGACACGCCTTTAGCACTGTCGGGCATTAGCGGCACCCTGTGGCAGGGCAGCGCGGGTATGGCCTCGGTGAGTATTGATGGCAAGCACTACGCACTGGGGCAATTAAGCTGGCGGATCAAGCCCATGAGTCTGCTGGGGCTTGCCCCGTGCGCAGAGATTAAAACCGACCTTGAGCGCCAGCAGGTAGCTGGCACAGCCTGTGTGGGTATGGGCGGCTCGTTGCGCTTAACCGACACCAGTCTTAATTTGCCGGCCAGTTTAATTCAGGGCCTGCCAGAGCCGACTAAAATTACCGGCCAAATTAGCGCCCAAATTCAATCGCTGAGACTTAAGGGCCAAACCCTGAAAAACCTTGAGGGGAAACTTAGCTGGACCCAGGCTCGTTTGCACAACGGCCAAAGTTGGTTGCAGCTGGGCGCCTTTGCTGCCGATTTATCCGAGACCCAAGAAGGTGAGATCCGCGCCGATGTTTTCTCCTTAGAAGGCCCTATCGATTTGGCCGGTAATGTGGTGATGCCACTGACCGGCGGTATTCATATCGACGGGGAATTTGCCTTTACCGATACATTTGCCCGTGAGGTTCAGGCCGAGCAATGGTTACCACTGATGGCCGAGCCTTTGGATAACGGTAAACACCGGTTGCGATTGTCGCTCTAGGCGCTGGTTTATAAACACGCTCATTCCCCCAGGCTGCATTGGATATATTGGATATATAGAGTAACCTCTCAGGGCCAATGCAGATTAAGCCTGCGGGCCAGTTTGTAAGGTTGCAAGCATCAGTAAAGTCCGCTTCGCAGCCAGTACTCACCTGACAGCACCCTTATTTACTGCTTAACTTAAGTCATATTCTTTATTTAGGCTATTGGGACGTGTCCGACGTACAATCAAAGTATACCTATTCACTCAAAGTGGCCGGGCTGGTCTCAGGCTTAGTGTCGCTTATATTGATAGCCACATTCGCTATAGTGGCCGTTATTCATTTACAGGGCGCTGTAACTGGGTATCTTAGTGGGCTCGCGGTTTGGAGTCGCTATCAAGTCAACAGCGTTTATCATTTGTCACGCTATGCCGAGACCGGTGAGCCCAACGAGCTCAAGCTGGGGCGCCAGTATCTAGAAGTACCCTTGGCAGACAGACGTGCACGTCTCTCGATGGAGGCGAATGAGCCTATCCATATAATCACTGGCCACTTAATGGCCGGCCGTAACCACCCAGATGATGCCGACCGAATGATTTTATTGTTCGAATATTTTGGTCAATTGGGTAAATTACAACACGCGTTTGATGTGTGGCGGCAGGCTGATAATAGCTTGCTAAATACGGCCGCACTAGCCGATCAACTAGAGTTATTGTGGCGTGACTCCTTGCCCGATCCACAGGCTTTACAGGCCAACAAACAACAGCTGTATCTTATTAATCAAGATCTAGAACGATTATCCACAAAATTTCGCTATATGATGACCGACACCGCTCGGTGGCTAACTCATGTATTGGCCTGGTGCAGTATTGTCTTCATTTTATTATTGGTCTCTATCGCATTTTGGTTAGTGTTGCGATTAAATCGATTACTCATAGGTTCACAACATAAGTACCACGATATCTTTGAGCAAGCGGCGGTGGGTATCGTGCACCTTGGGTACGATGATGTTGTCAGAGATGCTAACCCAGCTATTTGCAATATTCTCGATTGTGAAAAATCCAGTATCACTGGCCACTGCTTTAAAGATTTTATTCACTCGGAGGATTGGTCGCTGGATGAACAATCCAAACAGCAGCTGCTCAATGGGGTTATCGATCACTATTCAGTGGAGCAGCGATTAGCAAAAAATACAGGTTATATTTGGGCACGATTAACGTATTCCAGATCCAATACTCATGACTCAGCTCGTCATTTAACACTTATTCTTGAAGATATTTCTGAATCTCGCAGGCTTTCAAACGAATTAAACTTTCAAGCCACACACGATATATTGACCGGATTATTCAATCGGCGGGCATTTGAGCGCCGATTGTTTGATTCATTAAATAGAGCCCGCAGCGAACATGTAAAACACGCTTTATGTTTTATTGATTTAGATCAGTTTAAAATCGTCAATGATACTTCCGGCCACCCCGCCGGAGATCGATTATTGCAACAAGTGACGAATTTATTTGCGAGCATCTTGCGCGAAGGCGATATGTTAGCTCGATTGGGTGGCGACGAATTCGCCATGATTCTAGAAAATTGCGCAATCGATGCCGCGGGATCAATTGCTGAAAAGCTACGCAGAGCTCTGGAAATATTTGAATTTAATTGGGAGGGGCATCGCTATGACATTACCGCCAGTATCGGCGTGGTGCCTATATCTGAAGATGATTTAGATACTGAATCTATCATGCGTGCGGCGGATATTGCCTGCTATTTAGCAAAAGAAAAAGGTAGGAATTTTGTTTATGTGGCTCGTGAAGACGATGCTCATCGGCAAGAGCGTGCCGGTGAGATGCAGTGGGTAACCAAAATAAGTAATGCCATTATTAAAAATAAGCTATTGCTGGAGGCACAATTAATTGCCCCCTTGCAACAGCAAACCAACGGCTTGGTTTACGAAATTCTTATTCGTCTGGAGGACGGTGGCAAAGTGTACTCGCCCTCTGCTTTTTTACCTGCCGCCGAGCGTTTTGGCAGTGCCCCACAAATTGATCGGTGGGTGGTTGAGAACACGTTAAAAATACTGGCTCAGAATCCCAAACACCTGACGCAATTACATAAATGCCATATCAATATTTCAGGGTTGTCACTGGACAAGCATGATTTTTATCAATTCGTATTGCAGGCTTTTGAAAAATATTCCGTAGCCCCGGAAAAAATCTGTTTTGAAGTGACTGAAACCGCGGCGGTAAACAATCTATTGGATGCGGTTCACTTTATGGAGGCGTTGGGGGATTCTGGATGCAGTTTTGCTTTGGATGATTTTGGTACGGGTTTGGCTTCGTTTAATTATTTAAAACGGCTCCCCATTGATACGCTTAAAATCGATGGTAGTTTTATTCGTGAAATCGTTAAAGATAAAACCGATTTGGCAATGGTGAAGGCGATTAATGAGGTGGGACAGACTCTGTCGATAGAAACGGTGGCTGAGTTTGTAGAGAACACAGAGGTTCGGGTTGTTCTGGAAGAAATTGGGGTTGATTATGCACAGGGTTACGGTATTCATAAGCCACAAAAATTTACCGATTTTATTGCTCAGCAGGCGTTGAAAGGTGAGTGAGTCTGCATCTGAATCGTTGAGCTCGCTATTGGTCGGTTGTCTGTTTTAATTTTTGCGCCAAGTTGGCTATAGACATTGGCTTGCCAAAATAATAACCCTGAACATACCGAATGCCCATTCTTTTTAGCTCGGTCGATTGAGCCAAATTCTCGACCCCTTCGGCGATTACCCGCAAATTGGATTTCTCGGCAATACTGACTATATTGGGGATAATTGAAGAGCGAATAGAGCCCTCTTCTACATCCATAATAAAAGTCCGGTCAATTTTTAAATAACGACAGTGTAATTGATCAATGTATTTAAGATTAGAGTAGCCTGTACCAAAATCATCTATCGAGATGTTAATACCGTATTGTTTTAACTGAGATAAATTTTTGTGCGCCTGAGTTTCTTCAAGTTCTTCGCTTTCGGTGAGCTCAATGGTTAGCTCGCCGCGCCATTGTGCTACTGACTCTAAGTCTAATAAAGTCAGTATGTTGCCGTTGGTGACGTCACGAGGCATCACATTAAATGCTATCGAAATCTCATCTTCCAGGCCGTGTTTTTTTAGGCTGGCGAGTGTTGCCTCAATGATTAAAACCGTAAAAGGCCAAGACACATCTTGCTTGGCAATTATGGGGATAAACGCGTCTGGGTACAGTGGGCCTGCTTTATCTTCAAATCGTGCCAGCACTTCGCAACTGACTATTTTTTGTGTCGTTAAATCGATAATGGGTTGCACCACCGGATAGAAATTACTATTGGCCAGGCCCCGTTGTACACGGTATTCAATCGAGTAGAGGTGGCTAATGTAGCGGCGAATATATACATAGGACAACCAGCCGCTCAAATACCCGAGCACTATAATCAGAATCGAAACCGCAGGATTGCGCGATAGATACGATAAGCTATCACTTAATATTGAGGTGCAGTAATTGTAATTGTTGCAGGTTTTAACACGAAACGGCTTAAAGTAATGGTGATCTTTTGAGCCAATATCGACAACCCCTTTTTCTCCGGCAGCATGATAATCTTGATTGTTTATACGGTATATCAACTCCCACGAATAAAATAAATCGATAAAATTTTCCAGACTGGTTGGGTCTATTACCATGGCAAAATTGTTGCGGTTGGCGATGGCGACATTATAATTTTTATTTAATACACTCCAGTCAGTATCTATCCAGATAGTAGCCCCACCTTTGGTTTGATAAGTGGACTCGGGCAGGGAAAAGGGATTCTTCAGTTTGCCCGCCATAACACTGCAAAGCACTGTGTCGCCTTGCATGTAAGCAATATCTTTAATGTGCCAGGTCAAAAAAAGCTCGGCCCGCATTGCAGATAAATGCGGTTCGCTACAGGCTGCATGAGTGTTGTTAGATAGCTTTTGCCAACTTACCTGAACATCCCGGTTCAGATGATCGAGTAATTTTATAACGGACTGTGACTGGTGAACCATCTCCTTATGCATAAGGTGAGTGCTTAGTGCATAGAGGGTCAGCGTGACCGCCAGCGCAATAAGCGTACTCAGTAATAAAGAATAAGCGTGGCGTGGCTTCATGGATGGTTTACCGTGGTAAGGCGAGATTAACCCTACGCTCACCCTTGAGGTGGTTTTTGATGGCGTAGGTTGTGGGCTCGCTTATGCGTTGGCGAGTAATGCGTCCGAAAGCGTTAAACCGGTCGGGGGAGTTTAGCGAAACAGCAGTGGCCAAGAGCGCTCTTCACAATTGTCGTTACACAATTCCAGTATTAGATACGCTTCCTGCGGATACTGCTCGATTAAGGGGGTTAAATCCGTGCGTTTTAAAATGTCACCACCTTCTCGACAGCTAAAGCGGTTGCTGGAGTCGTAGTGACAGGAGAAATAGATATCTTCATCGGCGGTACAGTGGTCATCGCTCTCAACTCCACACTCTTCATCGATAACCACTAAGTCATCCTGCGAGATGCGCTCATCTTGGCTGACGTAGAGGCGGGCATCAAAATACAACGCGCCTTCGGCCTGCCATTCAATCCATACCGACTCGCCGGGATAGATATCGGTACGATCCACATAGAAGTCTTCAAATTCAATATCCAGCGGGTCGTTAATGACGTTCAGCAGCGGGTCATCATTGCCGCCGCACCCGGCCAGTATGAGTGCCAAAGCCACAATTGTTAAACAACGCATGTTCCAATCCCTTTATTTACGACCCCAGTTGTCACCTAATTTTAGCCCAAAACCAATAAAAGGCGACCTGCTTTGTGTTTTCATTATGACCCAACACAGAATAATATTAAATGTGTTACAAAACGATTTTCCCTAACCGGCCCGGAACACTGCTATGTGGTATCGCTCACGTTTCTTCATCGCCCTATTATGCGCTTTGTTAACAGCACCTGCTCAGGCGCTCTGGCTCAGCGAGCAGGCCGATATTATGGGAACTCGTATCAGCGTGACCTTGCAGCACACCGATGAGAAAACCGGCCAACAGCTTTTACAGCAAGCGCTGGACGAAATGCATCGTATTGATGCCACCTACAGCCCTTATAAGCCCAGCAGTGAACTGTCACTTATGAACGAACAAGCTGGCCAAAAGGGGGCGGCAGCGGTGACGGTGTCCTCCGAAATGTTAAAGCTGCTCGATAAATCTCTTTATTATGGCCGCTTAACTCAGGGGGCTTTTGATATTACCTTCGCCTCACTGGCGCGATACTACGATTACCGTGCGCAGCAGCAACCCAGTGCAGACCAACGCCAGGCTTTAATGTCGGCCATTGATTATCGCCATGTACTTCTTAACCGCGCCGAGAGTAGCGTGCACTATCAACACCCGGCGGTGACTGTTGATTTGGGTGGCATCGCCAAGGGATACGCGGTGGATCGGGTTATTAACTTGCTGCGGGCCGCTGGAATAGAGCACGCTAGTGTCAGCGCCGGGGGCGACAGTCGTGTACTCGGCAATCGGGACGGTCGTCCCTGGCTGGTGGGCATTAAGCAGCCGCGCGGCGACGCCGGCATTGCCATCACCCTGCCCTTAACCGACACGGCTATTTCTACCTCGGGCGATTACGAGCGCTACTATATCGATGATAACGGCGAGCGCATTCACCATATTATCAATCCCCAAACCGGCAAAAGTACCGACGAGTTGGCCAGTGTCACCGTGCTCGGCCCCGATGCCTTCGACACCGATGCGCTCTCTACCAGTATTTTTGTTCTGGGGCGCGAGCGGGGCTTGGCATTGATCGAAACTTTGCCTGAGTTCGATGCTGTGCTCATCGATCGGGCCGGTAAGGTTTACTACAGCGCAGGACTGTCTCCACCGGCCCAGGGGCAGTCGCGCTGAGCGAAAATTGCAGGTAGGTCATTTATCATCCACACAAGGGTGATAGCTTTCACATCTCGCGATGCAAAAGCCCCTCGCGCGATACGAAGCGCTGCACGATGGGCCGCAATTGATTAAACTGCCAAAGGCTTTGCCACCGTGGCCAATGCTGCCAATAAACCAACAGGATGCAACTATGACGCGCTTGCTAACGGCGACCCGATTACTGCTGGCTCTTAGCCTGTACGCGCTGGCGGCTATGGTGTGGGCCCAGGGCTCAGCCACCGAGGCTGAGGCTGAGAATTTGGCGCTAAGGGCCGAATCATTAAAACAGCAGTCGCTGCAATTGAATCGCGATTTGTTAATCCTGGAAGAAGAACTCTTGTTTCCGGCCAACAGCCAAATAGCGCTCTACCTATCGCTGGATGTCGGTCACTACTTTGCGCTGGATTCGGTTAAAGTCAAAGTGGACGATGACTTTATCAGCAGCGAACTCTACACGGACAAGCAGCTAACCACCTTGCGCCGCGGCGGTATTCAGAAGTTATATCTGGGCAATTTGCGTCAGGGCGAGCATGAAATCAGCGCGTTTTTTACCGGCACCGGCCCCAATGGGCAAAGCTATAAACGCGCGGCCAGCCTCACGGTAGAAAAAACCACGGCCCCCCTGGTGTTGGAGCTGAAAATCGTCGACTCCGGGCAAAAACTGCAACCGGTGTTTGATATCAAGCAATGGGAGTTGTAAACCTGTTACGTCCCGCATTACTGGCACTGGCGGCTATCACCGCCAGTGCGCAGACACAGCTACACCCAGCCGCACAAGATTTATCCTATGGTGAAAGCCTGTACCACTACTATCAGGGGGATTTGCCCCAGGCGCTAATCGCTCTCGATCTCGCCCAAAGTCGCGGCGGCATTAAGGGGCACCAACACTACCCAGAGCTTATGCGCGGTGGTATGTTGCTGGCCTACGGCATGACCGAACAGGCCCAGCAAGCGTTTAACACTCACTTAAACCAAGGTGAGCCTGGGCGCCTGCGCGATACCGCTCATCTCTATTTGGCCCGTCTGCACTATCAGGCAGGGCGGCTCGATCAGGCCCAGCTCAACCTCGACGCCTTGCAGGGTTCACTCAGCCCCGACCTGGCCGAAGAGGCCGCCAATTTGCGAGTCAGCTTACTGATTGCCGGGCGCGGCGCCCCCAGCCTTACCAACGCAGAGTCCATACTCGAGCCTTTGGCCGAGCATTCGCATCTAGCGCTGCTTAACTTAGGCAACAGCGCCGCGCGTCAAAACGACCCGATCCGCGCACAAAGCTATTATCAGGCGCTTTTGGCGGCCGCCCCGCCTACGGAGCCCGAGCGCGGCGACGAATACCTCGCCCTGCGCGACAAAGCCCTGACCGCGTTAGGCTACAGTTACTTGCAACAAAAAGACTTTGCCTCGGCCAAGGCGGCGTTCCGCCGGGTAAGGCTCGAGACGGCCTTTGCCAACCGCGCCCTGCTCGGCTATGGCTGGAGTGCCGCCAGCTATCACGACTATGTGCTCGCCCTAAAACCTTGGCAGGCGCTGCGCCAGCGCTCACTGCTCGACCCGGCCGTGCAGGAGTCACTGCTCGCTGTGCCCTGGGCCTATGAGCAAATGGGCTCCACCGGGGCCGCGCTAATCGCCTACGGCGAATCGGAAACACTGCTGACCGAGATGCTGGCCGATATCGACACTCACCTGGCTCAGTTAAACGCCCAGGCTCTGCTCGATTACCTGACCGGAGAGCGTCGGCCGCAAGCCTTGCACCCGAGCCAGGCGAAAAGTGGCCAAAACTGGTTGAGCCTGCCCGATTCCAGTGTGATCACCAGCCCGCTCACCTATCTCGATACTCTGCTGCGCGACGACGCCCAGCAACAGCAAGCGCAATTACTGCGCGACTTAGTGGATCTGCAGCACCGCCACCGTCAGTGGCAGCAAAAGCTCGATGTGTACCGCGAGCTGGTGCAACAAAAGCGCTTGCGCCGCGCCGAGCGGGCCGATCAATTATCCCGCTCCGGTCTGCTGCAGCAAAGTGATGAATTACAAACGGTAAGCGACCGGCTGAGCGAACAGTTGCGTCAAATAGAGGTTCAGCACAACGCCATGGCACTGGCTGATACACAAACCCGCGCCTTACACGCACGCCAGCAAAGTGCCCAGCGCGCGCTTCAAGCGCTGGAGGGCAAACAGCCGCTGCCCTATCAGGCACAAGCCAAGCTCAATTTTTTTGCCGGGGTGTTGCAGTGGCGCGCCGCCCAGCAACTACCCGCCAAACGCTGGGAGGTGCAAAAGCGCCTTAATCAAATCAATGCGTCATTGGCCAGCAGCCTGGCGGCCAGTGAGCGCATCGAGCAGCTTCTGGCCCAAGAGCAAGACTTACAAGCCCAATTACAGCGCCTTAATCGTGCCCGTGAACGCAACCAACAGTTATTGGCGGCGCAGGCACAAGCCATTAACGAACAAGCCGCTGCCCTCAGTGCAGCTCTGCGCGGCCATCTGGGTGAACATCGCGCCCGGCTCAATGATTACTTGGCGCAAACGCGCTTAAGCATCGCACGTTTAATGGACGATGCTTACCGCAACCGGCCGCCACTGAGTGCGTCGCCAGTGTCCGATATAACGCCTGAACCTGAGTCGATGTCTGAACTCGAGCGAGTACCCGAGGAAGCGCCGCAATGATTCGCTTTACTCGCCACCTGCCGCTGGCCGTAGTAACGGCTATTACACTGGGCGCCTGTAGTCACCAGCCTTTACATCAGGTGGGAAATACCCTAGCCGACCTGCCTGAAGCGCAACTGCCCCCCTCTGACCTCGCGGTCAGCGCGCAGGACCTGGCTCAAATCGAGGCTCAGTACCGCTCGGCACTGAGTGTGGCGACGCACCCTCAAGTGCGCCACCAAATACAGGTGCGTCTGGCCGATCTGGAAATGGCCCGCAGCGAACAAGCGCAGCAAGAGGCGCGCAGCCTGACCCAGTTTTTTGCCGAGCCAATCGCTCACTACCAGCAGTTGGTCGAGGCATACGCCACTGACCCGCAGGCATCGGTCGCCACCGCGCCCGATGCGCTCTACTACAAACTGGCCAAGGCTTTGGCGCTGGAGGGGCGCGACGCAGATGCCGCCGCCGTCTTGGATGAGTTGGCCGCGCGCTTTCCGCAGTCGGCCTATTTGCACGAGGCGCAATTTCGCCGCGCCGAGCGTGCCTTTGCCGGTGGTGACTACCAACAAGCGCAAGCGCTCTACCGTGAAGTGGCGACCAGCGGTACCTCCAGCTTTGCCGATAACGCGCTCTATATGCAGGGTTGGTCTGCCTACAAGCTCAGCCAGTACGACGCCGCCATGGGCAACTTTACCCAGCTACTCGATCAGGGCTTTGTCGGTGTACAACTGCCGGGGCAGGTAGGCAAAGCCTTGCGAAAGATGGGGGCCAATCAGCGCAATTTAATAGACGACACCTTGCGGGTGCTCAGCTTTACCTACGCCAACCTCGACGGCGCGCAGAGCATTGCCGAACAGCAACAGGCGATCGGCACCCGAGCTTATCAGCACTTGCTTTACCGCGAGTTGGGTAAGCTCTACGAGACCCAAGAGCGCCATCTGGACAGCGCCGACACCTACGCTCGCTTCGTCAATCACAACCCGGATGCAGATCTGGCACCGGATTTCTCGATTATGGAAATTGAGACCTACCAGCGCGGCGGTTTCCCCTCACTAGTGCTGCCCGCCAAGCGCGCGTTTGTCGATCGGTACGGGGTTTACAGCAGCTACTGGCAAGCGCGGGCGGGCCTGCCGCAAACCACCAGCGCCCTGCAGGCCAGGCAAGAGATACGCAGTAAAAAGCCGCGCAATATGAGCACCGACGCGCTGGCTAAGCTGAAGCTTTACTTGCACGAACTGGCGCGCCACCACCACGCCGAAGCTCAGCGCTTGCAGGCCGGACTGGCTGAGGGCGGCGATCTGGCACCGAGCCGGGCCGATGTTAACCGCGCCTACCTTGAGGCGGCCGACCTGTATCAGCAATTTATTGTCACCTTCCCGGCCGACTCCCGAGCCGGAGAGATGAACTTCCTTATGGCCGAGGCCTACAGCGAAAGTGGGCGCACACTTTCAGCGCTGACCGCTTACGAAACCGTGGCCTTTACCCGGCGCGACCCTACCTACGGCAGCGATGCCGGTTACAGCAGTATTTTGTTGGCGCAACAACTGGTAGAAGCTTCGCAAACGAGCACCGGCCCGGAGGCCGACCCCTCGGCGCCCCAAGCCCAGGAGCCGGTGACGAGCGAAGTGTGGCAGTGGCAGCAGCGCAAAATAGACAACGCGCTAAAATTTGCCGAGTTATATCCCCATGACGAGCGCGCCGTGCAAGTGCTGGCCAGCACCGCACCGGAGCTGATGTTCCAGGGCGATTTAACCCGCGCCGCCGAGGTGGCGCGTCAGGTGATTACCTGGCAGCCGGTCCCAGCCGGGCCACTGCTCTACAGCGCCTGGCTGACTCTCGGCCACGCCGAGTTTGACCAAGCGCTCTACGCCGAGGCCGAAGCCGCTTACTGGCAGGCGCTGCGGCTGCACCCCGAGTGGGGCAGCCAGCCGGGCTCGCCTTCGGCCGCCGAGTTGCGCGAGCGCATCGCCGCCAGTCTTTACCAGCAGGCGCAACAAGCGCTAGCCGCCGATAATACCGATGCCGGCATTGCCTTGCTGCTGCGCATCGAGCGCGAACTGCCCAACACTGATATTGCCAGTACCGCTCTATTTGACGCCGGCCACGCCGCGCAAATGGCGGGCGACTGGCCGCTGGCCGAATCGCTGCTATCGCGCTTTGCCAACCTTTACCCCAACCACACACTGGCGACCAATATTCCCGCCAAGCTGATTGTGATTTACGAGGCCTTGCAGGCTTGGGAAAAAGCCGCCGCCCTGCTCAGCCAGCAAGCGCTTGCCAGCGCCGATAACCCCGAACGGGCACGCCAGTCACTGCTTACCGCCGCCGAATACTACGACAAAGCGGGCAACTGGGAGCAGGCGCGCAACCACTATCGCGACTACGCCCACGCTTACCCCGAGCCTTTTAACGACCGGCTGGAAGTCGAACAGCGCTTGACGCAAATGTACGAACAAGCGGGGGATGAACTCAGCCGCAATTTCTGGCTCAACCGACTGATTACCAGTGGCCAACAAAACCCCACCGAGCGCAGCCGCTATTTGGGCGCGCAGGCAGCCACCACTTTAGCCCAGGGGCCATACCAGCGTTTTCGTTCTATTGCCCTGACACTGCCCATTAAATCCAGCTTGACGCGCAAACGCGCCGCGCTGGACGACGCCCTCGCGGCTCAGCGCCAGGTGTTGGACTTTAATGTGGCCCAATTCACCACCCGGGCCAATTTTTATATCGGTGAAATTTACACTCTGCTGGCGCGGGATTTAATGGCCTCCGAGCGGCCCAAAGAACTCAACGCTCTGGAGCTTGAGCAATACGATATTTTGCTGGAAGAACAGGCCTATCCGTTTGAAGAAAAAGCCATTGAGTTGCACGAGGCCAACGCCCAGCGCAGTTTCGACCAACTCTACGACGACTGGGTGGCCGCCAGCATCGAGTCGCTGGGCAAAATTCTGCCCGCCCGCTACGGCAAACACGAAAGTACAGTGGAGGCCCAGCGTGAACTGCGTTAAAACCCGCACGTCGTTATTCGGGCGCGGGCTAACCGCCGTTGCCATCAGCCTTTTATTGGTCGGTTGCGCCACCGCGCCCGAGCCGGAATCCACATCAGCCGAACAGTCGCCAGAGGCTTTTAACGCGGTGCTGCCCGCCGGGCCAGTCACCCAAAACCCCTACAGCCAAGGCGCGCCGCCCTCGGTAAGCCGAACCATTAGCCGCGATTTTCAGGCCGCGTTAACGGCGATGGATAAACAGCGCTGGAGTCAGGCGAGGCCCATACTGCAGGCGATTGTGGCCCAGGCGCCGGAGTTGACCGCCCCCTGGCTGAACTTGGGTATTGTCTGGACTCAGCTGGACGAGCCGGGGCAGGCCCAAGCCGCTTTTGAGCGGGCGTTGGCGGCCAACCCGCTCAATGTCGATGCCTACAATCACCTGGCCGCCCTGCAGCGGCGCCAGGGCGAATTTGCCGCTGCCGAGCAGCTCTACCAAGACGCCCTGGCGGTATGGCCACACTCGGTGGCCAGCCATAAAAATCTCGGTATTTTGTACGACTTGTACACTGGCCGCTGGCCGCGGGCGCTACTGCACTATCAGGCGGCGCAATATATTATCGAGCAGACCCAAGGCCAGCCCGACCCAACACTGGCGGGTTGGATTATTGATTTACAGCGCCGCATCGCCGCCGGAGGCCCACTGTGACATCTAGCATCGCCCGTGCACTCCTCTTGACCCTGTCTTTAGCAGGGCTGTCGCTGATCGCGCACGCGCAGGAAGACGCACTGGAAACGACCATTACCGGTAATCAGGAGCAGCCGCAGGTGCTGTATATTGTGCCCTGGCAAACCCCCGACAGCCCCACGCTTAAGTACGATGTGGTGCAGAGTCAATCGGCCCGGGTGTACGAACATCTGGAGCGCTCGGAGCTTAAACGCGAGCTGGCCTGGCAAAAGCCGCTGGAGGCGCCAGAAAACTCGGACGGTTCACAACCCAACGCCGATGAATGAGGCATAATGCGTCGATACGACGATTACACTGGGCTCCGCCCCGCACCCATTACCACAAGGCCAGAGTTAAGGTAGACAAATTATGGATTTTTTGACGACGATCGTGCGATTTTTCCAACATGGTGGGCCTTTTATGTACCCGATTGCGCTGGTACTGGTCATTGGTTTGGTCATCGCCATCGAGCGCTATTTGGTACTGGCTAGCGCTAAGCGCGCCAATGCTCAGGCGTTTAACCGCGTGATGCCGCTTCTGAAAAAGCGCGACTATCAGGGCGTAGTCAATATGGGCCGCTCAAGTGAGGCGCCCATCGCCCGTATTGTTGCCGCCGGTGTGCAGCGTATGGGGCAAGCGGGCGGTCGCGATGATATTGAACTGGCCATGGAAGAGGGTGTACTAGAAGCCATGCCGCGGTTGGAAAAGCGCACTCCATATCTAGCCACTTTGGCTAATATAGCAACACTTTTGGGGCTTTTGGGTACCATTATTGGCCTAATCGCCGCCTTTACCGCCGTGGCTGAGGCCGACCCGGCGGAAAAAGCATCGCTGCTATCCAGCAGTATTTCGGTGGCTATGAACACCACCGCCTTCGGTTTGATTTCCGCTATTCCACTGCTTTTGTTCCACGCTATGCTGCAAACCAAAACCACGGAGCTGGTAGACTCGCTGGAAATGACCGGGGTCAAATGTCTGAATTTGCTGACCGCCTCCAGCGCCAAACCTACCGCTAAAGCCAGCGCGTAAGCCGGAGCTTTCAATGCGGTTTAGACGACGTCGGCACAACGAAGAGGCCGAGCTCAACATCACCTCCTTTATGAACCTGATGATTGTTCTGGTTCCGGTGTTGCTGTTGAGCATGGTGTTCTCGCGCATCACCGTGCTTGAACTCAACCTGCCCGACAGCGCAGCGGGCGGTGGCGAGAGCGAAGCCGAGGATATGGACTTTCTGGAAGTGGTGATTTACCCCGAATACCTGGGCATTAATCACCCGGCGGGCAATCGCGCCTATTCTATATGCCCCCACGCCGAGGGCGAGCAGGCCGGCGAGCACAATTTTACCGAGCTTACCTACGCCCTCCAGCAAATTAAAATCCGCTTGGAAGACTCTTACGGGCTGGAGAAAAACGACATAGTGTTGCTGGCCGAACCGGACACCGACTACCAAACCATCATCAGCACGATGGACGCCGTGCGCTCATTTAAAGCGGTGGTAGTCGCCAGCGTGGTAGACGCCGCGCTGTTTCCGCAAATCTCCCTTGGAGATGCGCCAAAGTCGGACCCACTTAAAAATGCCGATCAAAGCATCTGTACAGCGGCCAGCAACAGCGCCGGAGGTGCCCCGTGAAGCAATCACTGCGCGCCAAGCGTATGGCCAAGCACCATCGTCGCAATAAAAATGTGCCCAAACTTAATTTGGTCTCGTTGATGGATATCTTCACCATTTTGGTGTTCTTTTTGTTGGTCAACTCATCCGATGTGGAAGTGTTGAGCAACGACAAATCCATTGAGTTGCCAGCCTCCATTGCCAACACCGTGCCCGATACCACCCTGATAGTAATGGTCAACGATAGCCGTATTTTGGTTAGCGGGCGGCCGGTGGTTGAGCTGGCTGATATAAGCGAGGCCAATGAAATTGAACCCCTGCTAAAAGAGCTTAGCTACCGCGCCGAGCGCCGCACCCTAACCGCGGAGCAAGAGGTGAGCGGCCTGCCTATCACCATAATGGGCGATAAAGACATTCCCTATACCCTGCTTAAACAGGTGATGAACACCTGCGCCCAGGCCGGTTACCGCGATATCTCCCTGGCCGTTAATCAACAGGCTGACAAACGCGAGCAAGCGGGGGCGACTGACTGATATGGCCGGTGGCGATTACCAATCCGTGCAATCTCCCTTTGATCGCAGTGCGACCGACGACGCGCGCTTTGGCAAGTTGGTATTGGTGGCGGTTGTGCTGTGCTCGGTGCTGGCTCTGGTGCTGTCGTTGATTACCCTGCCCGAGATTGAGCGCGAAGAAAAACAAAAATTGCCGCCACAACTGGCCCGTGTTCTGTTAGAAAAAGAAGAGATAGAGCCCCCGCCGCCACTGCCCGAGCCCGAGCAAGCAGAGCCCGAACCGGAAAAACCCGAGCCCGTAGAAGAGCCAGAGCCAGTTGAACAACCCGAACCTGTGCAAGAGCCAGAATCTGTGCCAGAGCCCGAGCCAACAGAAGTGGAAAAGGCTCGCGAAGTGGCTAAGGTATCCGGCGTTTTGCAGTTTCAGGATGCCCTGGCGGATATGCGCAATGAAATCGACACCGCCGAGCTAACCCGCAATGAAGTAACGCACGGTGCGGCCGAGGCGCAAGTCACCGAGCGCGATCTTATTACCAGTGGCGCCGAGTCCGACAGCGGTGGCATTAACACCGCAGCGCTTTCCACCGACACGGCCAACACCGCACTCGCAGGGCGCGAAACCACCCAAGTGGAAAGCCCCTTGGCTGGCGCCGATAGCGGCGTCGGCACCGAGACGGCAGAACCCGCGCGCCGGGCCGGTGAGCGCAGCGATGAAGAAATTCGCCAAGTGATGAGCCAGCACGCCAGTGCGCTGGACCGCTACTACCGTCGCGCCTTGCGTTCTAATCCAGCGCTGCAGGGGAAAATTGTGCTTAAACTGGTGATTAACCCCGACGGCTCTTTGGCCGATGTGGTGATTGTCAGCTCGGGGCTGAACGATCCCGAGTTGGAGGCCAAGGTGTTGGCGCGGGTTAAGTTGATTAGCTTCCCGGCGAGGGAGGATGTTGTGGTGACGAGTAAGCAGTATACGTTTAATTTTTTGCCGCAGCTTTGATTTAACTTGCCCGGGTCGCCGGGCGTTGCAAGGTACTTTCGGTCTTGGCCAAAAGTACCCAAATGCCGCGCCCCAACATCTGGCCCTTTGGGTTCCCTCATTCCAATCGATTTTAACGGGCCGTATCGACAAGCTCGTTCATGCGATGGCGATACTTGCGCAAACGTCCTGTTTGCTTACCCCCTAAAATCGATTTCCATTCGGCCTAGAGGTAAATGGGGCAAAAAGCGGCACTTCGTAGCAGGTGAAGATTTTTATATAAGTATATTGTGTCGCCTCTGCACACAGCGCACGCATTCACCCGAAAGCGTGCTCGCTTTATTTTCCCTCCCCTAAGACCAAAATCGGCTTAAACCTTAATTCATTACATCTTTTGCAGGGCGTTCGAAATTATTTTTCAAGAAATGATTACGCGCATGCGCGATATACACTTGTTAAGTGAAAAGGAATAATATGGATAGATGATAAATCTTAATAGATACGTTGAAAAGTAAAGTTGGAATGGGAGTAATTGTTCGCTCTTATATTATTGCACACAATATTAGAGAAAAAACTTAAGAGGCAAGATGCCGACGGCAGATAAAGCTCATGATTATGAAAAAAGAAATTTTAAAAAATACTCAATAATAAAAGATCAAGCAAGGTCATGGTTAGTTTTTTCAAGTGCCATAATATAAAGACATACGTTACAATATTGCTCAGTGTGGCGCCCTTAAAATAACAGTAGATTAGGGTGTTATGAGTATTAAGCAATGGTTCGCACAGAAAAATTTTGCAAGTATTTCTATTCAAGTTGGTAACTTTATTCTAGAATGCCAAAAATTTCGAATAAATCAGTCTGCCAATATAGATTTATATAAAAATATTCACTAAAAAGTGAGATGCGGGAGTTTTCAGAGATAAGATTATTGTCTAAATATCAAGACCCTCTCTGTTTAGGTATCTCACTATAATTTAGAAGGGATAAGCTAGAAAAATAATACGCTGATTATCCTCGCATGAAATCCTATAATGCTCCTAACTAGAACCCTTGGTAAAAATCAAGCTTATATTAACGCATTGTTTAAGGTGTTTACGTTTATTGCTGCATTTATTTGGGGGCGACACATAGTATTTAATATTGGTTCGTGAAGGGGTAGGTTTGAAGTGTGAGCAATCAGGATGTTCATAGATTTGAATTACATGTCAGCTAAAGGAATACTCGTTATTTCTAACTTGATTGATTTTCAAAATTTTGAGTCGATTTTGAATAAATAATCGGTGCTGATTATGCGATTGTTAATCCCCGGTAGTGCTGGCCGGCCGACTGTGTCGAATATTTTAGCTTGAGAAATATATCTTTGCTCTTACCCCTGTACTTGTCGTACCCTACCAACTCCCATCGTAAACAATTACAATAATAAGATAAATATAATCAAAATGGAGTATTCCATCATGAAAATTAAACAGCTAAGCATAATTCTTCTCGCAATGTGCGCGACGACTTTGGTTGCCTGTGGCGGGGGTGGTGATTCAGACACTACCTCGGACCCAATCCCGACGCCAACGCCGGATCCAGATCCGGACCCTACTCCAGACCCGGACCCTACTCCAGATCCTGACCCTGCGCCGAGTGAGACGACAACGGTTCATCCGATTAGTAGCGTATCTGCCACCCATGAACAGGCGGAAAACCCTGCGACGAATGTACTTGATGGCGACAGCAGCAATGATTCGCGCTGGTCGGGTGACAGCGATGAGGGTACGGTTTATCTGGATCTAGATTTGGGTGAAGTGAAAACCGTTAACACCCTGCAGATTGAGTTTTCTAAGCCTACGGAGCGCAATACTTGCTTTAGCTTGCACACCAGTGTGGACGGCGAAAGTTGGACAACGCAGCGTGAAAACCTAGCGTCTTATGGCGCCATATATTTCTCTATACCAGAGACTGAGGCGCGCTATGTGCGCTATGAGGGTTTTGGTAATTCGGACAGTAGTTGGAACTCGATTACTGAAATCGCGGTACTGGATATTCCGCTCACCGGGGATGAAGACACCTCCGATGGTGTGCCCGGCCCCTGTGATACCGATATATCGGCCAACGAAGATAATTTTGACACCGACAGTGCCAGGCTAGAGTTAAGTAATAGCCCGCTGACCTCAGGTACGGGCGCTACCTTTAACGCTGGGCGCAGTTTGAGCACCAGTAACGAACCGGATGAAAACTACGATTTAAGCCTGTGGAAAATCACCTACCCTGATGCGTCTGAGGTTCAACCACCGGTTGCGGTCGCCGATCAGTTTTTTACCGATCCAGAAACGGGCGCTATGGTATTTCAGTGCCCGAACGAGGGTGAAACCACCAGTTCAAGCACTAAATACTCGCGCACCGAATTGCGAGAAATGCTCGATAGCTCGGCCGGTACCAAAGAGCTTGGTAACAACTGGGTAATCTCCACTGCATCAGCGGGAGATCAAGCCGAGGCAGGTGGTGTGGATGGCAATATGAAGGCGACGGTGTCGGTTGATCAGGTGTCTACCAGCACGGACGCGGGCAGTGAGTATATGGTGGGCCGGGTTATCGTCGGCCAAATTCACGCGTCGGAGGACGAGCCATTTAAAATTTACTACCGCTTATTGCCGGGGCATACTAAAGGTTTTGTCTATTTCGCTTATGAAGATAGCAGCAAAGAAATCTTCTATCCGATGTTTGGCGATTCCAGCTTCACTATATACGGTTCAGACGTATCGGCCGACGAACCTGTGAATGGCATCGAGCTTGGTGAGAAATGGTCTTACGAGGTCGATGTGGAAGGCCGTGATATGACTGTTACCGTCACTAAAGAAGACGGCAGCTGGGTGTCCAGAACCGTTACCTGGTCGGGCGAGTACGACTCTGATTGGTTTTACTTTAAAGCCGGCTCCTACAACCAGAACAACGGTGGCGAGCCAGGACAATTGGCACGCGTATCGTTTTATGACTTTGAGGTCACACATTAAATGCGTTAGTTGATTGCAGTAAAAAAGGGGCTCGGGTAACCGAGTCCCTTTTTTACATACACTGCTGCATAAAGAGTAGTTTGTGAGTTTGTAGCAGAAATCTACGTTAATAGCAGTACGGTAAAGAGAGAGTTGTATTGGGGGCAGCTTTAACGATAGGCAGCCGCATTGCCCTAGAATTTGCGAGGTACTGCCATCGCCAGCACCCCGTGCTCTGTAACCCAAACATATATCTCCTACCAGTTGCACTTTAGGGTAACTGGCTCTATTGTGACTGACTTGTTCCCATAAGGCTTTGAAAAGGCAGAATGAAAGTTCCCAAGCGTTTACAGCCGCTGGTCGATGATGGCTTGATCAGTGAAGTTTTATCACGGTTAATGAGTGGCAAAGAGGCGGATATCTTTATTGTGCGCTGCGGCGATACGATTCGCTGTGCCAAGGTCTATAAAGACGCCGCTAAGCGCAGCTTTAAGAAGGCTGCCGAATACCAAGAGGGCCGTTCGGTACGCAGTGGCCGCCGGGCGCGGGCAATGTCTAAGCGCTCTTCCTATGGTCGCCAGCAGCAAGAGGAAGTTTGGCAGAATGCCGAGGTGTCTGCCCTCGCCCGTTTGGCCAAGGCAGGGGTGCGCGTACCGGAAACATACGGTTGTGTGGATGGCGTTCTGTTGATGGAGTTAGTTACCGATGATGAGGGCGATGTGGCGCCTCGTCTAGATGATGTGGTGCTCACCGAAGAGCAGGCTCTGGAAGACCACGAGCTGATGATGCATTACATTAAGCTGATGCTGTGTGAGGGACTGGTACATGGTGATTTATCCGAGTTTAATGTACTGCTCGATGCCTACGGCCCGGTTGTGATCGACTTGCCTCAAGCGGTAGATGCCGCTGCTAATAATAACGCTCAGGCCATGTTCACTCGCGATGTGGAAAAAATCACCGAATACTACGCCGAGTTCGCCCCTCAATTGAGTAATACCGATTACGCCCGAGAAATGTGGGCGCTGTTTGCCGAGGGCGAATTAACCCCCGAGACACCCATTACCGGTATCTACCACGTTGAAGAAGAAGACCCAGATGTAGACGCGGTACTGGAAGAAATTAAAGCCGTTATTGCTGAAAACGAAGAAGAGCAAGCCCGCATTCGCCGTGTTACCGGCGAAGACGAAGAAAGAGGCATTTAGTTCTGGTTTTGTGGGTGATGTTTAGGCGTGAAATGACTTCTGCCATACGGTTTCAGTAAAGGAACCATGCGGACTGCCTGCCGTATATACCCCGTGAAGAAGATGAGTCGAATAGGTCGTTTAGACAATATTCGAGTTATGTTCTCTATCAAAAAATGACACGTTTACTGACGAAGCGCCTGCCGTTGGCGGTGCTTGCGTTACGGCGACGCCGTTGCTCGCTAATCAGAGAGTTAAAGTCTTGCATCGTACTAATAAATAAAGGATTGTTAGAGATTATTTCGGTTTCTTCGTTTATATCTCCGATGTGCCGTATCATTGCATGCTCAGCTTTTTGTGGGTCTCTATCTAAAATGGCTTGAACAATATCTGTATGCTCATCAATGATACTGCGCTGTCGATTAATCCCCATCATGTTTTTTAAGTGTCTAACGCGGTCAATTTCAGCCTTGGCACTGTTTAGAAGAAGCCAAGCGCCAGAGAAGTCTGCATAGCCAAACAATGTGCGGTGAAACTCTTCATTGGCTTCAAAGTGTGGCGAATCGGCTTTTAACTCAAATGCGTCACTGTCTTGTTCGGACAGTTGTTCTTGCTTTCTAATAATAGATTGAATTTGTATTTTTTCGGCTAAGCCGATACCTCGTTCTGCCAATCTTTTCACGCAGCCTCCCTCAAGACTGACTCGTATAAAACAAGCTTCAATATACCTCTCAAGGCTAATCGGCGTAACGTAGCTACCGCTTTTGGGTACAATTGAGACCAAACGGTCATTTTCTAAGCGTATTAATGCTTCGCGAACAGGTGTTTTACTGATCTCGACAATGGAGGCAATTTCTTTTTCCACTAACGGCATTTCCGGTGGTAAAGAGAGATTAATAATATTTGCGCGCAAGGTTTTATAAATTTGATCGACTAAGCTGCCTTCCTTTTTAATCCAGGAATTGCGAAGAACTTTTTCAATACTTTTAATTTCAAATTCAATTTTATTCATATAGTAGCTATTAATTTCAATCGCAATGGCAACGAGTAATTCCTATTTCTTAAAGCATAAAACTACATTGTGTGTACTTAAGTACACAGGGTTTGTTAATGATTATCACGAGCGCTGCATTGAAGTCCAGTTAATTAGTTAATTCAAAGTAAAAAACTTTTTCTCACCAAGGCATGCTGTTTGTTCTGCGCCAGATTCGCACTTACTGTGTCGTGTTTGCGTGCTTAAGTGAACTCAGCATTTGCAATGACTAGAACGATTTAGGTCATGCTTTATGCCATCACATACCCAAATTTCAGGACTTTACGGGTCTTAATACCGGCGTCATTAACTTTTAATGCGCCCTGTTTCAAAGCTGAGTTAACGGTATTTGAGCTCTTTGCCAGCTCTGTTTATCGTTTTTGGGCGTAGCTGTAAAAGCATTATAAGGCTGAATTGGCCGGTATCAATTCCTATAACTTTCCCGGCCAAAATTGGCTGGGTTGCTTTTATCCCACTTAAAACAGCCGAGTTAGTCCAAAAAGATGTATACCAGATCAAATTTCATCCAAAAAATACTAAGAAAACTATTGCACTAATAAATATAATCAGATATAAGTTATTTCTAATATATCACATTGCATATTAATATATCATAAGTTCAGGCTAGCAATGAGATGTATCGGACGAGCTTGATAGTTAGATTGTATTAACACCCAATAAATATATAAGGGGTATAAAATAATGAAATTGAACAAAATCTATTCAGGGCTGCTGAAGTCTAAAAGCGGTCGTAAGAATGTGATGATGGTCGGCGCTGCTTTAACCATTTCATTGCACTTACCCGCGCTTGCTCAAGAAGGGCCATCGGAATATGAACTGCTAGAGCAGGTTGTGGTAACTGGTATTGCTGGCAGTTTGGCGGAATCGGCGCGTATTAAGCAGGCCGATTCACGAATTGTAGATGCGATTGTTGCTGAGGATATCGGCAAGCTGCCAGACAACAATATTGCAGAGGCGCTGCAGCGCATCACCGGTGTGTCGATTAGTACTGACTTTGGTGTGGGTGAATCTGTGACGATTCGCGGCATCTCGCAAAACCGTATTGAATTAAACGGACGCTCCATATCGGGCAGCGGACGTGGTGGTATCAGCTTAGACGATTTCCCGTCGAGCTTCTTAAAAACCGTTGAAGTTGTAAAATCGCCCACGCCAGAAATGATTGAAGGCGCGCTCGGCGGCACCATCAGCATGGAAACCGTGCGCCCCCTGGATCTATCAGAGCCTTTAGTTGCCTTTTCGCTCGACGGTGAATACGCCGACAACACAGAGAATTGGGCGCCAATGTTTAATCTGTCGGTAGGCAACAATTGGGACCTAGGTGATGCCGGTGTTGTTGGAGCATCCGTACGTTTAGCGTATCAAGATCGTGAATTACGCCGCGATGAGTTTATTAACCTAGTAACCCCGACCGAGCTAGATTTGGATGGCGATGGCATTAGCGATCAGGCAAATACTGCCAGTGGTAAGTATCTGGTACGAAGCCAAAATACGGTCGAGCAAAAAACCGAGGAGCGTGAGCGTACCGCTCTTGGTGTCTCTTTGCAGTGGGAACCGAAAGGAGTTGATGGCTTTGTCTATCTGGATCTTAGCTCAACTGAATTGGATGGTGGGCAAGAGGCTTATTCAGTACTCAATGACAGTAAGGACTACAGCGATCTAGATCTAACCAACGCTTATAGTGATCAGTATGGCCAATTGCAAAACTTTGGTTCTGGCAGTGTGTTTGTTCAGCCTAAAACCTGGTCGGATTTTGAAACTAACGAATCGACCTCTAATGCCTTGGGTGGTGAATTTCAATTAACCGATAAGCTGAGAATTTCCGGTGAAATCTCGCAATCAAAATCAGAGGCCGAAAGACGTAATTCAGAATTTAATTTGCGTCCAATCTCACGCGAGATGTATGAAGCGGATGGCACCATTACAGAACACTTGTTCACAATTACGATGACTCAAGATGGTTTGAGCGTGCCTGGTCTTGAATTTTCAGATCCTGACGCTTTATTGGATCCGGATAATCTGGCGATTCGTCAGTTCACTCATCAGCGATTCGCCACCGAGAATGAAGAAACTGCAATCCGTTTTGACGCGGAATACGAAAATCCATTCTCTGGGTTAGATTTCTTATCATCCATTAAAGTTGGTGTTCGGGCGACCGATCGCGATTATGAACTTGATCGGCACGATTTGCGCAATAATGGCGATGAGCTTAAAAATCTGCAAACTAGCGTATCCTACGATGGTGTCGTAACACCTACTTGGGCCGGCGATTTCAATGATCTATATGGTGGATTTAAAGAGATCAATCACGATAACTCGTTTGCACAAAGCGGAATCTCTGGTTCTAATGCGCTTACTCATTACTGGGTGTATGACGGTTCTTTACTGGCCTATGATATTGAAGGAACCTATGATCGAGTGAAGCAAATGTTAGCGGGTAGCAGTCACGAGCTAACCGGTAGTATTGAAGATAACATGGTACGTAATACGGGATCTTACGCCCAAATCAGTGAAGAGACTCAAGCCATATATGCACAGTTCCACCTTGACTTTGACAAGGTATCAGCGGTAGTCGGTGCACGCTATGTGACGACCGACCTTGAGTCCAATACTTATGATCAAAGTGGTGAAAATAACTACTCCGACTTTTTGCCAAGTTTGAACGTATCTTATAATGTTACTGATGACACAGTGTTGCGTTTTGCAGCTGCAAAGGTAATGCGTCGTCCAGACTTTGGAGAACTTAGCCCCGCGGTTAGTGTCGATAACTCATTAGTTTCAGGTACGCAGGGTTCTTATCAGTTGAATCCATATCGGGTTACACAGTTTGATCTCTCAGCCGAACATTATTTCTCAGATGGTGGTTTAGTCTCAGCGGCGATTTTCTATAAAGATGTAAATTCATTTACTGTTTCCGATAGCTCTTGCGTGGCAGATCCTGAAACAGTGGAAGGTCAAAATGTTACCGAATATGTCAATGTTTGTTTGCTTGATAGTGCTGGTGTAAGTCAGAGTGATGTTAATTATGTCACCGGCAGTCAAGACTTAGCCTACGTTGAAGCTCAGCGAGACGCAGGTCTAACCGGTATTGTTATCAATACCGATGTCAATGGCGGCAGTGGTGAAGTTGTCGGCTTAGAGCTAGCGTATCAGCAACAGTTTGACTTCCTGCCAGGGCCTTGGTCTGGTTTGGGGGCCGGCGTCAACTATACATACGCTGACAGCGAGCAGCCGAATGGTAACCCTCTGTTAAATATCTCTAATAATACCTTTAATGCACAGGTATATTGGGAATACGAAGGTTTCCAAACGCGATTGGCATATAACTGGCGCGATGAGTATCTCTACAGTCAGGATGAGAAACGTGTACGCCCTGTCGGCGAGCTTGTAACGGGTATCTACAATCGCACGAATCCAGATGATGACTATTTCGATCCTACGTTGGGTAATAATTGTCGCGATGCCCGCGGCCAGCTCGATTGGTCAGCAAGCTATGATATCAATGACAATGTTACTGTTGTGGCCAACGTAGTAAATTTAACTAATGAGCCAATCTTACAGCTGACAGAAATTGGTAGCCCTTGGTTATACAGCGATTCTGATCGCCGTATTACGCTTGGCGTTAGAGCAAATTTCTAAAGAAAAAATGGGTGCTTTTCTCTCCACCTTAGCTTGATTGGTTTATTGCAATAAATCGCCGCCCGCTTATGTTGGGTGGCGATATTTTTCTTTTAATAAAAAGGCATAGTCAGTTAGCTTTAGGATGACAGCTGATATAAACGTTAATGGCGATGGTGAGTGTATCTATGCCCTAGGCATAGTAGATGGTATCAGTAACATAAAAATTCATTTAATAAGATCGTTAAAGTTAGCCAGATAAAATCGAGGTAAATGTAATGCCGATAAGAACATATAACAAACTCTTCTCTCTTCTCGCGATGATTGCGCTAACATTCTTCTCGAATATTAGCACGGCAAAAATTGTTGAGAATATAGAGCAGTTTAACAATGCAATTTCCTCGTTAAAGCCTGGTGATGAATTGGTAATGGCTGACGGCGTTTGGGAAAATGTTGAATTAGTGTTCAAGGCGAAAGGTCTGCCGAAAAAATTAATTACTTTGAAAGCGCAAACGCCGGGTAAGGTAATTATTAGTGGTCAGTCCAACTTAAGTCTTTCGGGCGAGTATCTCGTGGTTTCGGGCTTAGTCTTTAAAGATGGTTTTACTCCAACGGGCGAGGTTATCTCTTTTCGTACCTCCAATACAGAGTTGGCAAATTACTCCCGTGTGACTAATACGGTAATCGATGATTTTAGTCACCCTAATAGAAATCTGGCAGATTTGTGGGTTGCCATGTACGGCAAGCACAATCGGTTCGATCATAATTCGTTGTTAAATAAGAGAAATCGCGGTGTGACAATGGCGGTTAGACTTAATACTGAGAAAAGCGAAGATAACCACCACATAATTGAGTACAACTACTTTGGGCCACGACAGATTTTAGGCGCAAATGGTGGCGAAACTCTTAGGGTGGGAACCAGTCATTTTTCGACAAAATACTCGAACACTCTAGTTCAGAAAAATTTCTTTGATCGCGTGGATGGCGAGCACGAAATTATATCCAGTAAAAGTAGTGGTAATGTCTACAAAAATAACGTGATTTTTGAAAGTCAGGGTACTCTAACCATGCGTCACGGTCATCACACGACGGTGACAGGTAACTATATTATTGGTAACCGCAAGCCCAATACGGGTGGTATTCGAATTATTAATGAATATCAAACTGTTAATAACAATTATTTGTCAGGCTTGACCGGGAAAAGATTCCGTGCGGCATTGGTTATTATGAATGGTGTTCCTAATAGCCCGCCTAATCGATATAACCAGGCGATCAATGCTGTTATGGAAAACAATGTGGTTGTGGATAGTGACAACATTAACTTTGGTGCTGGCAGTGATCAGGAAAGAACGGCAACACCGATTGATTCATTCTTTCGCCACAACCTCATTATGAATGAAGACAATTCCACCACTATTACGCTTTATGATGATGTGTCTGGTATCACCTACGATAAAAATATTGTCAATGATTCGGTAGTGATACCCAATACGATCTCTACGGGATTTACAGAAGAGAAGTCGGCGCTAGCTGTTACCGCAAATGGATTAAAAGCACCCTCTAAAGACTTGCTCAATAAAATTAATTTTGGCGATGTTAAATTGCCGGTTAATAAATCTGATGTTGGAGCCGGATTTTATCCTAAGCAGGAGTCTAATATCAGTTTTGGTAGTGGCAAACGTACTATGGTTGCTGCAGGACTAGATACTTTAATCGACGCCGTTGATAACAGTGAGCCGGGAGATGTCCTAGTACTAGAAAATGGCAAGGATTATCTGCTGACTAAGTTTGTCAAAATAAATCACCCCGTCACGATACTTGCCGAAAATGGCAATAAGCCCGTTATTCGATCGCAAAAGCCAAGCTTTATTGTGATTGAAAACGGCGGATCTTTAAAGTTGAATAATTTATGGTTTGATGGGGCTGAATCACCAGACTATAAAGGCAATAGTGTTATCAGAACCAGCGATAACTCTATGAATCGTAATTATTCACTCTTGGTCGACAAGGTCAAGGTGACGGATCTGAACGTTAATGGTTATTTTGATTTCTTTAAAGCGAATCCAGGTACTTTTGCCGAACAGATCTCTTTGACTAATAGCCAAATGTCCAATATTACGGGGAGCATCTTAGTTCTTAATAAAGAAACAGATGATCTTGGCGTTTATAGTGTGGAGAACCTTAGCATTTTGAACAATACCTTCACTGACATTAAAGCAGAGGTTGCCGTCGTTTACCGAGGTGGATTCGATGAAAGCACTTTTGGGCCTGTGGTGAAGGTTGAAAATAATGACCTAAACAACGTAGGGAAAGGCTCTACTCACCGCTCAGGATCCTCGATGTATTTTCATGGCGTACAGAATTTAACAATAGAAAATACCGAATGGGTAGACAGTGCACCACTAAAGCTGTACTTAACCAATGGCGACCCAGAGACGGTTATTAACAATGTCATCATGAAAAATACAGGTGAGATTGAAGCCAATAATTCGAGTTATAAAGCAACCAATGTGAAGTACGAGCGTTAGCTTAATCGGTTTTTATAGATTTTTAGGCTTTTAAGCACATGTGATCGGCTAGGCGTTAATTAAGACTTTATGGCTTGGTGGCTGATCACCTAGATAAATGGGTTTGATATGAATACAAAATTAAGCAATAAAAACGTTCTTGTTACAGCCGGCGCACAGGGCATCGGCGAGGCTATAGTTAAAGAGTTTATTGATTGTGGTGCAAATGTTGCCATTCACTATTTTTCCAGCAGCGAGACAGCCGATAAATTGGTGCAATACGCCGTTAATAAAGGGCAAAAGGCAGTAACACTTAAAGCGGATCTTACTCAGGAGGCCGAAGCGGATGCGATGGTTGAGTCGGCGGTTAATGCACTTGGTGGCCTGCAGGTTCTAATTAATAACGCCGGTTCACTGATCGGTCGTAAGTCATTGCTTGAGATGGAGGAGCTGTTTTGGAAGAAGGTAATGGATGTCAATCTAACCTCGGCAATGCTTGTCACTCGAGCGGCAGCGCCGCATTTGGCAAGCCATAAGGCCAGCAGCATCGTAAATTTGAGCTCGTTGGCCGGGCGTAAAGGTGGCCATGCAGGGTCGGTCGCCTATGCTGCGAGTAAGGGGGCTATTCTTACCCTAACCCGCTCCTTGTCGAGCGAATTGGGCCCGGATGGCATTCGTGTCAATGCTGTTGCGCCAGGCCTTATTTTGGGTACGTCTTTTCACAATACCCACACTACTGAAGAATCGGCCCGTGAGACAACGTTAGGCATACCAATTGGTCGTGCAGGCAACGCAGAAGATGTCGCACGTGCAGTGGTTTACTTGGCATCGGAATACGATGGGTTTATTACAGGCGCAACACTCGATATAAATGGCGGTGTCTACACGGCTTAAAACTCGGTTATGTTGTTCTACTTAGATATCATCGAAAATGAATAATAATTCTTGATAAGAATATATTAAAAGGTTAGGTGAATCTTGAGCTTCACGAGATTCAAACTAATGAAACAGCAGCCACTGCTTGTATAATTTCACGCAAAGTGGTGGTGTTGGGTCAAATAATAAATAGTTGGAGAGAATAATAATGTCTGCATTAATAAAAGCGATCCTTAGCTTTGGTCCTGCATTTTTAGCAATTGGTTATACCATTGGTACTGGCAGCGTAACATCCATGATTGTTTCGGGCAGTGCATTTGGTATGCAGCTGCTTTGGGTGTTGATGTTGAGTTGTTTGTTTTCCGGGGCGTTAATATATGCCTATGGTAATTTTACTCTGGTAACAGGTGAGACTGCTCTCTATAGTTTTAAAAAACATTTAAAGTTTGGCAAGCCCATGGCAATTCTTATTATCGTGGGAGTGATATTTGGCCAATGGAATTCTCTAATCGGAATTTTAGGTATATCGGCCAATATTATATTTGAAATGATTGCCATGTACTTCCCCTCTGTGGTGCCTCATAAATATGAGGTGGTTATGGCCATAGCTGTTGCCGTGATTGGTTTTATGTACGCTATGCTACTGATTGGTCGTTATTCAATTTTTGAAAAAATCCTTGTCATATTCGTCTCGTGTATGGGTATCTCCTTCATCCTTTCACTTTTTGTGGTGCATCCATTGCCGTCCGAAGTGGCTCGAGGTTTGATCCCAGTAATTCCCGATGTCGAAGGTGGAAAAATGATGGCTGCTGCATTTGTGGGAACCACGATGGCTGCTGCAACGTTTTTATCGCGACCGTTATTTATTCAAGGTAAGGGTTGGACTATTGCAGACTCGGCTCAGCAAAAGAAAGATTCTATTGTTGCCGCATTTCTGGTGTTTTTTATCAGTGGTTCGGTAATGGCCGTTGCCTCTGGGGCATTACACGGTGGCGGCCAAGATGTTAACAATGTGCTTGATATGGTAACCGCTCTGGAACCTATCGCCGGTAAGGGCGCCTTAACGGTCTTTATCTTTGGCACCCTCGCCGCTGGCTTATCATCGGTGTTTCCTTGTATGTTGATTGCCCCACTGCTAATCGAGGATTATCGATCCGGTAAGTTGGATACCCAGTCGACGCAGTTCCGCGTTATTACGGGTATTGCTGCTGTTATAGCACTAACCATTCCGGTTCTGGGTTTTAATCCAATAAAAGGTCAGCTGTTAACACAGGTCTTTAATGTGTTTGTCTTACCGCTGGTTATTCTCGGCATCATTCTTATGAGTAATAAGAAAAATCTGATGGATGATAAGTCTGCCGGTGTACTATTGAATATTATTCTTGGCTTAGCCTTTTTATTCTCCATTATTATTTCTTATAACGGCGTTCTTGCGTTAATTGATTTGTAGGGGCTAAGTATTGTGATTTACATTATATGCGGTGTGTCGGGTACCGGTAAGTCTACGATCGGCCGTTTATTGGCGAAGGAAAAAGAAATTCCGTTTTTCGATGCGGATGATTTCCATCCCATCTCCAACGTTAATAAAATGAAAAGTGGCACACCTTTAACCGATGCGGATCGTGAGCCCTGGCTAGAAGAGTTGTCAATACTACTGCAGCGCCAGGAGCAAGAAGGGAGTGCTGTATTAGCCTGTTCTGCGTTAAAAGAGAGATACCGTGAAACTTTGTCACGTCGTTGTCAAAAGCCGGTAGCCTGGGCTGTACTGCATGGTGATGCTGAAACGATCTCGCTGAGAATCGATTCGCGTGAAGATCATTATTTTACCTCGGACCTTCTACGTTCACAGCTACGAGATTTTGAGCTACCACAATATGGTTTGGTGCTGGATATAAGACGGTCACCCAATCAAATTGTAGAC
Source organism: Gilvimarinus sp. 1_MG-2023 (assembly GCF_030548285.1). Taxonomy (NCBI): domain Bacteria; kingdom Pseudomonadati; phylum Pseudomonadota; class Gammaproteobacteria; order Cellvibrionales; family Cellvibrionaceae; genus Gilvimarinus; species Gilvimarinus sp. 1_MG-2023. The sequence continues at coordinate 61,360 of NZ_JAUOSC010000009.1, forward strand.
ACGATTATCGAAACTTATACCTAAACTGGCGACGTTACGATTTTTATGTGCGAAAAGCCAATACCAAATCAAAACATCGTTTAATTGAGGATATTAAAATGCGTGTAAAACAATTTATGGCCGTAAAGCTAACAATAACCGCAAGCCTTTTACTGTCATCTGCTTATGTTTTATCGACTACTAATAACAGTGAGAAATCAGAGTTGAAATATCCTGCGCAAGAATTTGATTTGCAGCAGTGGAGCCTTAACCCCCCCACCGATGTGGATGGTGACGGTATTGTCGATGATGTCAGTGTGAAAGCGTTACAAGAATATCATCATGAGAAATTTTTCTACTTGGATGAAGACCAAAATATGGTCTTTGCTGCCCCTAATAAAGCGGTAACATCGGTAAATTCGACTAATACTCGCAGCGAGCTGCACCAAAGACTCTCTGGTGTTGAGGCGGGGAGCTTTTACACAGATAACTTCTCGATAGCCGCTAATCCAGAATCCGAAAAGTACCCTCAGGTCGGAGGTTATATGGAGGCGACTTTAAAAGTTGACCATGTACCCAGACGCGCCAAATATACTGAGAAACCCACGGCCTACTCTGTGGTTATAGGCCAGGTCCATGCCGTGCAGGACGAGACGATGCAAAAAAAGGGGCAAGGCTATGGCTGGGGTAATGAGCCTTTAAAAATCTATTACAAAAAACACCCTGAGCACGAATACGGTTCGGTTTTTTGGAACTATGAACGTAATTTAGTTAAAAACGATTCTAATCGAATAGACATAAGCTATTCAGTGTGGGGTGAACCATGGTTGAGTAAGCAAGAGCCGGGTAAAGATGGCATTGCACTGAATGAGCCCTTTAGTTATAAGGTGAATATACACGAAAATATCATGTATCTAACATTTACTTCTGATCGTCTTGGCTCTATTAATTACCAAATTGATTTGGCCAATAACGTGGATGCACTGGGAGAAATTGATACTTATGACCACCCCGCCGGCTATACCGGAGAGGCTTTCCACTTTAAGGCGGGTGCCTATAATCAATGTAGCACCAAAGATGCCCTTAGCTTTCGTTACCCCGCCTGCCCAGGCAGCGGTGATTGGCAGACTGATAAATCCATGGGCGATTACACGCAAGTGACATTTATGCAGTTGCTGACGGATAAGGCACGTGAACCCCAAAGCCACTAATCGACAGGCTTTCTCCTTAGGGTGCATATGCTATGTGTGGTAGAAAACGCTCGCGGCAATGTGCGCGAGCGTTTTCGCTGGGTCGGAAAAATAAGTTATAAAAGCTCGGTTAGATACTCTTGGACGACTGCTCGTCAACTATAACCTCAAGCTCTGCATCGTAAGGTTCAGCATAACCTTTGACCTTGTTCACAATCGATGTGTCTTCTAGTGCCTCTAGCAGCGTTAGACATCGAGTGTCGCCGCTTAACCGAAGAATACGAATTGCCCAAGCACAATCGTCGCTTATGGCGTAGGATTTTAAAGTATTAAAGAATGCTTCATTCTCTAATGTCGAGGCGAGTACTGCAAAAGGTAAGTGTTTTTGTGGGGCTGTCGACAAATAACTATTAAAGTATGAACCACATTTTTTTGTAAAAAGTTAATACTATCGTCAGTGTGGTCATGTGTTTTTCGAAACAGCCTGCCAGCTGCCCTCGGTCTTTGAGGGTCGCGTATTAATTTTTTTAATTGCCTCGAAAAGGTCGAAATTATCGGTCATTCTAAGCGCACAAAGCCGTCATTTAATCTGACTAAAAATTGAAAATTGAGTCGTAAGGGGCAACTTTTAGCGTCTTTTAAGCTCGATAAAATTTTATAGATGGCAGATAAATTTTCATTTTAAGCTGATATTTTTTGCGTTTTAATGACAAATGTGACGGATATAATGTGACGTGTGTCGCGTTTTTATGATCTTTTTGTGCGTTTCCTGCGCATTTTTACCGGATAAACCTTGACCAATTAGTTCAAATTGATCTCATAATGGGACAACGTTGTCAGAACGGACACGGCTCATTTCAGTGGGTAGGGCGGCAGCGAATAAACAAACCAAAGGCGCACACCGGATACCCCGTGAGCTTTTGGTTGTGTGGTCGTGTCTGGCAAGCTCTCCGGCAGCCTGGCTCGGCCCGTCATAATGAATTAATAACAATATCGAGGAAACTAGCATGCGAACAATTAGCGTGATTTGCCTAGGTGCAGCCTCCGTTTTTGCGGTGCAGGCTTCACAGGCGGCAGACTGCTCAAGCCTGAGTACGTGGGATAGCAGTGTCGCCTATACCGGTGGCAATCAAGTCCAATACAGCGGCAGCGCCTACCAGGCCAACTGGTGGAGTCAGGGTGATGACCCGGCGCAGAATTCCGGCCAATACCAAACCTGGAGCCTAGTGGGGGCCTGTGATGATGGCGGCGACACAGGCGGTGGTGACGATAGCAACCTTGCACCTAGCGCCGATGCGGGCGGCCCTTACAGTGCCGCGCTGGGTAATGCGATAGCATTTGATAGCACAGCCTCCAGCGATAGTGATGGCTATATCGCCACCTACAGTTGGGACTTTGGCGATGGCAATAGCAGCACTCAGGCTAGCCCCTCACACAACTATGCAGCTGCAGGCAGCTACAGTGTCTCCTTGACCATTACCGACAATGATGGCGTTAGTGCCAGTGCGAACGCAGTGGCTACCGTGACTGAAGACTCTACCGGAGGTGGTGACGACTGTAATGGTCAGGCCTATCAGGCGGGTACCGCATACAATGCGGGCGATGCAGTGATTAATGCAGGTCACACCTACACCTGTGATGTTGCCGGGTGGTGTTCATCCAGCAGCGCTTGGGCCTATGAGCCTGGCGTGGGAAGCTACTGGCAGTCAGCTTGGAGCGATGAGGGTCAGTGTTCGGGTGATGGCACCCCGGCCAATCAAGCGCCCAGTGCCGATGCCGGTGGCCCCTACTCGGGCACCGTAGACACGGCCATTAGCTTTGCTGGAACGGGTACCGACGCAGACGGCAGTATTGCCAGCTACAGTTGGACCTTTGGCGATGGTGCCACAGCCAGCGGTGCCAGCGCGGCGCACAGTTACACCAGTGCCGGTACCTATCAGGTTAGCTTAACGGTAACCGATGATGACGGTGCAACCGCTACCGCCAGCACACAAGTGGAAGTGGTTGCGGCGGATCAAAATCAGGCTCCGGTGGCCCAGTTAAACGGTCCGTTCAACGTCGACGCCAATGTGAGTATCGACTTTAGCAGCACCGGCTCTTATGACGCCGATGGCAGCATCGTTAGCTTCGCATGGGATTTTGGTGACGGTAACACTAGCACCCTAGCCAACCCCAGCCACAGCTACAGTGCCGACGGTAGCTACACCATTTCTCTTACGGTAACTGACGATGAAGGCGCCACCGATAGCGCGGTCACCAGCGCTAACGTAGGCGAAAGCAGCGGCGGCACTGGCGGTGATAAGGTCGTTGGTTACTTTGTCGAGTGGGGTATTTACGGTCGTAATTATCACATTAAAAATATTGAAACCAGTGGCAGCGCAGATAAACTGACCCACCTGGTTTACGCGTTTGGTAATGTGCAGAACGGTCAGTGTGTAATGGACGACTCCTACGCAGCTATCGATAAAGCCTACGATGCACAAACCAGTGTAGATGGTGTTGCAGACTCTTGGAACTCCGACGATGTGCGCGGTAACTTTGGTCAGATTAAACGCTTAAAACAAATGCACCCTAACCTAAAAGTGGTGTGGTCGTTCGGTGGTTGGACCTACTCCAGTGGGTTTGGTCAGGCGTCGCAAAACCCTGAGCAGTTTGCAAAATCGTGCTACGACCTAGTCTTTGATCCACGCTGGGAAGGTGTCTTTGACGGTATCGATATCGATTGGGAATATCCCAACTCTTGCGGTTTAGAATGTGACACCAGTGGCTTTGATGCCTACCGTGAGCTATTGGCGGCCCTGCGCGCTGAGTTTGGTGATGATAAATTGGTCACCTCTGCCATCGGCGCCGGTGAGGCCAAGCTGCTCGCTGCAGACTACGGTGGCGCAGCTCAGTATCTAGACTTCTACATGCTGATGACCTATGACTTCTTTGGCGCCTGGACTGCCGAAGGACCTACTGCACCGCACTCCGCACTCTACACCTACGATGGTATTCCCCTGGAAGGTTTCACCAGCAACAACGGTGTACAAACCTTGAAGAGTTTGGGTGTGCCATCAGAAAAAATCCTGCTTGGGATTGGTTTTTATGGTCGCGGTTGGACTGGTGTTACTCAGTCAGCACCTGGTGGTACAGCAACAGGACCTGCCAATGGCACCTACGAAGACGGTATTGAAGACTATAAAGTCCTGAAAAATACCTGCGCTTCAACGGGTACCTTTGCCGGCACCGCCTACGCACATTGTGGTAACAACTGGTGGAGCTACGATACCCCGTCAACCATCATTAATAAGATGAATTACGCTGACCAACAAGGTCTGGGTGGCGCCTTCTTTTGGGAGCTGTCAGGTGACACCACTGACGGTGAGCTAATCGAAGCCATCGATACCGGCCTGGGTAACTAACATGACCCGTTAAAGTATAAGCGTTTACATCAGACGTATAAGCGGCCCTTTGGGGCCGCTTTTTTTATGAGAGTTAGCTACAGCTTTATGTATTAATGGCCGCATACGCGACACGATTGATGCATTGGGCTGCTTATGGCCCGATAGGCCGGAAAAGGGCAATTGTAATTTATAATTACTCGTGGCACAATTTTCAACGTATGGGGTGGCTTATACAACATTTGTATTCGTAGATTACCAGCCCGATTTCTTAACGAATCGCTTGAGGTGTTAGCTTGATGCTATCAAAGTCGATGGGCTGTGTTTCCGTCAAAGTCGTATGTGTATTATTAAGTCTATTTCTATCAGTCAATGCCATGGCAATGCAGATTTTTGTGCGCGATGAGTCCGGCAAAACATTTACTTTAGATGTTGAAGCTAACGATACTATTGAGAGTGTAAAGTCAAAAATTCAGGAAAGAGAAAGTCATTTACCCGAGCAACAGCAATTGATTTTCGCCGGGGTTGAGCTGGAAGATGACAGAACACTGGGTGATTATAATATTCAAAAGGAATCAACCCTGAATTTGATTGTGCGAGGTGAGACTACCGCATTGCCAGTTGGTTCTCCGTTATTTTATATTTTACTCGCCGGGCTTATGAGCTTAGTTGGGTTTCGCTGCTACCGTACGAATCCATAAATAAAACCTCCGATTTTGTGAATTTCAGAAGCCTGTTATTGGGCAACTCTTTAGCTCGTCCGGGAAATGTCCTAGCACCTCACCGATAATATCTACTGTCAATGACTTGCTCGGTTGTTAACGAGAGTCGGGGCCCCAAAGGGGTTCGGTGATCCAGCGAGGGTGGCTGCTCGAAAGCACAAAGGCGGTGATAATATGAATATAAGACCAAAAATAAAACTGGCTGGTATAGAGTGTGGTAAAACCGAAATGCCCTGCCAGGCCTATAGGCGACATAAGCAAAAATAATCCGGTAATGGACGTGGAAAATACTACATAGCGGCCTAGTTCAGCTTTGCTGATGGCCCAAAGCTTGGGCATAGGAATAAATGCCCACAAAATAAAATGAAACAGCACCAGCTGAAGAAAATTAATATTAACAAAAATCGATAAACCCACCGCGAGTACAGAGAGGGCTTCCACCTGGTGTTGGCTCCAGGGGCTAGCAGTCCGGGGTTGGCGGTTTAGGCTATACAGATAATAAATAACGGTCAGTGCCAAACCGGTACCCAGCACTTCTATCGACAAAGTGTGAAACGATAGACTGGTGCGCAAAATTATTAAATAACAGAGAAGGTGTAAAAGCGCTCGCACCGGCGCCAGTGCTTTGGCTGCTGCAGGGCTTTCAGTACGTTTGCCGTAAGCCTCATTAAGTGCGTGATGGATTCCAAACAGAATGATTAAAGAGAAGCCGGATTCGAACAATAGGACTCCCAGCCCCAAGGTTGTTACACCTAGCATAACTGCCCCTGGGCGGCGTACCAGGTTAGATATACGCTGCCGAGAGTAGTAGTAGCCAAGTGCATAGTGACCCAAGCCTATGGCGAAAACCAGTGGCAGCCAGTAGCCTGTGCCAGAGAGCGTCGAGGCAGCTAAAGCGGTGAGGGCCGCAGCTGCCAAACGTATGGCGGTAGGTAAATAAAGCACGGTTAGTTTAGTGAGTTAACCCGTCTCAGTTATGAGCGCACTTTGCGGCGCTGAGATGCCACACCAATAAGAGACAGCAGTACAGCCATAATACCCAAACCCACCGGGCCGAAAATTGGCAGAGCGGAAACAAACCCACAGCTGGCACTCATCACAGAGGTAAACTCTGCAGGCAAGGGGGCATCGTCATCGGCTCCTGCACAGCCGATTTCTACGATAGAGCTTCCGTCTTCCAAAATGGTATAACTGGCCAGTACCATGGTGAGGTCAGCTGTTGAAGCGGTCACACCGTCGATAGAAAAGCTTATTTCACCGGTATCCGAAGGAATCAAGCCCGAATTCGCCGGGCTAATATAGTAGAACTCCTGATCCGGGTTAGACAGCAGGTCGCTGAAAAGGCAGTTATTGTTAACAGAGTCGTAAGCGGCAAACGCGCTCTCCATATTTGCCAAGCCTATGAAGGGAGGAACAGACTCGGTAGGAATACTAACTCCGTTGACTGTTCCGGAATAGCTTCCCGAGGCGGGGCTCCAACCGCTTTGGCCATTCACAGCAAAGATAACCCCCTCCCCTAAAATATCATCTTCAACGCTGCCTGGGAGGCCATCTTTAGCATCATCAATAAACAAATAGTTATGAGTTGCGTTTACCAAAAGCTCACTTTCTGTTTGTTGGCAGGACAGGCCAGTTAAATTGCAGCCGCTGGCCATAAGTGCCAGAGCCATAACAGTGCCAGCGCTCCAGCGAGATAAAGGTGAATGGCTGAGTTGAGTCATCCTGATAATCCTTTTTGTTTCAATGGCTGCAAGATTAGAGTGGCTACTGACCCTGTCAGTACGAATAGTGAACTATTATACACAAGAAAAATGGCTTAAAGATTACTCACCTATCTTTTAGCGTTAATTAAGAGGCGATTAAAATTATCTATGCTGATATTGCCGGGCCGCTACTGATTCTTAGGCGGGATAACCAATCCCACTGTTTGCCTGATTGATACTGTATTGGCAGTAATTAGGGGTGTTTTTAAGGCACTATGGCAGTCACCCCGAGAAGGGCCGTAAGTTCAAAATATTGATTATGCTTAAGACTCTTTTTGTAATGGGCAGGCTTGATAGCGAGCTTGGCATTAATAGTGACGAAATAGGCTGCAATTTATTAGCAAAACCAAGTAGAGTCGGTTTATGCTAGCCTTACTAAGGAGGGCTCTTCCCGGCGGAGGGGCGCCTACCCATACAACAATAAGAGATGCCTTATGCCATTTTCCCAAGAACAGCTCAACGAACTTAACCTACTCGCGCTATTTCACTCATCGTCTTCGCAAGAAGGCATTAAAGTGCATAAACATTCTGCCGATCCCGCAACCGTAGCCGCAGCCGAACGACTCTATACAAGGGGGCTTGTAACCCAGCCCGACGGTGGTTATCTCACGCCTTTGGGTAGTGAAATCACCGAGCAAGTGCACAAGTTACAGTCGGTGCTTAACAGTAAACCTTAGATGTACACCGCGGGCAGAGCCACGGCTTGTATGAGGGGCGTTGGGTTCGATGGCCTTGCCGGTGGAGTGAGGTAAAAGACGCGGAGCCGAGTGAAGCTCGCTAGGCTCGTTAAGTCTTTTGGAAAGTTTTAAGCCAGAGCGTTTTAGTCTGTACATTATAGTATGCAATATACATAATTAATCTAGCCGTCTCGGGAAGGCACCAGCTTTGCCGGTGCCTGTTTGCGCTTGTCACAGTTAATCGATAACGCCACAGGCGACACGTTTACCGCCGCCCCCTAATTTTTGGGGCGTATCAGAGTAATTATCGCCACCGCGGTGAATAATCAACGCTTTTTCATCTAAATCGCTCAGCTGCAGTCGTGGTGCCAGAACTGCGCTTGTGGCTTCGCCGCTTTGGGATACATACAAGGCGGGCAAGTCACCTAAATGGCCTTCACCCCAAGGGGCGCCGTGCTTATCGATATTAATGGGGTCGTAATGGCCGCCCGCTGCACCGCCGGGTGTGCCATCTTCACTGGGCTCACAACTGCCGTTGCTGTGCAAATGAAAGCCGTGAACGCCCGGTGCCAGCCCCGATAATTCGGGCTTAAACACAATACCGTACTGATTGTGCTGGATGTACATTTCACCCAAAGCTTGTGAGGTTCCTTTGGCGTCAAGGCTATACATGGTGATCGATGCAGTCTCGGTCGCGGCTTGGCTGACGATTGCCGAGCAACACGCGGCGGTTAACAATGTCTTTAAGGGCAACATAGTGGTCTCCTTTTGACTGAAAATAATATGTACATAGAAAATGCACACAGACAATGTCAATCAAGCAACGTCGGTGCCAGTGTTGTAAAGGCTAGCCGTAACCTACCAAGGCCCAGTAAGAGGGCGATACAGAAGTTTTTTCAGATAGAAGGGCGGGGAATAATCGAAGTTTTAAACTAGGATTTTGTAATTAACGCAAAACAAAGTAAGTAGAACACAACAGTCAATCGTAAGTGGTCTAATCCGGCGGTGTAGGCAGGTAGTTAAAGAACAAAAAGTAAAGTCTAAGGATTGTGGCTAATCTTTAAATCTGCCAAAATCTTGTCGCCTCTAATGTGCCAGTTAGGGCGGTAAGATAATAAGAGCGTGCACAAGGTAACGTTAACCCTCTTCTATCGTATCGTCAAAGCACTCTCGGAATTTTTGACTCGGAACCTTTTGGACACTGTACTTGCAAGTGAATTGTAAGACCAGCACCAATGGTTTGTCTATTTTAGGCTCCGAATAACTAGGCTCACTGAGTTGTTTTGATGCAAACAAGGAAAATGCTCTTACATGAAATCTACATCGATTGCCCTTACATTAATATGCGCCTTAGTGTTTTGTCTGTTCAACCCGGCTCAGGCTTTTCAAAGCAACATCGGAAGCGCAGAACAGCTTGGTCCGTCAGCTAATGTTTGTTTTGAGGCCCGCTGGGGTGCCTCGGGTAACACCCGTATCCAGCATCAGGCAAACAATAGCCAATTAGTCGCAGGTGAGTTTTGGTTAGCAAATACAGATACCATTATGCCAGGGTCCACGGTGACAGTAGCTTCGATTGAAAGCTGTGGCTATACAGCTCCGGTTATTATTAGCCAAGTCGGCCCAACGGGCGCCACTTATGCCGCGGATGATTATATTGGCATTATTTGGCGCGCTAGTGAGTTGGGTGGTGCTGACGTTTATCAGTATGAATTTGCTATTACGGGCGCTGTAACCACAAGTGCTCTGAATACGAGAACGCTGATGGGCACGCGTCCAACGGTGGGGGTCACATCCAGCTCGGCGGCGGTGGCTGCAGGTGACACTGCGACAATCACCTTTACTATTGATCAACCGGTCACACTGGCAAATGCCGCAGCTATCAGCGTTAGCGGGGGAACGTTAAGCAGCGTGACGGGTTCAGGCACAAGCTACAGTGCGACTTTTACCCCTACGAACAACTCTAATGCAACGGCCCAAATATCCGTTGGCAACGGCGCCTTTGAAGTGAGCCCAGGGCAAACAAACCAGGATGCGGCCGACGCTAACAATACGGTGAGTATTGCCGTGGACACTTTGTCCCCGACCATAGCCATAGCGCCTTTTACCGGGCCTGCAAACGGCAACCAAACCGCGCTGATTACCCTATCGGAAAACAGTACCGATTTTACGCTCGCCGACTTAAGCCTAACCAACGCCAGCGCCACCTTGACCGGCTCGGACGCCAGTTACACCGCTGTGCTTACTCCTTTAAGCGATGGGTTAGTTACCCTATCGGTCGCGGCTAATACATTTAACGATGCGGCAGGTAACGACAACACTGCCTCCAATCAAGTATCGATGACTTATGATGGTACGCCGCCCAGCATAAGCATTGGGGCTTTTACCGGGCCTGCAAACGGCACCCAGACCGCGCTGATTACCCTATCGGAAAACAGTACCGATTTTACGCTCGCCGACTTAAGCCTAACCAACGCCAGCGCCACCTTGACCGGCTCGGGCGCCAGTTACACCGCTGTGCTTACTCCTTTAAGCGATGGGTTAGTTACCCTATCGGTCGCGGCTAATACATTTAACGATGCGGCAGATAACGACAACACTGCCTCCAATCAAGTATCGATGACTTATGATGGTACGCCGCCCAGCATAAGCATTGGGGCTTTTACCGGGCCTGCTAACGGCAACCAAACCGCGCTGATTACCCTATCGGAAAACAGTACCGATTTTACGCTCGCCGACTTAAGCCTAACCAACGCTAGCGCCACCTTGACCGGCTCGGGCGCCAGTTACACCGCTGTGCTTACTCCTTTAAGCGATGGGTTAGTTACCCTATCGGTCGCGGCTAATACATTTAACGATGCGGCAGGTAACGACAACACTGCCTCCAATCAAGTATCGATGACTTATGATGGTACGCCGCCCAGCATAAGCATTGGGACTTTTACCGGTCCCATTAACGGTGATCAAACTGCGGTTATTACTCTGTCCGAGTTAAGTACAGATTTTGAGGTAAGTGACCTGACGGTTACCAATGCAGCAGTTGATTTAACCGGGGCGGGTGCCAGCTACACCGCTGTGTTAACACCTTTAGCCAACGGTACCGTTACACTTTTAGTTGGAGCCGGTACCTTTAGTGATACGGTAGGTAATGTAAATGATGCAGCCTCAAATACAGTGAGCCGTGAAGTATATCCATTATCACTGGGATCAACACACTCACTTCCGGCCGGAAGCGGATTAACTTATTTATTATTAAGCGCGCTTATTTTGATATCTGGCTTAACTTATTTGTACTCTACACAAAGAGCTCGTTAGGTAATAAAGGGTTAGTTGCAATTTGCGGAATAAAAGGCGAGCTTTTAATTTTATATTGATCGCTCTCCTGAACAGCCTGTTGCTATTCTCGCAAAATCTGGTGTGATGAGTCTTGAAGTGTGTAGGATTTTAGCTTGAAAAAAACCGGGCACTGGGCCCGGTTATAGCTGCGATGGGGAGAGGTTAATTTTCGCCCCACAACTCAAACAGAAGGTTCCATTTGCGTTGCTCGAAACCGTCCCATGTGCCCCAGCCTGCTGGGTTAGATACGGGATCATAGGCGTGTTCGTATAAACCACCGGTGTCGCCCGATTCGGGGTTGGTCGACCAGTAGCAGCCATGGATATTCTTTTCTGCCATGTAGTCAACGAGGGCGCCCTGCCACTGCGCATCGACACCAGGCTCAATGTGATCCCAGCGCTCTTGATCGCGCAGCGGTGCACCCATTGGCCAATCCAGATAGCCACCAAATTCACCCACAATCATGGCGTAACCCTGATCGCGCAGATAGCCAAAGTGTTCTTGCCAACCCGGCTCAAGACGTGTTGAGTCAATCACAATATTACACTCAGCATCGCCTGCCGCATCGCCGTCCAGGTCCGCACATTCAGGCTGTGCTTGATCTAAGAAATGGTTCTGTACAAACACAGATGGACCGTAAGTATGCGGTGATAAAATCAAACGCTCTTTGGGGATATTGAGTGGATCATCCTGGAAGGGGTATAGGTTTTCACCCCAGTTAGGGTTGGTTTTTTCCGCGCCGTGAGGCACTTCCGTTCCATCACTCGTTTGGTTAGAGATGCCTTCTACCATGATCAAAACATCATCATTGACTTCACTAATGGCGGCGTAGGCGTTCTCAGCTAGAGTGCTCCATTCGTCCCAGGTGTAATCCCATGGTTCGTTGAAAATATCAATAGCCATAATATTATCCACACCAAGCTGTGCAGATAAACCAGCAATTTCACGTAAGTCGTCTAACCACATTTGCTCGTTATACTCATGTACGATCACGCCATCGTCATCAACCTGGCCGCACGAATAACCTTCGCGAGTATAGTCGTAGTGTTCACGGTCGCGATCGACGTAAGGCGGGGTGGCATCTAATCGACCCGCACGCCAGCCCACATAGTTTGAGCAGGAGTGAATATCGACAATAACCTCAATATTATTTTGATCGGCTTGAACGATAAAGTCTTCCAGTGCCTGACGCGCGTTATCTTGCTGAATTGATGCGGCATTTTTCAGTACACCCCCTTCGCGAATATCTCCAATACCTTGTGGGTCCGTTGGATCGAGTGTTTGCGGCGCAATAGGCAAGCGTATGGTATTAATGCCTTGGGCGGTAATCTCATCCATGGTTTGTTGAATATCGCGGCCGGAGTCTACCCACCACATGTTACCCACATACAACTCCATGGGCGCGCCATCGGGGTTGTCTGCAGCTGAAGGCGGTTCGTGTTGGCCCTCTAAGCCAAACCAAGACGAACATTTAACTGGAAACAGATCGCCATTTTTGGTGATATTACCAGTTTCGTCCACTCGGAAATTGCCATCACCTGATGGAGTGCTAGACGAAGAGCTAGAGCTAGAGGATGTAGACGAAGAGCTGCTTATAGAGCTACTCGATGAACTGCTGGAGCTGGATGAACTGCTGGAGCTGGATGAGCTGGAGTCGCCGCATACATCGCCGGTGACTATTGGTGTTTCAGCTGAGCTGCCATTAGTGTTGCCTTGAAATCCAAAGCTAACCGTTTGGCCCGGCGAAATCGTGCTGTTCCAGCTTAAGTTGGAAGCGGAATAAGGGTTGCTTCCGTTCATGTTGGCATTCCAACTATTGGTTAAAACATTGTTGGTGTATTGCCAGTTGACGTTCCAGCCATCAATAGGGGTACTGCCATTATTGGTAATATCAATGGTGCCGGTAAAGCCAGTCCCCCAGTCGTTGCTGACTGTATAACTGCAGCTGGCATTTTGGGCAGCTGCGCCATGAGACGCCGCGGCAATTGCCAAGCCAAGTAAAACCGCAGGTCCGCGGCGTTTTCTTGTAGTGATCATTATATTGCTCTCCATTACGGTAGAAACTTTTTATTTACACTGTGTATTGCTGACCAACTAACACATGCACGCAATCAGACGCGTTACTCTTAATCATCATTGGCAGCGTTTTTTACGAAAATGGCAGCGCTGTCATTGTGGCTAAAAATAAAACCCGCATAAATTATTATTTTTGATGATTTTGTCAGGCGCATATCAATGATCAGATAGTGCATCCTTGTCAAAAAAAACAAAAAACCTATTTTTCGGATTTCTGAAAGTCACCGATTAAATAGCTGGTGCTATAAATTGCATCAGCGATGCAATTGCTGAGAAGTATAGTGATGAAAAAAAATAACAAAACGGCATTACGTGCCCTCCTTAGCGACAGGAGTCACAAAAATAATTAACTCGCGGCGCATAAAACAAAGTTGTAAAAAAATATTTTCTATTTTTCTTTAGGGCGTTTATTGGAGTTACTGATGATTGGAATTATTAGAGTTAACTAAAAGCAATAAGAACAGGTTGGTTTAATTTCAATAAATAGAAAAAATTTTATAAATAAAGAATTGAATTCATTTTAAATTATTTCAGGCTTCTAAATAAAATTATTCTTTCGATCACTTTAACGTTACCATTTGTTTTGCTTCACAACTAATATGAGAACTGTACGGCTTTATAGATGAGACGTAGATGCTTTAGTTATATTTAATATCCAAAAATAGGATCATTAAGTTGGCAATAATTCTGTAGACGGTTGGTTATGTATATTATCGCGGTAATGTTTCTGGTCGTAAAAAGACCATAAATATAGCGTGTTTTAGTGGTGCCAATATAATTTTGGAATTATGTAAAAGGTTTTGACAAATAAAAAATCACTATCATTGTTTTTATCATATTTTAAATGGGAGGTACAAAGCGAATTAAGCTATAACGTGGTTCTATCTTCTATGCCACTTGGGTAAAGGTTTGTCTGCCTTGTATGTGACATTGCACACGTTTTGAAAGTTGTGAACAATGATATCTAATGAATCTTAGGGTGTTTTAATAGGTTACTTTGGTATCGGGGCTCTGTGCCCCCGTTGTATTGGAAATAAACTCATCAAGAGTCACGGAGGGGGCAAGGCGCGACTTTCTAAAATTGGCGTGGCCGGTTGATTTGCTCACGCATTAATTCAGAAAATTTTTCTGGAGACTTGGGTGGGCTAAAATAGAACCCCTGTGACTGGTCGCAATGATTCAGTCGTAAAAAGGTTTCTTGCTCCACGGTCTCTACCCCCTCAGCAATAACGGTTAAATTTAAGGTTCGTCCCATGGCGATAATAGCTTCGGCAATCGCTCGGTCTTCGGTATTTTGGGGAAGATCACATATAAAGGACCGATCAACTTTAAGGGTATCGATAGGGAAACGTTTAATTTTTGCAAGGGAGGAATAGCCAACCCCAAAGTCGTCAATAGCCAGGCGAACTCCAAGCCCTTTTATGGCCTGCAATATACGGATAGCACGCTCGGTGTCTTGCATCACCATACCTTCGGTTATTTCCATCTCTAGTAGTTCGGGCTGTAATCCCGATTCTTTGAGTGCCTGTGCAATATCATCAACGAGATGTCCGTCATATAGCTGTCGAACGGATAAGTTAACTGCCATGCCAATAGGAGCAAAGCCGTCTTTTTGCCATCTTCTTGCTTGCGTACAGGCCGTCTTAAGTACCCAGCGTCCAACGAGCACAATCAGGCCAGTTTCTTCAGCCAGTGGAATAAAATTGTCGGGTGGAATCACGCCATACTTCGGATGCTGCCAGCGTATAAGGGCTTCAACGCCGCAAATATCGCCCGTCTTAAGATCGCGTTTTGCTTGGTATTCCAAAAACAACTCATCGCGCTCTATTCCTAGGCGCAAGTTGTTCTCTAGAGTGAGTCGATCGAATGCCCGTGTGCTGATATCCGCCGAATAAAATTGATAGGTGTTTTTACCTTCGTCTTTCGCGCGATACATGGCGATATCGGCATTTTTCATTATGGATTGAGTATCTCTGGCGTCGCCGGGGTAAATTGATACGCCAATACTGGCGGTAACACGGCACTCTTGCCCAAGTATAGTTGCCGGGCTGGCAGTTGCATTAATTACTTTGCGAGCCACTTTAGCGACTTGTTCTGGATCGGTAATATCTTGTATTAAAATGGCGAACTCATCGCCCCCTAAGCGAGCGACAACATCACATGAGCGTAGGCTGGTCGAGAGACGAGATGACATCTCAACAAGTAGGGTATCGCCCGCATAGTGGCCGAGGGTATCGTTAATATTTTTAAAACGGTCTAAATCAATAAATAGCACAGCCAACTTTCGTCGGTTTCTCTGTGCGGAGTCAATGGCAAGGTCTAGTGTTTCAAAAAACATGGCTCGATTAGGCAAGTTGGTGAGACTGTCGTGAGTGGCCAGATACTGTGTATGTGCTTCGGCGGTTTTACGCTCGGTAATGTCGCAGCCGATGCCCCTGTAGCCATCAAATTTCCCGTCGTCGCCAAAATTAGGTAGACCGCTTAAGCTTAAATAGCGGTTGTTTCCTTCAGCATCGACGACTTGAAATTCAAAATTGCGAAAAGGTAAGTTCGAGCTGATGCATTTTTGATGTGAATTCCAATCGGAACTAAGTGCTTTGGCATGAGGCAGCTGTTGTAAGGTTTTACCGCGAACATCGTTGAGGCGGTAACCCGATTTATGATTTGGATCGGCCAGTTTAATGAAGGCAAAGTTTTTATCTTGCTCCCAATACCAATCGGAGGATAACTCTGTCAGGTTACGAAAGCGCTCTTGGCTCTCTTGTAATGCCAGCTCACTGGCTCGCCGCTCGGTAATGTCTCGGCCTATTCCAACTATACCGATAACCTTACCCGCACTGTTTCGCACAGGTACTTTGCTGGTCATTACCCAGCTTAATTGATTTTTTCCTTGGTTGAGATAGGGCTCTTCTAGGTGTACTGGCCTGCCGGTTTGAACTACCTTTTGCTCCGAGTCAAAAAAACTCTGAGCCATTTTATTGGGGAAAAATTCAAAATCAGTTTTGCCTAACAATTGTTCAATCGTGGTTCCCATGGCGTGAGCAATGGCCTGATTGGCCAGTAAAAAACGGCTTTGAGTATCTTTAACAAAAACATTATCGGGCAGTGAATCCACTAAGGTGCGCATTAAATTTCGTTCATGTGCTAACACATCGCTGAGCTTTTTTAACTCTTGGGTTCGTTCTTCAACCCGTTTTTCAAGTTCAATATTCAGCTTTTTAGCTTCTTCCTCGGCCTGTCTTCTGGCTGTTATATCGCGAGTTATCCCCATGATGCCGATAACTTTTCCGTTATCAGTGAGCGGGACTTTTGTGGTGGAGTGCCAGCGGGCCTGCCCTGTATCGGAATCCAAAACCAGCTCTTCTCGGTCGGTCAGGGGCTTGTTTGAAAGAATAACCGCTTGATCATCCTCGAAATACCCTTGTGCTAAATCCTTGGGGGAGAAGTCAAAGTCAGTTTTACCGATCATTTTATCGGCAGAGTCAACGCCTGACATCTGGAGGAGTTTTGCGTTGACGTAAAGAAAATGCCCTTCTAAGTCTTTAGCGTAGATTAAGTCGCGAGTATTGTCGCCTAGGGTGCGTAGTAGGGTGCGATCCATATAGACATGCTCGTCTGGGGCTTTTACCGTTGTTCAGTAAAGTATATAGGATAGTCAATAGAGAGCAACTTTGCCTGTAGAGCATGGGTGAAACTCACTCACCACCCTGCTAAAACCCGCTGTAGGTGGGAGTACAGCGGGTTCTGGTTAGCTTAATGAGCCCGAAGTATTAGAAGTTATATGGCGAAGTCGTTAAGCGGATACCAATGCACGAAAGTCGTACTACTTCCGCGCATTGGGCCCTGTGAGCCGTTATGTCGATTTTTGAGAATGTAATAATTAAGAATCAGCGAGCGACTTCACAGGTCAGCACTAGGGCTACTTAGTGTGGATACCCTGGGATTGGGATTGGGGTTGGGTTAATATAACCCGGCCCGGCAAAAGGGAAGCGCTCCTGATAAGACGGATAATCTTTTGCAATTTCAGACAAAGTGTTTGCGGCGTATAAGTTATAATATGGCCATGTATTGCTCACGGGTTGATGAAGGCTAGGTTTAAACGGGTTTACCATCGTGTGATATTGCGTTAAAGATGTCATTGTTGTTTTCAAATTATTGTCTGGAGACACGCGCAAATCGATAATCTCAAACGCCCAGCCGTTATTCATATTAGCCTGAGTTGTCATTTGTACAGTATCGTAGCCGGCGCTTTTGGCCAGATTAAAATTATCCTCATCCACCTGCCAGCCAGTGTCGTTGACGCGGCCATAAAAGTAATTGGTCTCATCAATCGCTGCATCAATAATCGCGTTTTGGGCCGTTTCAGTCGTTACACCATATTGGTCCACATACTTCGAGACTAAATCTCTGAAGAGCTTCTGACTGCCCGGCGGTGGTAGCTGGCCTCCGGTGTAGTAAGGCCAGTATGCTGTAGCGGGAGTATTCAGCGCCGTTGCAATCTGATCGTTGCTACAACCCAGTTTGCGCATTACATCTAATTTGTTGCGGGCCACAAGAGTTTTGCCAAGATCAACCGCAATGCCCGAGCCGGGAGCCAAATAGTAGTAGATACCCGCGCTACCGTTGTAGACATTCGAGTGGCATACCTCTACCCGGCTGCCGGATGCAAATCCTTTTACAAACTTGTTGTTGAGAGGGTTGGTAGGGTCATAAGGATTACGGCACCAAAAGCCTTGCGGGTTAATCACAGAGGGCCAATAAAGCTCGCCAATTTGGGGCAACTCGACCTGATTACGTGGAGAAATTTTCCCCGGAGGAATAACATCGATAGGTTGCGGGCTAAGTTGAAAGTAAAAGCTCAGGGAATTGAAAAATTCATTTACCGAAGCATCACTTATAGTGTCTAAATCAGACTGTGCGAGTGGGTATACATGCTTAAGGTAATCGCGAATGGACATAGTAGAACTGGTCATTTTTAACACTCCCTGTATAAATCAACTTATAGAAATCCTATAATAGGCGCGCAGCAAGAAACAAGTCAAAACCTACTTCAGCGCATCGTTCCAGTTCAGCCATGTTTGGCGGATAAATCCATAAATATAAACACCATTTAGGTTTTAAAAAACGAGCTGGATAGATACTTTCAATCAACTGGAGCACTTAAGCGTAGTCCATTCATAAAACAGATAACAATTAACAAAGATTCTGGTTCGGCTATTCAAGCTGAGTTTCTGGATTCATAAATTACCCCTAAATAGAGGTTCGTTTCGTGGGAAGAAGTACGATATGCTTCGCCCCTCATATTGATTTCAAGGAGATAAATGATGGAAAAAATTATCGCGTTGGTAGCCGGCCTTTTCGCCGTGAGTTGTTTGGCCGGCGAGGCGCCAAACTTTCGTACCAGTTATCAGAAGTCTTGTAGCGATCATCAGCAGGAGTTAGGGCTCAGTGCCGAAGCGGCCGAAGAACAATGCAATTGTATAAGTGATGTATTGGCTCAAGAAGCCAGTGTCGATGAGAAAAAAGTTTATCTATCGGGTAACTTCACTATACTCAATGCCGTTAATGATAGAAGTAAAGAGGCGCTGAAAAAGTGCCAGACAACAGCGACGGAAAAAGCACTAAAAGGCAATGCTAGCACCTACAGCTATGCTGTTTGTAAGCACTGGATTGGTACCACTAAACACACTTGTAAAAGAACTATTACGGGTGGTCATGCTTGGTGCTTTACTGGTAATGACAACCTAAATCCAGGCGATGTTTTGTGCAAGGATGCCCCTACCGAGAGTACTTGCTCGAAAGACACGGTGCAGTTTGGCATTATTCCTACCCTTCTGCCCAAAGATATTTGCACATTTAGTGGGTGACGCATAGCTTCGCCTTTGTGATTAGAGAGGGGGCTATTGTGGCGCCCCTGGTCGATCATAAAATAGGCTCTTGTTGAGGTGTTTCTGTCACTTGAATCAATCGGGAGATAGCGCCGTCCCACGGTGGCGCTTTAAACGCACTTGGTGCGCAGAGTTATTAAACCAATATTCAATTTCCAAAAGTATAAATTTGATATAAAAATATAGCCAATCAAGAAGGTGAAATAATAAAAATTAGTTTAAAGTTTTATCTAGTGAATGTTCTTATGGACTGCTAACACTAATTTATTGAATGGGTATATCGCTCAATAATTTTATTATATAACCAAGGAAATGAGGTTAATATTTATGAGCTACGTTATTTTTTAGCAAGTTTTTTCATCGGCACCTTCGGATTATGTACTGCAAAAATTTCAAGGGCTTCCTCAATCGAGAGAACCTTCAGGTGCTAATAATGTTTCTCTGGAATCTTTAAATGGTCAGACTCTAAATAAGTATTTGTTTGATTTAAAGATCCCTAAGTTGGCAAGTAAAGATCAATTTTATAAATTGGATAAGCAGGCTTATCGAATCATTGAGTTGTCTAAAAAATGCGCTTTAGGTGATCTCAATAAATCCTCACAAGTTCAAAGAAATGACAACGCTGTCATTGTGTCGGAGTCAGAAATAAGCACTCTGAATAAAGAGCCATTCAGTGTGATTTAAGGCACAACAGAGATATTTTGTTGGTATTTTAGCCAAAAAGACTTGTTTTTAGATCTATGTGTTTGCATACTGATCATGCTTATTCTAGATGTGAAAATGTAATTAAAAGCCGCCGGCTTTTTTTTGGCTGTAAATGACAACGTTGTCCCGTTGGTTCAGATCAATGGGTATGCACGACCAGATGGGCGAACAAGCGCTGCCGGTAAAGCGCTGATGGAGGTGGGCATTGATACTTCGTCAATGACCAATGCTTTAATGACTTGGGAGAACAATAATATGACTATATCCATACGAGGTAAGCTACTGACAGCTTTGTCTCTTACCGTGGGGACAGGCGCTGCTATGCAGGCTCAGGCCTATGATTGCGCGAGTCTCAGCGATTACGCCAACACTACTTATGCCGCGGGTGATCTGGTTCGCCACAATGGTGAGGCCTTTCGCTGCGAGGTGGGCGGCTGGTGCTCCACCGGCGGCGCTTACGAGCCTGGAGTGGGCTGGGCTTATGCAAATGCCTGGACCGGTTTGGGCCAATGCGATGGCAGTAGTCAATCGAGCCTGTCTTCTAGTTCGGCTTCGTCGATGTCATCTGTATCCTCTACGAGTTCATCTATTGCTAGTTCCGCCTCATCTTCAACGGGCAGTTCCTGTGCAAACGCTTGGGATGCCAGTGTCGCCTATACGGGTGGTGCTCAGGTCACCGCCGGTGGCTTTCGCTTTGAAGCCAAGTGGTGGACACGCGGTGACAACCCCCAAAACGCGGGAGACTACGGGCCTTGGGAGCTAATGGGCAGCGCCAGTTGTGGCGGTGATCCGTCGTCGAGCAGCTCGTCCTCCAGTGTGAGTAGTGTTTCCAGCAGCAGTTCATCAAGCGTAATCTCTAGCTCGTCATCCAGTGTGAGTAGCGTTTCCAGCAGTTCATCAAGCGTTATCTCTAGCTCGTCATCCAGTGTGAGCAGTGTTTCCAGCAGCAGCTCATCGAGCGCAATTTCCAGCTCTTCTTCAAGCTCGGGTAGCGTTGATGTCGGTGAGCTGTGTGAGGACTACCCTGTTTATCCGAACTGGCCGCAAGCGAATTACGCACAAAAAGACCAAGTGGTGGTTTACGGCAATATCGCTTACAGCGCAAAGTACTACACCGATACGATTCCAGGTAGCGACGATACATGGGAGCACGTGGTTAATTGTGATGGTACTGCTGAAGGTGGTCCGGCTTTGCTTTCTATGCCGAACCCGACCGATCCGGTTAGCCTAAAAGTCGCCGGTTGGCCAAATCAAGTTGTCGCCGCCACACCCTCAACGGCACCTGAAATTGTTGACATCACAGCTTCTATTGCAAGTGTTACCAGTACTGCAATATTGACCAATGCTTTTGAAGCCGCTATTACCACTGCACAAAACGCCGGTTCCAAAACTGTGGTTATTGGTGGTGACCTGCTCGACTCAATTGTGGCGGACAAAGGCGCCTCTTTAGGTACTGTAAATGTTCAAGCGGCACTATCTGCTACCACAGCGTCTATCGATGCAAGCGACCTTAGCAACGATGCTAAAGGCGTGGTACAAGCCTACAATCTAATTCTCAACGAGATGGCACCTAACGCTGTCTTCGGCTGGGAGTTGACCATTGGCAGCTTTGCCAACGATTACCACTCAGGTTACCGCAGTGTTTGGGATGCCGCCTCTAAAGCAGCTGCAGACGCCTTGTATTCTTTCGAGCTGTACCGTGGCGACAACGCCGCTGACATCGTCGCCTTCGTCAAGACGACAGAGA
The DNA here is from genome assembly GCF_030548285.1 of Gilvimarinus sp. 1_MG-2023. NCBI lineage: Bacteria > Pseudomonadati > Pseudomonadota > Gammaproteobacteria > Cellvibrionales > Cellvibrionaceae > Gilvimarinus > Gilvimarinus sp. 1_MG-2023. The sequence continues at coordinate 82,823 of NZ_JAUOSC010000009.1, forward strand.
CGGCAGCTTTAACGTCGGATCAGTGGGACAATGGATTGCGATTTGTTAAACAAGTCTCCGACTTTATTGAGTCACCTGCCTTGTTGTCTGTACCAACAGCCCAAGCCGGTAGCTACTTTCTGGGTACAACCTCTGCGGAGCGTAAATTGCGTCACGCGGCACACCACAATGTATTTGCGGTTCTGTTTGATGCTGACAGCACAAGCTTGAGCGACAAGATAGCGGACTATGCGACGGCAACTGTTCCTTTGTATTACGAGGGTCAAGGCAGTGCTGTGGACGATAATCTTGAGCTAACCTCAAACGCTTCATTGAACTCAACGCTTCTATCCGTTGAGCAAACAATGAATACAGAGGCATTCTTGTATGAGGTATCTCAGGGCTCTTACGCACCGTCGACCGTTTACAAGTGGAACGACTACCTGAAGGCGTTAAGCTCCATGCATAACGTCGGTATTGCCGGCAAAAAACTTTGGTTGCTCGATGAGAATGCAGACGATGCCACCAATGCCAAATATGCAAAAGTCGCCATCGCCGCTTTCCTCTCGCAAAGCATGAAAGAAACCATTCGTTACAATGCCTGTGATGAAAACAACTGGTCGATTGGTACCGGTGATCCGGTGGACTACCCGCTGAGCTCTTCCTGCGGCCAGCTGCAGCAAGACTATGCCAGCTATGGTGTTAACCCTAGCACCGGTGAAGACCATCCTTATTCGTGCCCACTCGCACCCAAGATGGAAGTGACGGCGACAACACATGCTGGTTGGTACGGTGCTCCTGCGCCGCTGTTTGCTGCGCCGGATGCGGTGCTGGAAGAAGCCGGCTTGTTGGTTAATGGCGCTGTCGGCTACTGGAATTTCGGTGGTGGCTGGTGTGCTGAAACACCTGAGCGCATCGACACATCCAAGCAAGCTTGGGAGCGTGATGAGTGTAAAGTCTATGTGGGCCAAAAAGCGGGTGAGTTTGTTCACAATGGTGCAGCAGGAAAGTCTGTTGAAGGTTGTGGTTGGTGGGGCCGTGGTGTAATTCAAACCACAGGTCGCCAGAACTTTGGTACGCTTAACCACTTTTTGGGGCGCAGCCATGTTGACCCTGCCACTGTGGGTACGGTTCAGGAAGGTATCAATGTTGCACCAGCACCAGCAGACCCGCTATACGCAAACTTAGATTTCTGTTCAAATCCGCAGTTGATCTGTACCTCGCAAGAGCACAAAGAACTCAAGTGGATTGCAGGTCTGTTCTACTGGGTGAACGATGTACAAGGCTACAACGTAGATGGCGGTCCTTACGGTGATTGGGACTACCTGACAGAACTAAAAGCTTATGTTGATGGTGGCATGCAGGGCACCGAGTTTATCGATGACATCTCCGGTATTGTTAACCGCGGTTGCCCGGATTCATCTTGCCCAATCAGTGGTGAAGTTGACGGTATTGAAGACCGTCGTGAAAACTTCTTCCTGGTACTGGAAAAATTGGGTTTGAATCCGCAATAAATTGCAAAGCAGTAAGCACTGACCCGAGGCCTTATTGCCAAGGGTCAGTGTGAATTTCGGCTTCTAAATCTTAAATGTTTGACCGCCGACATTGCATAATTTCTAAAACACCTTCCCTTCTTCATAGCTCAATTCATCACGTTAAATTATTGGCCTTCTGTCAGGCTAAATTTCGTGGCTAACAGTAAGTTCTTATAGTTTAAAGCCTTTCAACGTTTACCGAGTGGCCCCCGTAAATTATGGGCGGTTTTTAGCCGAAGGTGAATTCACTTTTGGGCCAGCCAATGAGGGTGTATAGGCTGTTGAATAAAAAGAGCCGAATGTGGATGCTGTGTTGAAAAAAATTAAAGCGGCGATAGCCAAAAATGGAACAGAACAAACGAAGATTCCCGGTTAACTCTACATTAAGCAACCGCAATAGGCGCGACAGTGTAACCAATGGCTGTGTGTTGGTTTATTCGGTTTATTCGGGAAATACTTAGGCAGTATAGAAAACGCAAACAATAAAAAACCTCCCACAACCGCAATAAGCGGCGGGGAGGCTTTCGAATCAGTTTCCGCTAAGTGCGGAAACGACAACTCTTACTGGTGATCAACCCAGTAGTCGTAGACAACCACTTCACCATAGTTATCTGGGTCACCGGTTTCGCTGCCTTCTTTATCGGCGTTACTTTGTGTGTAGTTGCCAATTTTGAAGTAAGCTTCGCCGTAGCTACGGTCCATAACGTAGTCGTTAGAACCGTCACGTACCAGGTACTGGCTCGCATTGCCTGAGGCATAAGCACTGTCTAGGTTGCCATCTTCGCTGTAGTAAACGTAATGCTTACCGTCAACCACATCAAAGATTACTTCGTGATCGGTACCCAAGCTGTAGTCGTTAGACACGGTTACATCACTGCGCAGCTTGCCGCCGTTAAAGCTAAGGAATAAGTGGTTGTCTTCAAGGCGAAGAACCAAAGCATCGTCAATACCGTCGTCTTTGTTGCCGTGAATCTGGGTGGCAACTAAGTGGCTTTTAACAATTGGCAGATGGGTGATCGCTTGCTTAACGTACACAGTGTGCTGACCTGAGGTGGTCCAGTAAATATCTTTACTGCCATCTGCTTCGCGCTCACGCAACTCTGAGCGAATATAGCTAGAGTTGGGTGTGGTGCCATTGCCGCTGCGAACTGGTGCGAAGAAGACCAGACCATTGCCTTCGGTGTTTACGTAGAAGTATTCGTTGTTATCTTCACCGCACAGGGTTTTATCTTCTACACCGTCGGGATAAGTGATTTTCCACTGGTTACAGTTGCTCATCAAGTCTGACGGAATGCTGGCAGAACCGTTGTTTCCACCGCCATTATCGCCACCACCGTTGTCGCCGCCGCCATTGTCGCCACCGCCGTTATCACCGCCGCCATTGTCGCCACCGCCGTCGGTGCCACCTTCTGAACTGACGCTCATTTCGGTAACCGAGTTCCAGCTGTTAGCGGTGTTGCCGTTACCGACATAACGCACATAACGCGCTTCGCTTTCTTCCACGGCAAAGTTTTCCAGTGAGGTGGTGTTGCCACTGCTTACGGCACTGTAAAGAACGGTGTCCCAGTTTGAGCCGTTGGCGCTGGTTTGAATTTCAAACATTGAATTGCGCTCATCACCTTTAAAGAAGGCGATATCGACACTGCCAACGGTTTGGCTAGTACCCAAATCCAATTCCAGAATTGCACCGTCGCCATTGCCAGACCAGCGAGTATTCAAATCACCATCCAGAACATTTTCAGCTACATTGCCATCATCGGTACTGGCCGAAGCGGTAACATTGGTGCCGCAACTACCACAACCCGCTGAGCTACTTGAGGACGATGAAGAAGAACTGCTCGCGGTAGAGGTTTCGATATCAACTTCGGTAATGCTGTTCCAGTCGTTTGAACTGTTGCCGTAGCCTACAATACGGACGTAACGGGCATCGCTGTCGGTTACATCGAAAGTCTGTTGGCTGCTAGTGCTGGAAGGCTGCTCGCCGGAGAAAACGGTTTGCCAGTTGTTGCCATCAGCTGAGGTTTGAATGTCTAAGGTGGAAGTGCGCTGATCGCCTTTGTACAGCGCAATTTCAAGTGTATCCACAGAATACACCTGACCTAGATCATACTCGATCCACTGGCCGTCACCCTGAGCTGACCAGCGGCTAGACAAGCTGTTATCGAGGGTATTGTCTGGGGTGTTGCCGTCATCGCTAGAAGCGCTAACGGATACTGGGTCGGCGGCGTAACTCACACCGGCGGTTGACAGCGCGATAGCGCCAGCCATTACTTTTAGTGCAGAGGGAATTTGCATGATTTTTTTCATGGGGAATAATCTCCGAGATTGTTATTAGTATTGTCACGACCTGGCGAATCATTAAGACTCACCTGCGTCTGACTCAAAAGATCACTGAACGGAACAGCAAAACGAAAAACCAGAACTGTCTTACATTGCGAATCTAGATTTATTGTTTTTCACATCAGTCATACCGGGCATCGAGACCTTTGCGTTCCAAGGAAAAGGCTCAAGGCTCACAACTGGCAATCAACCTTGTCTTCCTAACGGTTAACCACTAGCGGTGATTGAATGGTAGTTGCTCTAATACCGTTCTGTAAACCAAATAGGCTACCATGCTGTGCAAAAATTAACATTTTGTGACAGGCGTGAAACAAAATGGCGCATTTTTGGAGGTTAATGCTGATATTTATCCCCAAATAAGTGTTTTGGTTGACCAATATGACTACAAAATAATATTTATACTCGAATGATTAAGCGGTTTAGACAACGCCGCACCATAATTACCCATCCCACCGTAAACAGGGTGCACATTTCCCCAAAAAGTACTTTGGTTGCTATTAAAGCTAAAGAGGTGAGATTTAGGCTTGGGAGTTTCGCCCAAAAAGACTTGGATCTTCGATCTCCGCTACTGCTTGAATACGGTGGTTTTAAAGGGAATAGGGGGCTCGCAAATTCATGGCGCAATTAACCACATGAATCCACATTTAACCAGTTAGGAAGGTTAAATAATAAAGGGCAAGGCCCAGATGTTACGCAGTAGTTCTTCCCCCCTGCTTTTTCAATTGGCCCACTTAAAGCAAAAATTTAAATGAACGAACTATTGTGTTTAGGGTTTATGAGTTGTGTGAAATGAAAGGTCTGGCCCGGATGACTTCACAAGCTCTAAGTATTATTGAGAATTAACTTCTGTGAAAAATATTTTCATCCGGCGCGCACCGCGCTGAATAATCTGATGCGGGTAATGAGAAATTCGCCATCAAGGCATCTTTGTCTTAAGTAGCTCCTGTCAAATTCTAAGCATTAAGTACAATAAGGCCTATAAACCTAATTAGGTAAACTTTCCCCGAAAATCCAAGCGCTTAAAGCGTTGAGGAGCTACTACTGTGGAGCTTTTACAGCCAGGTAAGCCAATACTAGGCCATTGGTTTAGCTCTTACTGTTTCTTCATCCAATTGTAACCAAATATAATATCAACCGTCATTTATATAGCTTTTAATGTGCGCGCCACGCTCTGTTTAGGAGTGTAACTCACTATTATCAAGCGGAATGACTTATGTTGACTAAACAAATTTGGACAATATTTGCCTGCTTTGCACTGACAGGACTACTTAGTGCTTGCGGTGGAAGCTCTAATAAAGATAGCGAAAATGCTATACCGGACACCGAAACAGAAACTGAAACAGATAAAGACCAAGTAGAAGCGCCAACGCCAGAATCGACGTTCAAAATAGGTTTGCTACCCGATACACAAGGAGGCACTGACTCAGACAATCAGGCGCATGTGGCTATGCACCCGATGGACGAAGTGTTAGCGCATCAGCAGAAAGCGGGTGTCGACTTGGTAATTGCGGTTGGCGATCTTACCGATCACGGCTCTACGATTGAATTTAATGAATGGCGTAGTGTTGCAGAGCCATACCGAGATTCAGGTATGACCTTTCTACCCGTCATGGGCAACCATGAAACTAGCTATGCCTATACCGTGGAGTGGATCGAGAATATGCGCGATTTTATTCCCGAAGATGCTGTCCACATGCATGGTTATGAGTGGGTGAATTACTATGTGATTCGGGACAATGTGCTTATTATTGGTTTGGCCTACTATAACTTGCCAATTGCTTTTGACTGGATTACCGGAGTGATACTTGAGCACCGCGATGATGTAGATCATATCGTTGTGGCCAGCCACGATGGTCTAATTGGTGCGAAATACGGTCAAACGCGTGAACAGATTGTCGATGGCACAAAAGATGACAATTGGGTGTACGATGTACAGCCTCGCATTCGTGATTTTTTTGCTGAGCACGATGTTATCTATGTGCAGGGCCATGAACATCAATATCAGCGATCAGTGGTTAGTGCCAAAACCATCTTAACGACATTACCTTCGGGCTCGACGCCCACAGGTGGTAATTATCGGATGGACGTTTACACGCAGATTATGTCAGGCAACGCTTCGTATAAAGGCTATGAATTTCGTTACGGCGAGCGCGACTTAGTGCAAGCCATCGTTGCTCAAAAAAATGCAACCATGAGTGGTGGCTCACAGAACTTTGACGTTAACTCCTCGGTGCTGAGCTTTACCGGAACTCGAGTTGATTACGAAAGCTGGTTCGCTCCACACACAGCACAAAGTAACGACGCAGATCAAGACTTTATCGCCGATTGGTCGCTGCTAGATAAATTTTCACGATCGACTAATCGTTGTGAAATGCTGATATACCCTACCTCAATTCCTGAGGGTACACGCTCGGTCATGGTATTGCAGCCGGAATATCGCAGCGACATTTGTATTTCTGACAGTGGTCTAACTGCAAAATTAATAGGTGGTGAAAACGCGACATTTAATCGCACAGATACTCGTACTCGCGATATGAGTTACACCCCCGGAATATCACGTGCAGAGTCGCTGATGGACCTTACCCGTTTAGCCTACCAATGGTTATTCCAGGTGCATGAAAGCTGGACACCAAATTTAAACAGCGCCGCGCGAATTATTCCTAATTTTGAAACAGAAGAATTGGTAATACCCGAAACCACATTCGACCTCAAAGAGCACGTTACATTAAGTTGGTTACCGGCAGCTAATACGGCCTCTGAAATTCTTCTGATCAGTGGCACCCAAAATCAAACTGGCGTGTATCAGGATGACTACGGTGCCCCACTGGATATTGAAGCTGCGACTGGATTACCACTTTCTAGCGCGACAGGCACTGAGAAGCCAGCCGTTGTTCTGCCACCCACAGCATCGAAAGAATGGGATTTGGCTACTGCCGTCTCCGACACCTATGCAGTGTCTCTGCAGTTAAGTGATGATCACAGTGATAGCGAACATACGCTAGCGTGGAAAATCGATGGTCAATGGACTGAACTCGTCAGTCATGATTGTCGTGTTGAGGGCGCGTTCGATGAGGCCTTCCTTAACGAAGCCCCTACACGATTAGAATCATGTCGTACAGAGCCAGTGGCAGGTTTTGATACCGACAGACAGCTTTGGTGGGTCTTGCTGAATCAAGATATTGAGCTTGCATTAATTACTCAATAACGAATCGTTTACCCCTGAATCTTCTCCCGGCAAAGTGGTTAGGTTGCCCACCTTGCCGGGTATTTTTTAATTGAATTAAGTCAGATAGGAATGCTAGCAAAGTCTATTCTGGAAAACCGATTAACCTCCCGTCGATGAATACAGCCTTCTATCAATATTCAAATACTGAAGTTAAATGGATTGTTGGGGGGGTACACGTGATTAACCGTATGGCGGTTATGGTAGATCAGTCAATCTGCCAGAAGGCAGGCACCATAACCCCAGAATTAGCCAGTAAGGAAGGTGAGATAATAAAGGGCAAAGCCCAGGTGTTACGCAGCAACTTATTAGCCACCCCTCCTAACAGCCCAATCAAACGCAAAGCATATGGATAAGTCTTGATTGATAATAAGTTAAAGACCTGACCCAAGTTATTTCTTGTTCTTTACAGGCTAATATTATTATCGCCAAAAAATATTCCAGGAGACTGTCGAATATTCATAGACTATTTCCTCTTCTGGAGTTCCATCGGCGTCAGTATCGATTTGCCTTAAAATTGTCGATAGATTTTCATTACGAGAGTAGGTTTGAATATAATCAATAATGTTATCAGAATCCGAATCTCGTTCCGATTTTGTTAAATATCCATAAGAATCGTAGCTATACCAATAATGCTGGATGTTTAACCCATCACCATTGTTATCAACATCTTGCGTGATACGATTATTGTTGCCATCATAGGTATTAACGATACGATAATCTACAGCCCCATCATTTTCAGTATCTGTTTCGTCTAATAGTAAATTCCCATTAGCATCATAGCTTCGATATCGCGTATATTCTGCGGTACCATCGGCATCGTCATCTCTTTCTATTGAGGTCCAATTTTTATTTTCATCCCACGTATAAGCAAGCGTCCAATATACTTCGCCCTCTGGGTCAATCCTTCTTTCTTCTAATATTTTATTATCATTGTCATCATATGTATAAGTCACCTGGCTAGTGACATCCCCACCGATGCTGAGTCTTGATTGCAAAAGTATTCTATTACCGCGATCGCTGTACTCATAAGTATGATAATAATTCAGAATTCCATCATTATCGGTATCCGCCTCTAAGGACGTTAGGTTGTCTAATGCATCGTAATTGTTACGATAAACAGAATCAATAATACCGTCAGCATTATCATCTTCTTCACGAACAATCAGGTAACCACTGGCATTGTAGGTATAGAAGGTTATTTCGTCTATTATACCATCGCCATTGGTTTCAACTTCATATCTAATTCGTTTGCCAAATTCGTTATAGGATATTATTGTTTTGGAGTCTTCAGTACCATTGTTATCATTATCATGTACGTAGACCGTCGTATTATCGTCAGAATTGTAGGTTCTTATCTCCACACTGTCGGCGTCACCATCAATATCTGTATAACTCTTAAGCTTGCTTATAATGTATATTTCAGGTGTTAAATTTAATGCCGAATACAAACTTTCTATTGCAATGCCTTGATGGATAATTCTTTTCACTCCACCCCAAATTCCAGAGGATTTTCCTTCGGCTATCAATACTCGGAATTCATAAACGCCAGGAAAGTCATAGGATGACTGATGAAAATCAATAGATTTACCAGCGGCTATTGTATGGAGTTCTTCTGGTATTTGAATGCCATTACTTAGATCGTTGTCGGCGTCTAATGTTTGTAAGAATACTGTCATATTAACAACAACATCGAAATTTCCAGCATTTCCTAATTCAGACAGGGTTGCATTAATATCTGGCGCTAAAGTTGGTGCCGTTATTCCCGCAAGATCAAACGGAGATATTGTTTCGGCAACACTAGCACTGCCAATTTCTATATCACCTACATAAAACGCTATTGTTTCTCCATCAACATACGTGAATTCACTGTCACTGTTGGTGTATCCTGATTGAGTTGCCGTTTCAAATCGTAAATTTTCAACTGAGCCACCAGTAAAGATTCCAGTCTTAACCGTTGGTGTAGATGAATTACTGCCACCACTACCTGTGCTTTGGCTACTGCTTGAATTACCACTAGAGCTGCTACCTCCTCCGCCACACGCAGTAAGACTCAAAAACAACCAGGCCACGACCAGTGGCATTCCCACTTTTAACTTAAACATTCCTTTCTCCTGTAGATTTAAAATACCTAACTATATATGTTATTAAGACACGACAGATTAATAACAAAAAATAATGTAAGTTGAGTAATACGAGCATTCTCGCTTGCCTTTATTACTTCGATATCTAGACCAAGCTATATATCGTGAATACATGATGGGGAGAACGTTTTATATAGGTATTAATAAAATATAGCAATTGAGTTCGTTGCCAGACGATTGTCGCCGAAATCTACCAGACGGATTCAATGTGTCGCCTTAATTCTCTTTTTAAAAATATCCATTAAGTTACGTTTATTGTCGGGGATAAAGCTAAGTTTAAGGAGAAGGTAATAATTTACTATATGTCACTTACAATTCAGTATCTTAAAAAATCGTGTTAATACAGGGTGAAATCATCCTTTATTAAAATAACATGGCAGGAAAATTCAACAGAAAACCGTTTGTTAATTTCGGATTAAACCTTAGAGATTCGGATTACAAAATACAAATAGCATCAATTTGATTATGGTTCCCAATACTGCAGAACGATAAACCCATTAATTATTCAAGCTGACAATAACGACAAAAGGCCTTATTTGTCGACGAGAGGCTAGGAGGGTGTTCAAAAATCTGTGTCAGCTAAAGGCGGGGCGTACTTACCAGTTAGCAGTCTAATGTAAACAAAGAGCAATTCGTGAACACCCACAAATCCGATTACTCAAGGGATCAGAACGGTTTGATTCACAATTAATGATCTGACGTCGTTTGCTTTATTCTCGCAACCACTTTGATTTCAAAATCAAAGCCTGCCAGCCAATTTACGCCCACCGCTGTCCAGTTTGGGTAAGGTTTGGTGCTGAACTCTTGCGACTTTACTTCCATAATCTCCCCAAACTGATTCTCCGGATCGGTATGAAAACTTGTCACGTCGATAATATCGGCTAGGGTGCAGCCGGCGGCGGCCAGCACGGCTTTTAAATTTTCAAAGGCTAGCTCTACTTGCCGCTTAAAGTTTGGCTCGGCGGTGCCATCTACGCGACTGCCTACCTGGCCCGAAACAAACAACAAGTCGCCAGACTTTATGGCGGCGGAATAGCCGTGGGCCTCGTATAAGGCGTGTCGGTTGGCTGGAAATACTGCTTCATTTTGCATGTGTGTACCTTTTGAGATGGGTATATCGCGGCGGGTTTCGCCGTCTGGGGCCGGAATGTGTTTTGATTTTGGTGCGAGGGTGGCCTTAACATACGCTGCGTATGTTAAATTACTTCACATACGGGGCGTATGTCAACCGTTTTGTGGGATAATGCCGCCATGAATAAACGTGATGAAAGCGCCCGTCAAAACAGAGCCAAGTTAATTACCGCAGCCCGCCAGGCATTTGCCCAGCATGGCTACGCGGCAGCGTCTATGGATGAACTAACCGCCGCGGCGGGCCTTACCCGGGGGGCGCTGTACCACAGCTTTGGCAGCAAACGCGGTTTGTTCGCGGCGGTGGTAGAACAGCTGGATTCGGAAATGGCCCAATACGCGCAATCGGTGGGCAATAGCGCCTCGGGCGATTGGGAAGGCCTGCTGGCCGAGGGAACCGCCTACATCGAAAAAGCGCTAGACCCCGAGGTGCAGCGCATCGTGCTACTGGATGGCCCCGCTGTGCTAGGCGACCCCTCGCAATGGCCCAGCCAGAGCAGTTGCTTGCAGGCCACTATCTCTATTGTGGAAAAGCTGATTCAGGAACAAACCTTAAAGCCCGTAGACATTGAGGCGGCCGCCAGGCTGCTAAACGGCACGGCGCTAAATGCAGCGCTCTGGGTCGCCGCCAGCGAATCCCCCAAAGACGTACTGCCAAAAGCCATAGAAGCCTTCCGCGCCCTAGCGACAGGCTTATTAAAATAACCGGTAGGTTAGTGCTTTAATGCAGTGCTGTTATCTCAGACACAGCCGGTCCGGTAATCCCTCGCCCCTCCGCCAGAAAGCACCCGGTTGCCAACCCCAAGACTGCATGGCACACTAACCCACATAGCGCGTAGGGTTATGGTTGGTCACCCAACCTGCCAGAAGGCAGGCACCACAACCCCCAGATTTAGCCAGTTAGGAAGGTGAAATAATAGAGGGCAAAGCCCCAGGTGTTACGCAGCAGTTCTTTCCCCTACCTTTCCAATTAGCTAATTCTTCGCAAAACTATTAATGAGTGAATCATCGTACTTGGTCTTTGCATTGTGTGAAATGTAAGGCCTGACCCCGGTGATTCTGCTGAGACCGAGGAAGGTATCTTATGAAAAATACGAATATTTTTGCGTTGTCGGCTTTATGTTTGGCGCTCGCTGCTTGTGGCGGTGGCAGCAGTGATAGCGGCAATAGCAACCCTGGCGGTGAAAACCCAGCCAACCCTGGCGGTGAAAACCCAGCCAACCCTGGTAGTGTGGAGGGCTGCGAGGGCGGGTATAACCAAGCTCTTGGCAAGTGCAACACCGACGGCGGCCCCAGTGAGAACATCTCTTCGTCGCGACACCTGGTAGGCATCGAGGTGATTGGATACGGAGCACACGTCAATTTGCCACTGCTTACCGTTGATACCGGCGAAAAACCAAGCTTCCCGCTCGAAGTAATGGCTGGCTACGAGGCAGATATTAGCGGCTGCGGCGCTTCAGCGGACGGAGGCATGATTGTGTTTGAGTCGGTCAACGACGACTGCACCGCCACTGTTCATGTATCGCCAGAGACTGACGACACTGTTTTGGTTACCGCGCTGCCAAGCACCACTGTAGGTTCTTCGGGGGGACGCATTGTGCCGAGTGAGGCCGTGATCCCTCGCGGCGGCAGTGCAACTCTGAAGGTAGCTGCAAATCCCGGCTTTGTTCCCGAAATTGCCACCACATCGGGGTGTGACGCCAGCATTGCCGGAGACATACTCTCCATTACTGACGCTGCCGAAAACTGCGCGGTCGATGTTCTGTTTGATGTTCGAAGCCCTGGCCTGATAAAGCTGAGCTTTGACGTTTCCGAAGGCGGCTACGTGGACATTCACACCAAAGAGAATGAGCGCTCGATTTTCCGAGTACCCACCGGAGAATCTACGGTCGCCTTGGAGCATCGCACTTTCTTGCATCTTCTAGATCCTGCACCGGCCAAAGGCTATGACGCTGCATATACGGATACCGATTGCGACAATTCTCGCGTTCCCGAGCACTCTGACTCAGAAATGATCGAGGTCCGGGGTGAGTGCTCTATCAATGTCACCTTCTTTAAGGGCGACAAGAGCGATGAACCCCGAACTCCTTTGAATATCACTCGATTTTCACCAGAGGGCGCGTCATCGAGTGTACTGTGGGTTTATGCAGGATCATCAGCTCAGATCGCTATCGCGGATACTTGGGGTGGTAACCCGCTGGCCTCTATAGGTCTTGGCGGCAACATAGTGCCTTACGAGATGCTTGCGAAAAAGGCTGTGCCCTCTGACAGCCCCCTCTCTGGCGATATTATTGAGCCTGAATCTAACGGCTGCTACACAGTACCATCGCTGCATTTGTCTGCAGCCCAATGCGACGCGATCTATGATGCTGAGGCTGGTCTTTTGACCACTCCCCCATTGTCTACAGAAAGCAGCGCAGGCGCTCTGTACGGCTCGACTGCAGTGGACGAAATATACTAACACCAAGTAATAAAAAGGCCGCCCCAAGGGGCGCAATGCTGTTCACTTAAGCATTTGAAGTACAGCGTGGCCTAGTAGAAAATCCGATTTCAGGCATGGAATCGGATTTTTTTATGGCTTTTCAACAAGAGGAATTACGGGGACAGATACCGTCTTAAATGGCAACATCTTTCGCTCCTTTATTGTCGTCAAATGGCATACCACCTGAGTTCCGGGGACAGTTTACTCAATTCAAACCAGATCTTAATTATACTACGTAGTACCGCACCAAACTCCCCTTAGATCCAGCCGAGCGGAAGTCTATTTTAGGGGGTAAGCAAACAGGGAAGTTTGCGCAAGTATCGTCAGGGCATGGACAAGGTGAATGCAGCATAGCGGCAGAGAAGGTGCCCTGGGGTACGCCCTGTCGATACGGCCCTCTAAAATGGACTGGAGCGAGGGAACCCCGCAGGGGCAGGATCTCGCCCCGCCCGGCGACAGAGGGCGATTGTCAAAAAAGAAATATAAAATTTTCGCTTTAACGCAGAGCTCGCTTAGTGCTACAAACCCCACCGCCAAACGGCGAACCCCCAAGCGTCAAAGACGCCAAGCCGCCGCAGGCAAAAAACCTAAACCGGATTCCCAATCCCCCCATTACAAATCGCATTCATCGCCGTTAAAATAAACAGATCATTCTGGCTTAGTTACTTTGATGGAAGCTCTCCATCGTAAAGATAATCATTAAAAATATGAATTGTTTGAATAATATTTCTTGGAATAGCGATCTGAAAATCAGCTAATAATTCTGGATGATCTTCATTGTCGTCTAGAACGTAATCGAAAATCACATCGTATCTTCTGGTAAGCGTAAATTTTAATTCATCTTTTGTTCGGTAGCCGCTGTGCAGGGGAAGTATTGTTAAATGGCTTCGTTCTTGATCGGGAGCTAAAGTATCAGTAATCAAGCCAACATAAACTTTTCGGGATTCAAGTGTTACTGCTATGGGTTTTAAACTATTTAGAGCTTCGTAGCAGATTCTATCAAAATCATCATTCTTCCATGCTCGTACCATTGATTCATATTGAGGTATTAGTCTATTTGTAGCAATCGTCACGCCGCATGAAATCAATAAAGATGTCATAACGATTAATAGTGACTCAACGGATTCAGAAAGTACGAAAATGGGCTCAATAGATAATAGCTTTGTGAGGCAATACGTGATTTCAAAAACGCCTGAGGCAATTAATAAAAAAATAAACCCGACGGCTATTGCTACTAAATACAGCTTGTAGCCGTTTTCTCTCGCAAAACGATAGCGCCAGATATAGCTGAAGTATATATAGCCATAACCCGAGGTGATAGAAGCTAATAAGGCAAATCCAAGTCCGTTTGTCATTTGAATTGGCTAGGCTGTGGAGTGGCTCTTAGGAGTAGGCTTTTGATCTTGTGAGCGAGACATGTTCTTCAAGCGAGCTTTTAGATCAGGGTCTTTCATCATCCGGTTTATATCGGCATGAGCAACGCCATTACCTCTAACTTCGAAGTATTGTGTGAACGCACCTTTCTGTTTCATTTTGCCCCCTGCCTGAATCTCTATTAACCTATTGATATAAAAGAGGTTTCTGCTCTGTCACCGTAAGCTTTAATTTAAAGCTTACGGTGACAGATGGTCGTAGTCAATACACTCTCTATATCCAATGTGCTCGATTACCAACGTAATTATAGTAGATCAAATCTTGTGGTTTTACTTAATTCGACTTAGACACTTTATCTTGCTACGAAGCGCCGAATCAAACTCCCCTTAGATCCAGCCGAGCGGAGGTCTATTTTAGGGGGTAAGCAAACAGGGAAGTTTGCGCAAGTATCGTCAGGCCAGGGAAGGCCTGTCGATACGGCCCTCTAAAATTGACAGTAGTGAGGGAACCCCGAAGGGGCGGGATCTCTGGGGCGTGTTTCTTGATACCTTCTTTTCACGTCAAAAGAAGGTATTCGCCCCGCCCGGCGACAGAGGGCGATTGTCAAAAAAGAAATATAAAATTTTCGCTTTAACGCAAAGCTCGCTTAGTGCTACAAACCCCACCGCCAAACGGCGAACCCCTAAGCGTCAAAGACGCCAAGCCGCCGCAGGCAAAAAACCTAAACCGGATTCCCAATCCCCCCATCCACAATCGGATTCATCGCCGTCATGCGATCCATCAAGGTCGCCGTCCCCAATCCATCATGGCGCCATAAGTATCAACCGACCCCGCTTATTCTCAACCAGTTGCCAAACCCGCCCCGCCATGGCACAGTAAGCCACATAGCGCGTAGGGTTATGGTTGATCACCCAACCTGCCAGAAGGCAGGCACCACAACCCCAGATTTAGCCAGTTTGGAAGGTGAAATAATAAAGGGCAAAGCCCAGGTGTTACGCAGCAGTTCTTTCCCCTACCTTTCCAATTAGCTAATTCATTGCAAAAATATTAATGAGTGAATCATCGTACTTGGTCTTTGCATTGTGTGGATTAAAAGGCTTAACTTCATTTGGAGTCGGTTGAGTATGGTGGGTTCACAATTCAAGATTTGCACCCGCTGCTGAGACCATAGTGATGAAGTTCTTTGTTTTTAATACAGGAGACTAATGGATGAGTGCTGATCGATTAATAAGTGGACTGATGCCGAATAGAATTACTTTCGGATTATTTTTAACGTTTGTGTTAGCGCTAGCGGGCTGTGCTAGTGGGGTAAAAACAATACTAGGCAAACCATTATCTCAAGATGAGACCTACTTAAAAGGGATTATGCGAACGGTTAATGTGGGCGACTTCATGACGTCTTCCGCATCGTTTTTAGAGCGCGATATTATTATACTTCAAACTAAAATTACCGCTAATACAACCCATAGGGGTAAAGTTAGAGAATTAGTTGCAGCACCGGGAAAGTATACAATGGTGCGCGAGCACGAAGATGGTAAATTTTATGAGGCTAGCAAGGGGAGTCTTGTTGTAAATGCTCAAGAGAGGCCGGGTGGTATTTTTATATCCAATAATTCGATTGTCCCCAACGCGTTATATTGGACCTCTTCTTGGACTTGGCAAGCAGTGCCCGACAGTACTATGGCGATGCATATGGCTGACTTCGAAGCTAAGCCGGAGCTAACAAATACTGCCACAATTTTCTCCCCTGATTATAACAGTGGGTTTGTATCAAGCCTTACCTACGCAGGTATGGCTAGTGGGCAAATTAAGTTCTCATATCGTGAGTTTAAAGATGGATTAGCACGAGACGCATTTACCCAAGAGGTGGCGTTAGATTATGAACCAGAGAAGGTGTATGTTTATAAAAGCGCCCAGTTCATTGTCCATCATGCTGATACAACCGAAATTAGTTTTACTTTGTTGCAGTCGTTGTAGAGCTCGCAACATTGGGGGCTGGAATTAAAGTTCATAGTGAAGAGTCAAATGTAAGGCCTGACCCCGGTGGCTACGTGAGGCCTGAAGTTCCTTTTCGAGTTAATAGTAACTCCAACTCCGTTTGTATACCGAGCATCTTTTATACCAAGTCAAAGCATTGGGCGTACGAAAAGGAATTTCGTATTGTTAAAAGGCTCGTAAGTAATGACGAATTAGAATTCTATCGAAAATTATACGAAAACAATGAAAGTATGGCAGATGAGATCTCTGGGACTATTTGTGAAAGTAGTGGGCCGGGCCTTTATGCCTTTGATGAACGCAATGTTCGAGTAGTATATCTTGGTGCAAGGATTGAAGAGTCAGCTAAAATTAAACTTATAAATCACATTAGAGAGAAAAGTAATCGAATAAAAGTTTTTCAATTGAGGATTGATTGGAAATATTACTTACTCAACAGGGAAAGGTTAAAGATCTGAATTATTTATCTAGCTGTGATCAATGGAGGTATGGTGGTTGATTCCCGACTATATTTTATTCTTATGTAAGTCAAAAGCCTTCGAGATCAGGTCTTACAATTCACGCCGAAGTGTAAAATGTAAGGCCTGACCCCGGTGACTATCATAAATCGTAGACCTGACCCCTGTTCTTTTAGGCGTCACACCCAAGCAGAAACAGTCTGGAACATCGATTAATGGACGAAGCAGTCTGTCACGTACTGGACATAATGCTGCGAGGAAAGCCCTTTTTATGCCCGGCATGGTGGCCAAACGCTTCAACCCCGTCATCATTGCCGCATCAACAAGACTCGAGGTAAGAGGACTTACACCTAAAGCGATTATTGGGGTCAGTATGAGGAAGCTGGTTCACATGATCTACGGTGTCGTGAAGTCAGAAACCCATTTTAATGCGAAAATACCGCTTTCAAAGCTTGATTTTCAAGAGGGTATCTGACCCCGGTGATTCCCCGGTGATTCTAACTGTAGCAAGTTCAGCCTAACCCTGGGACGCGGTCTTTCTTAAGTTTTTGAGGGGGTCATTTCAGCGGGAAGAGGATTGCCAGTTCCAAACTCTGATAGGGCATATGGTGAGAATCTTGAAAAATGTCGAAGGTCGTCAAGAGTAATATTATTTTCCTCTTTAACTTCTATCGCCACTCCATGTACCAGATTAGTCCTATCTTCACGAAACGTAACAGAATCCCCAAATGCAGCTAGCACTTCATTGGACAAAATAGCCAGAACAGCATCAATATTTTTTTCGCTAAATTCCGGACGAGCCTCTCGTATATGCTTTACAAGAGCTCTCAACTTCCCAGATTCGATAGCAAGGATAATAGAAACTGTATATTTACCACCTGATAACTCTTCGTAAGAGTGAAGGTGTAAATACAAGCCTCCAACGAATTCATTGTATCGCTTATATAGTTTTTTGAGCTGCCTTTCACGCCGTTTCACGGCAGCATTAAAGGCGTCTGGCCAAGTATCCTGCCTGTATCGTTCCGCCAGCCACTGCTTTAAATCGGATTTAGATGTATCACCTAAGCGATATGACTCGTCAATTTTTAACTTCAGAAGCAGCTCACGACTCACTTGGCTAATGCCTAAGGCATTTGTCTCAAAATTTAGATCTTCACCGTCTTTAGTCACACGGAAATGTAATCGTCTTGCGTTGCGTCCTTTGGATAGATTTTTATTAAATTCAGCAGGAACTGCCACCAAAAGCTGCACCCAAGGCTCTTGATCAAAACATCCGTTCACAACTCCACAGTCATATAAAGCAACAAGAATAACTGCCCCTTGGGCAGAAGCCATACCTATAATTTTTTCTGGCAATTCTGGGGAAAGAATCTTAAGACTATCTTCAGACATAGAAATAACGCTATGCCTTCTCCACCCCTGCTCGATTAAGACTTCTCTCGACAAACCCTACCTCAACCAATTTTTTCGTTGGAGGACAAAGTCGAACGGTATGCTTCAAATTTAGAGAAAAGGCTGTCATACCAGCTAAGCAACTGGTTGCTTTCTGCACCATCCAAAATATCACCACCAAACTTAGGGTCACCATAAATGGGGCTGAAAGCAACTTTGAAAAGCAAGGGACGATGCTCAGGCTCCATTTCATTTTTTAACAAAGACAAGGCAACTAAACGATTTTCAATCCTAGGGCCATTTTTCTTTGCTTTTTCAGGATCGTACTTCCAATTGTAGAGGGACCTTCTAGTAACACCTAACCACTTAGACATTTCGGTGTGCGAAACCCCAAAATCATCTTTCAGTTCTTTGTATATTTTAAGGGCGCCAAGAGGTTCAGGCTTGGAATTTGACTCGACCACGTCTTCAGGTTTTTCCATCGCTATGTTGAAAAAATCGTCAGGAACCCTTTGAGGCATAGAGGACTCGCTAACCATAACAACAGGCGTGATCTCTGCCTGACAAAGCTGCGGTGAAAAAGCCGCAGATGTAGTTAGAGCAAAGGCTGCAGATTTTTTTAGAAACATAGTTTCAATCCTTTGTAGTAATATCAAAATAAACGTTGTTTACTATGTTATGCAACTCGTCAAGCGATCGCTTTACAGCATCCCAACTGTACTCAGAAACATTGTTTTGTTGCCTCGGATCATTCACTGGCGCCTCATGGCGAGCAGCGTTAATATCCACAAGCAACTTTGCCTCAGATTCATTCTGAACCGGAACTGCGCCCCTTAGTTTCCATATATCCCACTCATCTTGAGGTATTTCACTTTGATTCCTCAGAACGACACCACTGGCTAACTGAATTTGCGTTTTATAATCTTGGGAATAGTATTCGTGTCTCGTGGAAGCACCATTACACATGAAATTGTCTTTTAACGTGTCAAACTCCTGGCGCCCCCAGTAGCTCTCCTTCTTTATGTCTACAAAACGATTTTGCTCACCCTCAACAAGATTAAATAAATTAATATTGCGTAAAAATACTCGCGAAAAGTGATAAACACCGAGCACCTCTGTAATGACATCCACAATTTTTTCTATGAAAGCAACTGATTCATCATAAGAAACGTATCTTGCAGTTGAAAAAGCAACTCCGGAATTACCAATTTTAACGCCCCACAAACCATGGGCATCAACCATATGAAGCTCCCTATGGGTCTCTTCTACCTGCTGAGTAGGGATACCACGTTCATTGACATGGAATTTAAACCCCTGAATAACCGGAACTTCTTTACGAGGAAAATAACGGCGAAGCCTTTCCTGCAAATCAGACAGCTTCGCAGCAAAGGTTTCGTCAGGGACAGCCGAATACATTAAGCCAAAGAATTTGACCGATATATGGTTACTCATTACTGCTCCCAGCTCAAGACGTCTTGTTTTAGGGTGTTGCACACCTCTTTGCACATTCTATTGCACAACGACATATTATACAATATTTAATATTAAGACGAATACTACTAGTTATTTTATAACCCACTGATTCTAAAGGATTTATTTTACAGTTATCGAAGCCAAACAATGTGTCTTAATCCGAGCGCAGCTGTTCTTAAGCCGCACCAGCGAGCGCTCAAGAACCTGACTCACCAGAGGAAAATTAGTAGAGCTAGCTATCATATTTTCTTGCCGCCGCCAACGTAAACCGCGCCCAAACTATATCGATGCGCCAAAGACCCTTTTACGGAATTCCGGAGACAGTTTACTCAATTCAAACCAGATCTTAATTATACTACGAAGCACCGCACCCAACTCCCCTTAGATCCAGCCGAGCGGAGGCCTATTTTGGGGGTTAATCGCGCATGGACGCGCGATTAAGGAAAAGCGCGAGGACCGCGATTTTTTCCGACCCTCAAAATCGACCGGAGCGAGGGAAGCCGAAGGCGAAGATCTCGGGGGGACGGCTTTTTGGTGACTTTTTACCGCTAAAAAGTCACTCGCCCCCAAGGGCGAAACCCACCCGCACCGGCAGGTGCAAACCTAAACCGGATTCCCAATCCCCCCATCCACAATCGGATTCATCGCCGTCAACCGATCCATCAAAGTGGACGTCCCCAACCCATGCTGGGGAAACAGCGTGGGGAATAAATGCTGCTCGTTATGCAGCGCCATATAATTCAGCACCAAGGTTTCCACCAACAAATTCACATTGTTGGCCGCCGGGCTCGATGCGGTTTCCACGTCGCCGCTTTGGCGCATGTAGCCCAGTTGTTGGTGGATGGCCTGCTCTTCCAGCGAGCCGCCAACGATACCGGGCCGGCCGTTGGGGTTGTACACCAAAAAATAGCTGGCGGCGGTTTGCTGATTGTCGCCGGTCCATACGCCCTTGCCGCGCCCCTCTGCGGATTCGTCCAGCATGCCGTTGGAGAACACCGAGCCGTCGGAGAATACATAAATCATAACCGGCACGCCGATGCGGGCGGCGTACTCTAAACAGGCGCCGATGCAGCGCCCGGCGCGCAGGTCGCGAATTTCGCCGGTGGCGCGGTCGCCGGTGTGATAGTCGTAGCCGCCCATGGTAATGGTGCCCGCTCCGGCGTAGCCGTTCATCACCAGTTTCATGACCGAGGCGGCCTTGCGAAATTCGCCATCGGAGTCGAACTCGTCAAAGGTAAAAATACCAGCGGGGCCGACAATGTCCGGGTCGGCCACAGGGTCAATGGCGGACGGGTCGCCGAAGCGATCGGCCAGGTCCGCACTTTTGACATAGCCGCAGCGCATTAAGTCTTTTAACATCGTATCGCGCACGCTGCCGGTATTGACCGCACCCAGCTTGGCGTTGCTGATACGGGCCATGGATTCCATCACCGCCACGGTGTCGGATTGCTCGAGCAGGCCGACTAAATCGCCCACGTCCACCAGGCCAGAGACATCGCTGGGGCGGTCCACCTTGGTGGGGCGTGCCTCGGGGTTAATCAGTGCTTCCGGGGCCATTGAGTTGCCGCCCGAGTCGCTGGAGCGCGAGCCAATAAGTGACAGCAGCGAGCCACCGGCCCCGGCGCGATTAATACCGTACATGGGGTTGTGGGGATTGTTACCGGTGTCGTTTTCGGAGCGAGCGGGAATGACTGCACCGTTAATATTGGCGGCGCGGTCGGCGCCTATGCGTTCTAAAATGCCGCGCAGCATTTGGCTGTCGGAGTGAAAGGCGAGGCCTAAATCCTGATTAATAAAGTTGCCCTGGCCGCTCTGGGGCGTCATATCGCCGGGCAGGCCCTGCTTGCTGTAACCGGCCGTGGAGAGAAAATCCATTTGCCCGCCGGCACCGCCCACCAGTACGTTGGAGCCGGCAATATTGGCGCCGCCGGCCAAATCGAAACAGATAAACGGAATTTTGCCCGCGCCCTGAGTGCTGATACCGCAGGCGTCGCGCATGGCGGCCAAATCGGACGACAGCGCCGCCTCGGCCTGGCGCGGGTTGGCAAACAAGCTAAACGCGGAGCCACCCACCACTGTGGCGGCGCCGGTGTAAAAACCCTGGCAGATCATATCGCGCCGGGTAATGGGGCGGCCGTGGTCGTTGAGCTTTAGCGGCGCGTCCGGATGCAGGGGGTGTTTGGTTTTACGCATAGCGTGGCTCCTGAGCCTGCCTTTGTTTATAGATGCCCGTGTCGCCGAGCGTTGCGAGTTACTTACTATCCCTGATTATTTACGCCTTAATTGGCGTGTTACTTTTTACGCAAAAAGTAACTGCGTCGCTCCTGCGCACAGCCCAGGCTGCCTTCTCTGCCTTCGGCATTCACCTTGTCCGTGCGCTCGCGACATTAGTGAATCCCTTCACGTCAAAACTGTGCCCAACAACTGGCCCCTTCGGGGTGTCCTCCCTCCGACAAATTTTCGAGGGCCGCATAGACGCGCCGTGCCCCAGGGCACCTTCTCTGCTGCTTCACAGCATTCACCTTGTCCGTGGCCTGACGATACTTGCGCAAACGCAGCCCAGGCTGCCTTCTCTGCCTTTGGCATTCACCTTGTCCCTGTTTGCTTACCCACTAAAATAAGCCTCCGCTCGGCTCAGTTGTAAACGGGCGATAAACCCAAGCAGTTCCGCGTTCTCCACTTCGAAGTCAAAACATTTTTAATGCACCAACATAATCGCGCTGCCGAGTGCGGCGGCGCAGGTGGCTTTTACGGTGGTGGCGGTGCGGGCGTTGTCGCAGCTGCCGCCGCAGGCGGTCATGGTGTCGATTAGGCCGTTTAGCTCGGCGCGTATGGTGTCCGGGTCGGGCTGGTTGGCGAGTGTGCTGCCGGTGATTTCGCCCGCGACCAGTGCGCCCAGTAAGGGCTCTATCACTTGGTTGCGGCCGCTGCTGTCAAAGGCGCTGGCGGCTTGGGCGCTGAAGTTAAAGCCCGGGAAAAATGCGGCGCGCAGGCTGGTGTCGTCCACCAGTGCGCTGCAGTAAGACACGGCCAATTGGGTAATCCCCATTTGCTGGGCGGCGAGAAAGCCGTCCAGTTGGCTGGCCACGGGCAGTTGCTGCTCGACCTTTTGATAGGTGGCCAATACCGCTTCGGTGTTGTGGCTGACGCCGGTCATGGCCGAGAGCGACTGGTTGATGGCGGCAAAGGTTTTGATGCCAATACTGGGCTGGTCGGCGATATCGGCCGGGGGTTGCGCCGCCGGCGGTTCGGCCTCTACCCGCACGGATTCGTGCTCGCCCAGGCGGTCGAAGGTTAAGAAGAAGGTGTCCAGCTCGGCGCCCTGCTCCAGGCCGATCACCGCACCCTGGCGGGATAAATCCTGCTTGCCATCCACATACGCGGCGGCGGTTATTTCGGTATCCAGCGCGGCGAATACCTGGCCGACGATGGCCTCGCGGCCGTTAATCCCAATGCGAATGCCCTCCAGCGCCACGGTGGGGATGGCTTCGTCCCCCAGGCTGGCGAAGAAAGGGTCGCTAAACAGGTAGCTGTAGTCGTCAAACTGCTGCACTTGAAATACCACATAGGCCTGGCTGAGGCCCACCTGTTCGCTGACGTTAAACAGCAAAAAGTACTTTTGGCCCACACCCACGGCGTAGTTGGCGGCGACTGCCTCGGGGCTGAGGGCGCGGTTGTGAATGGCTAAAAAGCGCAAGCTGCCCAGCCACTGCCGGTCGGAGGAGACCTCATTGCCCACCACCAGCGCGTAGCTTGAGTCCCACTCGTTGAGGTTGCCGGGCTCGGTTGCATCCATATCGCCGGTAAACTCGCCGTTTACATAAATGCGGCGGCCGTTTACCGGGTCAAAGGTGATCACTGCGTGCTGCAGGCTAGCTTGTAAGCGCTCGTCCGCATCCGCCGTGGAGTGGGCGGGCATGCCGTTGCCATCGGTGGTGGAGCTGCGGTGGAAGAAGTCATAGTTGTACAGGGTTTGGCCCAGGGTAAAGTTGCGCACCTGTGTGCTGCCGGAGTAGCTGACGATGTGCGCCTCTTCCTGCGTGACATTGTCGGGAATCACCCAGGTCTCAATGCTGTATTCGCCCGTGGCGGTGATTAAATCGAACAGTTTGCGGCTGGTGGCGGTGGCGGCCTGGGCTTTGCCGTCGGTCAGGCGCAGCCCCCAGCTGGACATCCACTCCACGTCGCCCGATAGGGTTAAATCCGCCGCCGGCTCTACGCCGCTGGTGTCGTAGGCGATGCTGCCATCGCCCGCTTTAAATTCGTATTTGGCGATCAGGTCGCTCTCTACCCGGCCACCGGAGCTGGCGATAATGCCGTCGCCCAGTTGCAGCGCTTTGCTGATGACTAGGTTGGGGTCTACCTCAGTGACCGGTAAGGTGGCGATAAAGTCGGTGATGGCCTGCGACATGGTGTTGGCGTCGCTGGTGCAGTTGCCGCTCCAGCAGTTGTGGCTCTCCAGCGCCAGGCGCTGCACCAGGCGCGAGTCGGCCGGGCTGTCGAGGCGGATACGGCTGCGCGCGGCCTCATAGGCGACCTGAATATCGGCACTGCCTAAATAGGGTTGCTGTTGCAGTGGGGCGCTCTCGGCGTGGCAAGCGCTGCAATATTGGCTCAGCAGTGGGTAGACGGTGGTGCTAAACGCGCCGGGGTCACTGGTAAAGTTTTTACTGTCGGCCACCTCGCGCTCCTCGGGCGGGAGCAGAACAATTTCGTTGGTCAGGGTGCCGACGCTGCTGGCCCAGCTGGTGATATAGCCTTCGATAATATCGGCGCAGGCGGTGGCGCTGTCCAGCCAGCAGTTGTGGCCGCCGCCGACTTTGCTCACCAGAGTCGAGAGTTGCGGTGTGCCCAGGTCGATCAGGGGCTCGGCAATGCGGTAGGCTTCGTTGATATCGTCGTTGCGCACAAAGCTCGGTTGCTGGCCGCCGGCGCCGTGGCACTCACCGCAGCGCTCGGGCGCGGCCAGATTGTCCCACACGTTGAGTTTAAACAGTTGTATATCGTCGGTTTGTGGTGGCGGGCCGTCGTACTCAATGCCTGTGTTGCCGCCGCTGCCGGTGTCCGGGTTGACGTTGGGGGTGGTGGGTGCGCCACTGTCTGAGCCACAGCCGGCTAGCAAGGTTGCGCCTACCAACAGTGCGGTAACTTTCAGTGGTGTGCAGCGCTTTTCGCGCTTTATGGCATTGTGGGGCGAGCGGTAACCGGCGCCGCTACCCGCCCAGTGAGAGAGGTAATTCGCTATTGTGTTCAGGTGTGATTTGATCGCCGCCATATTATTCACCCTTGCAGTAATCGGCGGTGTCGATAAACACCTGCTTTAAGTTGTACCCACTGGCCGCGAAATTGGCGGTGGCATTGGTTACCAGGGCGCGGTCGGCACTGTTGCCGGGCTGGCGCAGGCACACCTGATTGAATACCTTTTCCACCTGGCAGCTGGCAAAAGCACCGGAGTGGGCCAGCTCTTGCCCCAGACTTTTTGCGCCTGTCCCCTCGCCTGCCAGCGTTGGGTCCCAGGCCAAAATAGCGTTGGGGCCGCGGCGCCAATAATTGTCCCACTCATCGTTGGGTGTGACGTAGCCCGGGGCGAATGTGCCGGCGTTGATATGGTATTTGGCCTCTACCCGGGTGCCGGTGGCGGGGTCGGTTTCGCCCTCAAGGTTGTAGTGGATCGCGCCAAACTCGGCGTCCGGGTCTGTGTTCGGGTCGTATTCGTAGTCGTAATAGGCAAAAGCTTGCGCCATGGGGTCCATGCCGGTGTGGCAACCTATGCAGTTGTTGAGGAACACCCGGCTGTCGCCGCCGGGGCTGCGGCTGACATCCTGGCGGATGCGATCGGGTATGCCTGTGGTGTCGTGCACTTGTTCCAGGTCGCGGCACAGGTGGTTGAGCAGCGTAAAGCGGAACATCGCGCGGTTGGTGCCGGCAACAAAAAAGGCCTTGGCGGCGGCGCGGCTGGTTATGACCCCGGCGGTGGCCTCGCTGGGCAGCGCGGTTAAGCTGGATTGGGTTTTCGCGCTCAGAGCGTCTACCAAGGCGACATCGGCGGTTTCCAGCGCTTGGTAGTGTTGGTTATTGGCGCTGCTGTAGGGGGGCAGGCCGAGGTTGTCCGCGCCGGTGTACAGGACATCGTCATACAACAGGGTGCGGAAGTCGCGCTCGTCGCGCACCAGCCCCATAACGGTGGCGGTGTAGTCGTTAAGAGGCGCAAACGGGGTAAGGTCGCGGTTAGTCCAGGGCGTGGCCATGGCTTTTAAGGTAGCGCGGTAGAAGCCGTCGTTGTCCATCGCCAGGCGCACCGCGGCGGCCACATCGTTATTGTCGATATGGTTGGTCATCTCCAGCAGTACGGCTTCGGACGGCGGCACCCCGGCTACCCGGGAGTGTATTTGCAGGGCTTGTTCGCGCGCACCGGCCACTGCCTGCAGGCTGCACAGTGCCAGGCTCAGACACAGCGCCCGCTGTAAAAATCGTTGGGTGAGGGACATTCCCCGGCTCCACGGTGTATAGAATAGGTATTAGGGCACCTCTGAATAATAGAGTAATGCCTCTGCGAGACCTCAAGCGCAACCCGCACTCGTCGTTGCTACTTTTCGGAAGGTCTAGACATTCCCTCAAAGTAGCGCCTAGATTGCGAGTTGCGTTGTAAGCCAGAGGTACCACACTATTGTTCAGAGGTGCCCCTATTATAGGCGGATGCAGCGGGGAAACCTGAGTGTTCAAACCTGCTGCGGGTGTCTACCCATTCACAAATCCGCCAAATAGCCGCAGTTGTTGGCTCCGGTGGCGCTAGAATAGCGAACGTTTGATAACTTTACGCCGCCAGGAGAAGGCTCACCCATGACGAGGCTCCCACTATATCGCCCCCGCGCTCGTCGCCTGCCGGATCGAGCCGCGCCTATTTTTGCCTCGGCATTGGCGGTGCTGACCTTAACCGCTTGTGGCGGCGGAGGCGGGGGTGGCGTATCTGGCGGCGGGCAGGCACCCGACCCGGTCGTGGTGGACTTGCCCATCGCCTACATCGAGCGCCCGCTACCGCGCGATGACGCCGGTGAGTTGCTGCCGCCCGACCCCTTTCGACGCGATGAGTTTAACCCCGGGGCGCAGCTGTTTATTAAAGAGCGGGCCACCGACGATGCGCTCACCACCAATATCAGTGCGCGCGCGTTTGCCGAGGGTGAGGTGGATGTCAAAGATCTGAGCGCCCACCCCGACGGCGATCGCCTGCTGTTTGCCATGCGCGCGCCGGAGATTGAAGACCTCGATGAGGACGAACAGCCCAAGTGGAATATCTGGGAGTACAACCTGGAGCTGGATACACTGCGCCGGGTGATAGACTCCGATATCGTCGCCGAGCAAGCCGACGATATAAACCCGCGCTACCTGCCCGATGGGCGTATCGTTTTTGCCTCTACCCGCCAGGTGCGCAGCCGCGCTATTTTACTGGATGACGACAAAGCCCAATACGCCGCCGAGAGCGAGAGCGGCGATGGCCCGGCTTTTGTGTTGCACTCTATGAATGACGACGGTTCGGACATTCGCCAGCTGTCATACAACCAAAGTCACGAGTGGGACCCACTGCTGCTGAACAGTGGCCGCCTGCTGTTTACCCGCGCCGACAACTACAACAATAACCGCGTCAGCTACTACACCGCCCGCCCCGACGGCACCGATCTGCGCCTGCACTACGGTTATAACACCCGCCTGGAGGATGAAACGCCCTGGCTATTTAACCCAGAACTCATGCCTGATGGCCGGTTGGTGGGTATTTACAAACCGCGCGAGAATTTGCTCGGTGGTGATATGCTCGCCATTAACCACAGCGACTATGTCGAAGACAACCGCTCGGTGGACTCACTCAATGAAGAGGATACCGAGGCCGATACCGCCGCGCTGGATACCTTAACGGTCTTGCCGGTAATGATTGACGGCAGTGTTTCGCGCCACGGTGAGTTTTCCGCGCTGGCGCCTCTGAACGATGGCACCAATCGCCTGTTGGTGAGCTGGAGCCAGTGCCGGTTAACCGAGCCCGCCGACCCGCAAGAGGCCGGTAGCACCGAGCGCTACCTGCCTTGTACGGAGGAGAATTTAGCCGTGGAGCCGGCCCTTGAGCCCGCGCCGCCGGTTTATGGACTTTGGTTGTACAACCTGGACGACAACCTGCAACAGCCGGTCATTGTGCCCCGCGAAGATGTCTACTACACCGATTTGATCACCCTGGAGCCGCGCGCCCCGGCGCCATATCTGGCGTCCGAAGTGGATGCCGATTTGGCCGAAGAGGGCCTGGGGGTGCTGCATATACGCAGTGTGTATGACATCGATGGTGAAGACAGCAGTGCTCAGGGCTTGAGTGCGCTGCGCGACCCGGCGCAAACCACTGCCGCCGAGCGCCCGGCGCGTTTTTTGCGCCTGGTCAAAGCGGTGTCGCTGCCGCCGGATGACATTCTCAACTTTCCCGGCAGCGCTTTTGGTTTTAGCGGGGCGCAGCGGTTTAAAGAAATTTTAGGCTACGTCCCCATTGAGCCGGACGGTTCGGTCAAAACGCTGGTGCCGGCCGATGTTGCCTTTACCGTGTCGGTGGTGGATGCCAGCGGCCAGCGTATCTCCGATCGGCACGAGCACTGGTTGCAGGTGCGCCCGGGCGAAACCTTCCAGTGTAAAGGGTGCCATGAAGATGGCTCGCCCGTGCCACACGGCCGCGCCAATGCCGGGCCCGCGTCCATCAATACCGGGGCCGAAACCACCGGCCAGCCCTTCCCCAATACCGAGCCCGCCCTGTTTGCCGATATGGGTGAAACCATGGCCGAAGTCTACGCGCGTATTGCCGGTGTTCGCACGCCCAGTGTGGATATCGAGTTTACCGATGACTGGACCGACCCCTCCGTGCGCGCCAAAGACCCTGATATCAGCTATCGCTATGCGGATATCTACGCTGCGCCGGACCCCGCCAAGCTGCCCGCCACCGAGCTGTGCCAGCAACGCTGGAGTGCCGCCTGCCGCACAGTGATTCACTATCCGCAACATATTCAGCCCCTGTGGGATGAGCCGCGACTGGAACTGGCCGAGGATGGCAGCCTGTTGGCCGATAACACCTGCACCAGTTGTCACAATACCGTCGATACCGATGGCCTTGTACAGATTCCGGCGGGCCAGTTAGACTTAACCGCCAGCGAGAACAACACCCCGCATATCACCTCGTATCGCAAATTGTTGGCAACGCACTTTGAGCAAGAGGTGGTCGAAGGGGTATTGCAGGACGTGCTGATCGAAAGCGGAGAGTTTGAGCGCGACGAAGAAGACGAGCTGATTCTCGACGCCGAGGGCAACCCAATTCCTATTTTGGTGCGTGTGCCTGTGAGCCGCTTAATGTCATCGGCCGGGGCGCGCTTTAGCGGCGGCTTTTTTAACCGCATGAACCGCTTTGATCAAGAAGACGCGACCTTTGACCATCGCGGCCTGCTCAATGCACACGAACAAAAACTGATTGCCGAGTGGTTGGATATCGGTGCTCAATACTATAACGACCCATTTGACGTGCCCGATTAATGCAAACAACTGGCAACACAATGACAGCCCTGGTGCTGGCCCTCGGCGCCTGTTTAGCGATGCCGGTGCAGGCGGGTTGGTTTGATCAGGCCGCGCCTTTAGTGGTGACCGTCGACAGAGTTTATATCGACGTTTACTCCGGCCCTGGGCGCGGTTATCCAATTTTTCATGCGCTGGAAAAAGGCGAGCAAATCACACTGCTTAAAAGCCGCACCCAGTGGATTAAAGTGCAAACTGAAAACGGCACCGAGGGCTGGGTAAAACGCGAAGCGATGCTGGCGACCTTAGACGCTACCGGCCAGACTCCCGATTTTTCCGACGCTTCGCGCGCCGACTCTGTGGCAGGTAGCTTTGAAGTGGGGGCGGGCTTTGGCGATTTTGGCGGCGCCGATTCCACAACCTTAACGCTCGGCTACCGCTTTACTCAGCACTTAACCATTGAGGCGCGCTATGCCCAGCAAGCGGGTAAGTTCTCCGACAGCGAAATTATCGCCGGCGGGCTGACCCATCAACCGTTTCCGGACTGGCGGGTATCGCCTTATATTGGTCTGGGTGCCGGGCGTATAAAAATTCACCCCAGCGCCACCTTGGTGGACACCGTCGATAGGGAAGACTCCGTGCTGCAAGCGAGCCTGGGTACTTATGTGTATTTGTCGCGCCGCTTTTTTATGCGCCTGGATTACACCAACCACTACCTGCTCACCACCCGTGAGAACAACGATGAGGTAAACGAATGGCGAGTTGGATTCAACGTTTTCTTTTAGCCGGTTGCTGCCTGGCACCACTGGCAGCGAGCGGGCAAAGCGACGACCCGCTGGAGCCGATTGTGGGGGCGGATATCGAACGCCGCGCCATCAGTGAGGATATGCTCGATACCGAGAATTTTGAAATCGGCGTATACGGTGGCGTGTTGGGCATTGAAGATTTTGGCAGCAGCGCCGTGACCGGTGCCAATATCGCTTATCACATTACCGAAGATTTTTTTGTCGAGGCGATTTACGGTATTAGCGACGCCAATAAAACCAGCTACGAATTATTGAGCGGTACGGTGGAGTTATTGAGTGACGAGGAGCGCGAACTCACCTATTACGCTCTATCGCTGGGTTATAAACTGTTTCCGGGCCAAATATACCTGGGTGCGAATACGGCGTTTAATACCCACTTTTATATTACCGCCGGGGGTGGCAATACCGAGTTTGCCGGCAACCGTTACGCCAGCTACACCCTGGGGGCGGGTTACAAACTCTATTTAACCGATTGGTTCGCGCTGGATGTGGGTATGCGCGATCATATGTTTAGCCACGAGTTATTTGGCGAGTCGCGCAACACGAATAATTTTGAAGGCCGCTTGGGCCTGTCCGTGTATTTTTAGGAGTACGGAATGATTAAAACATTACGATCTTTAGCGTTTATTTGCAGTGTGTTTTGCACCGCACAGGTGGCGGCGAATGATGTCGCCCCCGACTTTACTTTAAAAAGTAACGGTGGTGAAAACCTGCGCTTAGAAGAGCAGCGAGGCAATGTGGTTATGCTCAACTTTTGGGCCACCTGGTGCGCACCCTGTCGCAAAGAGATGCCCGTGCTGGAGCAAATACATCAGCGCTACAGCGCCGCGGGGTTTGTACTCTGGGGGGTAAATGTGGAGCAAGACAGCGCCGCGGCCGCCGCCATGGCTAAAGATTTGGGGGTGAGCTTCCCCATTGTGTTTGACCCGGAAAGTAAAGCCAGTCAGGCCTACGGGATTGATGCGATGCCAACCACTATTTTGATCGACCGCGATGGCAATATTCGCTACAAACACCGCGGCCTGCCCAAAGGGTACGAAGAAAAATATCGAACCCAAGTGCGCGAGCTGTTGGCTGAATGATGCGTTGGGGTCGCGTTGGGTTGTTGGTGGCGCTAACGGTTTTCGTTGGCGCCTGCACGCCTTGGGTTAAACCCTATGAGCGCGCACACCTGGCCGATGAGATTATGAGCTTCGATCGCGACCCCATTGCCAATGGCTATTTGCACCATGTGTACGAGGCCCGCGAAGCGGCGCGCGGCGCCGATGGTGCCAGTGGAGGTGGCTGTGGCTGTAATTAATAGGTGGGGCGGAATGCAGAACGCGGAACGCAGAACGCTGGCCGCTCTAGTTGCAGCGCTACTATTGCTGACTTGCAGCTGGGTTAAAGCCGAGGTGTTGGCCCCCGATCGTTTGGATGTGATGTACCACAGTTACGACGGCGGCGGTGCCACCATTGATGGGCCGTCGGTTCTGGTGCGCAAAAATATCGGCAACAGTTTTGCCGTGTCAGCCAACTACTATGTGGATATGGTTTCCAGCGCCTCGATCGATGTGTTGGCTACGGCCAGTGAATACACCGAAGAGCGCACCGAATATTCGGTAGGCGCTGAGTATCTAAACGACCGCACGACTATTCGCGCCGGTTACACCAGCAGTGAAGAAAACGACTACAGTGCGCAAACCGGTAGCATTAATATCAGCCAAAGTTTTTTTGGTGACCTGACGACATTAACCCTAGGCGCGAGCTATGGTGAGGATGTGGTCGGCCAAAACGGCAACGACACCTTCGAAGAAGATGTGGCCCGTCGCCGCTACCAACTGAACTTAACGCAAATTCTAACCAAGTCGTTAATCGCTGCAATCAATGTTGAGTCCGCCGTGGATGAAGGGTTTTTAAATAATCCCTATCGCCAGGTGCGCTATCTCGATACCACAGCGGCTCAGGGCTTTAGTTACCAAAAAGAGCTCTACCCCGAAACACGAAATTCCGATGCCGCCGCCCTGCGCGCTATTTACTATTTGCCCTATCGCGCCAGTTTGCGCGCCGACTATCGCTGGTACCAGGACAGTTGGGGCATTGACGCCAGCAACTGGGCGCTGCGCTACACCCACCCGGTGGGTGAGCGCTGGTTGTTTGAATTAAAATACCGCAGCTATGAGCAAACCCAAGCGGATTTCTACGCGGACTTATTCCCCTATCGCGATGCACAAAACTTCCTCGCCCGCGATAAAGAGCTGAGCGAATACACCTCCGACACCATCGGTCTGGGTGTCACTTGGAATGTGCCGCAAAAGTGGCTCTGGGTTTTTGATAAGAGCACAGTGAATCTGTATTGGGATCACTTCCAGTTCGACTATCAAAACTTTCGCAATGTATTAACGGAACAGGCCAGTGTGGGCGAAGAGCCCATGTATAACTTCGACGCCAATGTTATTCGGTTGTATTTTTCGTTTTGGTATTAAGCCAATGCGTTCGGATTGAGTGTCGCCATGGATAAGTTGGCTCTGTGTTGTGGTTTTTTCCTGATTGCACCGCTGGCCGGTGCCGATACATTTGACCGGCAATTGGCGAGTGCGGCTGAAGAGCGTACACAACACGAGATTACCTACGATGGCTCTTACCGCGCGATTGGATACCCCAATGGCGATGTGCCAGAGCATATCGGTGTTTGTACCGATGTTGTGATTCGCGCTTACCGCACTCTGGGGGTGGATTTACAACAATTAGTGCACGAGGATATGCTTGCGCACTTTGACCTTTACCCGTCGCAGCGAATGTGGGGGCTGAGCAAAACCGATACGAATATTGACCATCGCCGGGTACCCAATCTGCAAACTTTTTTTGCCCGCCACGGCACCGAGCTTGCGCAAAGCAATACCGCAGCCGACTACCAAGCCGGTGATATTGTCAGTTGGATGTTGCCGGGCAACTTGCCCCATATTGGTATTGTTACCAATCAAATGTCCGCGCAGACAAATCGCCCGCTCATTGTGCATAATATCGGTGCCGGGCCGCGCCTTGAGGATGTGTTATTTTCCTACCCTATAACCGGCCACTATCGCTACCGCCCCGATGTGTACATCGATTAATTGTCTTACTCGCCTTTGCATTAAAGGTTTTTTCATTAAAGCTGATTATTGACCTCAGACCTCAGACCTCAGACCTCAGACCTCAGACCTCAGACCTCAGACCTCAGACCTCAGACCTTACTGCCGTATTCGCGAGTGCTGCCCTGGAATATGGATAAACTCGCCGGAGCGTTTACCGGTTTGGGTGTTTATATAGTGGCGGCTGTGACGAATGAGGGAAAAGTGCTCCCCCATAGGGGAAAATAGCACCAGTATTTCGTAGCAGGGGTCGAGCCGGGCGTAGCGGCATTGATGGCGATACTCTACGTAAAAACCGGGCTCTAGGGCGTTCGGTGGATCGAAATGCCAGCTGGCGCGGGGGTTAAAAAATCCCACTAGAGTGCCCGCCGCGCGCGCAAAACGCTCTTCGCCGGCCCGCCATTCGGTCAAGCTTTGGGCTTTTTTTAGGCGAGCGTGCAGCTGTTGGTAGGCGCGCTCGTAGTCGGCGTCGCGCATGGCGGTGCTAAAGGCTCGGTAGGCTTGATCGGCCCGGGCTTGCTCAGCTGCGCTAGGTTGATAGGTTGCGGCTTGTACACAGGCGCCGACAAGTAAGGTCAGCAGACCAATACCGGCTTTAAAAGCGCTGAACTGGGTGGGAGTGGGGAGAGTAAACAAGGTTGATATCCGACAGATAAAAGCGAGCCGATATGGTGAATAAAGACGCGGTTCGTGGCAAGGTCGCGTTTGGCAATTTATAGCCTTGGCAGAAAAAATTGCATTTTTTCACGTAAAAGCTGGTATTTATTTGCCAAATTGGCTATTTTTTAAACCCTGTCGACCGTGAAAAACTCGGGTATTTGTGTGATTCAGTCCGCCTCTTCTTACAATCTGTATGCGTTGCAAGGCGCAACGCTGCGCCCGACCGAGGCAGTGTCTGAGCCCGGGCGGGTCAATCCGGCCGAGCGCTCGAGCCGGCCGGTCAATCAGGTCGAATCGCCCCGGCGTGACAACAACGACAATCGGCGCTCGGTCGAGCGGCTGGATGAAGGCACTCAAACCGGGGAAGTCAGCCAGCTCGACCCTTTAATTGAGCTGTTTATTGAGCGCGCCGACCAAAACGGCCAAAACCGTGAACAGGCATCGCGTGATAACCAAGCCGGTGATTTTATTGCCGCCGCCGAACCGACAACTGTGGGCGCAGGGCCAAGTGGTTCTGGCGGTGCTTCAACTTTGGGTTTTAGCGATTTGCGTTCGGCGCTCAGTTTCTGGGAGTCGCTCAACCCTGAGCGCGAAGATACATCCAGCTTGCCCGCTCCC
Source organism: Gilvimarinus sp. 1_MG-2023 (assembly GCF_030548285.1). Classification (NCBI taxonomy): domain Bacteria; kingdom Pseudomonadati; phylum Pseudomonadota; class Gammaproteobacteria; order Cellvibrionales; family Cellvibrionaceae; genus Gilvimarinus; species Gilvimarinus sp. 1_MG-2023. The sequence continues at coordinate 117,065 of NZ_JAUOSC010000009.1, forward strand.
ATTGCCGCGTATCGCGAGGTGCAATCGGGTCCCGCCCCCCGTTTAGGTTTATCTGCTTACGCTTAAACTTCTGTGTTGTCAGCCAGTGCCGGGGTCGATCCCATAGCCTCGTACACGCTGACCAGTGCCTGTAGGTAATTCAATTTGCTCGCGACTAACTCTTCTTTGGCGCTAAACCAGCTTTGTTGGGCGAGGAGCAAGTTTAAAAAATCCGTATCGCCAGCGTCAAAGCGGGCCTTGGCAATATCATACAGACTTTGATTGTTAGCGAATTTATCCTGCGCAATGTCTAATTGCTGTGATCTTAACCGCTGGGTTTCAAGCTGGTCGATGGTGTCGCGATAGGCGTCGGCTACGGTGTATTGGTAGCTGGCGTAATCGATATCGGCGTCTAGCTCGGCGATGCGTATTTGGGCACGGGTTTGTCCGCCGTCAAACAACAGTAGCGAAGCGGCTTCGCGAATACTGCCCGCCCATTCGCTGGCCCCATTCAGAATATCGTCAATACCCCAATTGAGACTCAAGCTAAGATCCGGCCAGCGCGCCGTTTTGGCCTGGTGAATCAAAGCCTCGTTTTCGGCCAGCGCTAAGGTGGCAATTTGAATATCGGGTCGCTGTTGCAGCAGTTGTGCGCTTTGCACGGCGGCCACTTGAGGCAGAGTGAGTTCATCGAAGTCGGTGTTAAGTTCAGGTGTTTGCAAGTCTAAGCGCCCCAACATAATCGCCAGAGCGCGCCGGTTAATATTTAGCTCGCTCTCTAGGCCGACTAATTTAGTGCGCGCATTCAACACCAGATTTTTTTGTTGGCGCAACTCCAGGCCCGAGGTGCCGCCGGCGTTGTAGGTGAGTTCAAACAGCGCCAATAGCTTTTCACTGGCGGTCAGATTTTGCTGGGCAACTTGGCGCAGTGACTGAGTGCTGAGTGTGTCGAAGTAAGTGCGAATAAACTGCGCTTGCAGAGCAATTAAGCTGGCGCGGGCTTCCCAATTTGCCACTTGCAGTTGAGCCTCGCGCAGCTTGATGCCCGCGGCGCGCTCGCCCCAAAGATCCAGGGTGTAACTGGCGCTGATGTCAAAACTGTTGCTGCTGCCGGTGCGGCCGCTGTTATCAAAATTGTCGCTGTTGCTTAACCCGGCACTAGCGCTGGGCCAGTTGTCGGCCCGGCTGGCGCTGAGCACTTGTCGGGCCCGCTCTATGCGCAACTCGGCCATGTGTAAATCCAGGTTGTCCGTTTGCAATTGCTGCAAATAATGTTGCAGCTCGGCCGGTAAAAAGTCTTGCCAGGTGCTTTCGGTAAGCGGCGCGATCTCGGTACCAGTCAGTGCATTTTGATAGGCGGTGTGCGCTTGTGTCGTACTTTGCTGTGGCTCGGGGTTGAAGGCACAGGCGGTTAATATAAAACTGATAAGCCAAATTCGATACTGCATTTTTATTCCTCGGCCAGTGCGGTAATGGGGTTTAAGCGAGCCGCCTTGCGCGCGGGAATAAAACCAAACACCAAGCCTACGGCGATGGATGTGGCAAAGGCCAGTGCCGCCGGCAATAGGGTAAAGGTAATGGCGACGTCAAAACTGCGCACCACCAATGCGCCAGCAAAGCCGATGATAATGCCCAGTACGCCTCCAAAAAAACACACCACTAACGCTTCAATATTAAACTGGCGCAAAATGTCGGAAGGTTTGGCACCGGTGGCTATACGCAGGCCAATCTCGCGGCGGCGCTCCGAAACATTGACTAGCATAATATTCATGACCCCTATCCCACCGACAAACAAAGAGATGGCGGCAATGGAGCCGAGTAAAAGCGTTAATGTATCTTGCGCGGCGGTGACAGCTTGCACCAATGATTCGGTGGAACGCACCTGAACATCTTCGGCTTGATGGCGCTCTACCAATAATGTTTCGATGTCGGTTTCCAGCCGGGCGGCGGATTGGGTATCCGTGGCCTGAATGGTAATGCTGCTAAGGTGAGCGCGACCAAACATTTTTAATCGGGCCGTGGTCAATGGAATTAAAACTTCATCATCCATATCTTGCCCGGATGGGTCGGACCCTTTGGCTTTTAACAAGCCGATAATTTGATAGGGCGCGCTGTTGACCAGAACAAAACGTCCGATTGGGTTTTCGCCTGTATCAAACAAACTTTCCGCCACCGTAGCGCCCACCACCATCACTGAGGCGTAGTTGTCGATATCGTCTTGTTCGAAAAACACCCCCTGCGATAACTCCCAATCGCGCACGGTAAAGTAGCTTGGTGTGGTGCCGCGAATACGACCGGAGTAATCTTTATTGCCGTAGCGCAAAGTCGAGCGCGAGTTGCGCTCGGGGGCAACGGCTTTCACCCCGGGCAGCGCTTCAATGGCCTCGGCATCTTCGACGGTTAGAGTGGCAATGTTGCCGCTGTCGCGGCGCAGATTGCTGCCGCCGGGGCGCACGGAAATTAGATTAGTACCAATGGATTCGATGCGCTCGAGCACTTCGGCTTTACCGCCTTCGCCAATGGCAATCATCAGTACCACGCTGGCAACGCCGATTATAATACCCAGTAGGGTCAGGAGCGTGCGAAATAAATTTACCCGCAAAGAACCGAGCGCAATTCGCGCCGATTCAAACAGACTAATGCTGGGAAATACGCGCACTTTTTTGGGCGCAGCTGGCACCTCAGCGGATTGCGCGCTAGCACCGGTGTCATCGATCAGTTGCCCGTCTTTAAACGACACAACGCGCTCGGCGTGCTCGGCAATATGACGGTCGTGGGTAATCAGAATAATGGTCACGCCTTCGCGGTTAAGCGTTTGCAGTAAATCCAGTACCTGCTCGCCACTTTGGCTGTCGAGTGCGCCGGTGGGCTCATCGGCCAGAATAACCTCGGCACCGTTAATCAGTGCCCGGGCGATAGACACGCGCTGCTGTTGCCCGCCGGAAAGTTCACTCGGTTTGTGATGGGCGCGCTCACCCATGCCGAGTTTTTGCAAAAGTTGTCCGGCGCGTTCGCGGCGGCTCGCACGGTCTTGGCCTTTGTAAATGCCCGGCATAGCAACGTTATCGAGGGCAGTGATATTGGCCAACAATTGATAGCGTTGGAAAACAAAACCAAAAGTGTTTAAACGCAGTGCCGAGAGTTCATCGGCATTGAGTTCGGCCACATTGATGCCGTCTACCTCGTAAGTGCCGCTTGAGGGTTGATCCAGACAGCCGAGAATATTCATCAGCGTCGATTTGCCCGAGCCGGACTGGCCCATAATGGCGACAAACTCACCGCGCTCGATGGTGAGCGATACATCTTTTAGAGCGTCTACCCGGGTTTCACCCAATTGATAATAGCGGCCAATATTCGACAAATTGATCAGTGCATTAGAAGCCACCGCGACGACCTCCACCACCACCGCCACCACCGGGCGGTGGTCCACCCATGGTGTTACCGGCGCGACGGTCAATGTTTGACGTTGCGCTTGAGTCGGGGTTGCGAATACCGGCCACCACTTTGTCGCCCTCACTCAGCCCGGAGGTTACGGCGACTTGGGTGCGTGTGCGCATGCCCAGTTTAACGGCCACCCGTTCGCTGCCCTCGGCGGTTTGTTTGATCACACTCGGTCCCTTGGGGCCGCGGCGCAGTGCGCCGGTGGGAATGGTCAGTACATCCTCGGCTTGCGCTTCAATAAAGAATACCTGCGCGGTCATGGAATCCATTAAACGCGAACCTTTGTTTTCGATGTCGATTAACACTTGGTAGAGCACGACATCGTTAACCACTTCCGGCGTGGGTAATACCTGGCGCACGGTGGAGTACCAGCGTTTATCGGGTGCGCCCAGGGTGGAAAAATAAACGGGCATGCCCGCATAAATTTGAGTGACATCGGCTTCAGACACTTCAGTGCGCAGTGTGAGTACCGACAAGTCGGCAATTTTCATGATCAGTGGTGCGCTTTGATTAGCGTTGAGTGTTTGCCCTTCACGCACGGCAATAGAGACAACGGTGCCGTCCATGGGGGCGTAAATTTTGGCGTAGTTAAGCGTGGCTTTGTCGCCATCGAGCGATGCGCTATCGGCTTTAATTTGTGCCTGCATAGCGCGAATATCTGCCGTTAATCCTTTTACGTCGGTTTCGCTAGCGGTTAAGGTATCTTGGCTAATAGCGTTTTGGGCAAACAGGTTGCGGTTGCGCTCTAAGCGCTCTTCGGCCAAGTGTTGTTCGGCGTAGAGTTTTTCTAACTGCGCGCGTTTATTTTCCAGGCTGGCTTCGGCGCTCATGACATTAGTTTCAAAGACCGTGGCGTCAATCTCGGCCAGCAGTTGGCCACGCTTAACCACATCGCCCACATCCACCGCCAAACTCTCGAGCTGGCCTGACACCTGCGCGCCGACTTCAACATAGTCTTTTGGCTCCAATGAGCCGCTGGCGGCGATAACGTTTTCGATTGAACCGCGCTCGACCGTGTGCCAAATATATTCTGGGTTGTCGCTGTTACGGGTAAAGTAGTGAACAAGTAACAGTGTCAATAATGCGATAACGACGACGACTGATACCTGCACTAATGTGCGTTTATTTCTGAATAATTTCATTTGTCGTTTAACCTGAGTAAGACTGCGCGTATTGTAAGGACAAACCGCCGGTTATGTGCGCCTGAGAGGGCATTTATACATTATTTTACTTCCCGCTTACGTAGTGTAAGAGCCGGCAATAAGGGTTTACCTTAGTTTACGTAGCGCAACTTCAGGCAACATAACGCAACTTACAATAGGGTTTTCTTTTTTGAGGTTGGGCTATGTGGATTAAGCGGATATTAGCGGCGGCTGTGGGTGCGGCTTTGTTGAGTGCAGTAGGTTGCTCCAGTGGTCCCGAGCGCAAAGCGCCGGTGTTAGAGCAGCGGCTTCACACCAGTATTACCGAGAACGGCTCAAAGATGTTTATGTTCCAAATGGTGCGCGCCTCGGGTGGTGATTCGAGCCGTGCCGGTGGCCGCCCCTCGGGCGGTCGGTCTGGTGGGCCGCCGGGTGGCGGCGGTGGGCGCGGCGGCGACCGGGGCGATAAACGCGGTGATAAGGGCGCCGAGGAGTCGGGCAAAATGCTGGCCGAGGCACACGAGGCTCTGCTGGTTCAGCTTGAGCAGACAGGTTTTTGTCGCGAGGGCTACATGACCTTGGAAGAGTCCGCCAAGCGAGGCCAGCTGGCCATTCGGGGCGAGTGTAATGAAGCGGCGACCGAGGCCGATCGCGAGACTTTTATGCAAGCACCCGAGCCACAGTTTAAGGATTTACTGCAGCCGGCACCCACTCAGTAATCGGTTCGCTGGCTATTTTGTTGCCAGCGGGAAAAAGGCCGCTCGGATTGACTGAGATCCACGTGGTGAAAAGGGATGGTGCGATCGGCGCCGTCCTTTTTTATTTGCCGGTAAATAAACGAATCGTCAAACCCGGCCGCCGCCGCTTGTTTGTGATCGGCGGCAAAGTAAACCGCAGTTGGGCGCGCCCAGTAGATGGCACCCAGGCACATGGGGCAGGGCTCACAGCTGGAGTAAATAATGCAGTCGGTCAGTTGGTGGCTCTGCAAAGTTTGGCAGGCGGCGCGAATGGCGTTGACCTCGGCGTGGGCGGTTGGGTCTAGGCCTGAGGTCACTGTATTGCAAGCGCGGGCAATGACGGTATTGTTTTTGACTACCAGCGCTGCAAAGGGGCCACCGCCGCTGGCGGCGGAGTCACTGGCAAGCTGTAGACATTCTTGCAAAAACTGGGTGTGGGGGCAGTTCATAGTGCTTTTACATTAGCCGATAAGGCGTGACAGTTGTTCGGATTTGGCCGCATCGTTATCAATAAAGCGCAGTACAGCTTTGACCACCCGGCTGGTGGGGATGGACTCGGCAGCTTGCAGGCTGTGCACATAAGCGTTGAGCTGCACGTGTTCGGCCACCCCTTCTTGCCCGATGTCGACCACAACTTGATCAAATAAGTTGGGCAGGCCGTTATCGCGGGCGAGGGCGGCACTGAGAGTTTGCAGGTTTAAATCGCGAATCACGCAGGCGACCGCTGGCTTGTTATTATCGAAGCGAATCTGCGCTTTGAATTTTTTGCGTGGGCTGGCCTTTTCGGGTGTTTCACTTGCCCCGCCGCCGGTGAGTACATCCACCGAGCCGAAGGCGTGCCCTTGGTTGCCCTGCACCTGGCCGCCTTTACCGGGTAACTTGGGTAGTTTGCCGATTTTTTTCAGCTGTTTAAAAACTTTGCGGATAAGCTCATCGGGGGTAAACGGCTTGGAAATATAGTCGTTGACTCCGGCCTCAACGGCCTTGACCACGTGGGCGCGGTCACCGCGGCTGGAGATCATAATAAACGGGGTGGCTTGATAGCGCTCGTCGTTGCGCAGGCTGCGCAGTAGCTCTTCACCGCTGAGGTTGGGCATCTCCCAGTCAGACAGTATCAGGTCCATGGTTTGACCCTTGGCCGCAGCCAGGGCGCGGCTGCCGTCGGCGGCCTCAAAAATTTCTACGCCGGGTATGCGTTCGCGCAGGTTTTTTTTCACCATGTCGCGGATGAAGCCGGCGTCATCCGCCACAAGAATGCGTAAAGCCATGCCTGGCCCTCTGTAAGAAACGACTACCTTCTAGGATAGCCGATTTTGGCGCCCAAGGTGGGGGTTTAGTCCTGGCGGCGAGTAAATACCCAGTCGCGCTGGGAGGACAGCTCGGGGTCAAAGGCGTAACCATCCATATTAAAGGCTTTTATTTGCTCGGCATCCTTAATGCGGTTGGCGATGATATAAGCGCTCATCATGCCGCGGGCTTTTTTGGCAAAAAAGCTAATGATTTTGTACTGACCGTTTTTCCAGTCTTTGAATACCGGGGTAATAATGTCGGCGTCCAGCTGTTTGGGCTTAACGGCCTTAAAGTACTCGTTGGAGGCCAGATTAATCAAGGTGTGGCTGTTTTGCTCTGCCAACTGTTGATTGAGGGCCTGGGTGAGCGACTCGCCCCAAAATTGGTATAAGTTGTCACCGCGCGCATTGCGAAACTTGGTGCCCATTTCCAGCCGGTAGGGTTGGATTAAATCGAGCGGGCGCAACAGTCCGTACAGGCCACTCAAGATGCGCAGGTGCTTTTGGGCAAAATCGAAATCGCGCGCCTTAAACGCCTCGGCATTGAGGCCGGTGTAGACGTCGCCCTGAAAAGCCAAAACGGCTTGTTTGGCGTTTTTCGCGGTAAACGGTGTCTTAAAGGCCTGAAAACGGTCGAAGTTGAGCAGGCCGAGCTTGTCGCTGATGCTCATCAGACCGGAAATATCGGCCGGTGATAATTCGCGCAGCTCCTTGATTAGGGCGCGCGAGTCTTTCAGAAAGTCCGGGGTGGAGGACTTATCGGTGACCGCAGGGGTCTCAAAATCCAGCGTTTTGGCTGGGGAAATGACCATTAACACGTGTAGTTACTCCGGTTGTAAGATTGCCTGCCACCAGTTCAGCGGTGTTACGCCATCGGCGGGGTCGTAGACATTGCCGTATTGCCACATGGCGTCATCGCCGGAAATCGGGTTGAAGACTTCCTCGATGTTATTGAAACCACAGCTAACGTGTATGCTGTATATCAACATGCGCGGGGTTTCAAAATCCAATTCGCCCCCCAATTTGGCTACCGGGCCGTTGAGGCGGTCGGCCAGGGTGCTGGCATCGTTTTTTGTGAACACGCGTACACTTAGATTGCCACTGTGTTTTACAATTTCAAATTCGCGCTTGCCGGTGTCGGCTTTGATGACATCGCCGCTGGCCAAACCCTTGACGAAAGCCGGTGAGCGCACCAACTGTAGGGTATTATCGGGCAACGCTTTGACGGGCAGGCGCTCTACCATGGGCTGGCCGTCGGGTTTAAGACCGGCGAAGAGCTCAATTGCTTGCAGTGATTCCATGTAACCTCTGTATCGGTAAAATACGGCATTATAAAGACTTTGCGCCTCAGGCACAGGTTATACCAACCAAAGGAGAGAGTTGTGAAATTGGTTCGATCAATAGTATCCATAGTATTACTGGCCGGGCTGGCCACTGCGTGCAGTGTGAACCCTGTGACGGGTGAGCAAGAACTGTCACTGATGTCGCCTGCGCAAGAGGTGGCCATTGGCGCGCAGCAATATGGCCCGAGCCAGCAGTCGCAAGGTGGACGCTATGTGGTGGACCCCGACCTGAACGTGTATATCAACCGGGTCGGCCAAAAATTGGCCGCGGTCAGTGATCGCCCCGACCTGCCCTACGAATTTGTGGTGCTCAACAATGGTGTGCCCAATGCCTGGGCGCTGCCCGGCGGCAAAATAGCGATTAACCGCGGATTGCTGGTACTGCTTGAAGATGAGGCGCAACTGGCGGCTGTGCTGGGCCACGAGATCGTCCACGCGGCGGCCCGCCACAGTGCTCAGCAACAAACCCGCGGCACCTTGCTCAATGTCGGCCTGGTGGCGGCCGGGGCCGCTCTGTCATCCCAGGGGGAGCAAACTGCAGGTTTGGCTATGGGCGCATTGGGTGTCGGCGCGCAGGCCTGGCAGGCGCAGTACGGCCAGGGCCAGGAGTTAGAGTCGGATAAGTACGGTATTAAATATATGGTAGCGGCCGGTTATGACCCCCAGGGAGCCGTGGAGCTGCAACAAGCCTTTGTTAAATTAAGCGAAGGGCGCCAGTCCGGCTGGTTGGAGAGTTTCTTTGCCAGCCACCCGCCCTCCCAAACCCGGGTGGACCGCAACCGTGAAATGGTCGCTCAATACACCGGTGGGGACCGCAATCGCGCCGCCTACCAGCGCGCGATTGCTCAGCTTAAAGAAGATGCCGGGGCTTATGATAATTATCAGCAGGCACTGCAAGCTGCCGGAGATGATCGAGCCCGGGCGTATCAGTTGCTGGATAAGGCCGTTAAGCAGCAACCGAATGAGACGCTGTTTTGGGAGCTTAAGGGGCGATTACACGCCGCCGATGAGGACTTTAGTCAGTCAGCCGCCGCACTCGATCGGGCGGTTGCAGCCAACCCGGAGTTTTTCCGCCCTTATATTTACCGCGCCCTGGCCTTTGATCAGCTGAAAAAGACCGACAATGCCGCCCGCGACCTAGAAAAGAGTATGGCGCTGCTGCCCACCCAAATAGCGGCTTACTATTTGGGTGAGTATGCCCTCGCGGATGGACAACAACAGCAAGCGTTAGAGTATTTTCAAATGGCGGCCCAGGGCGGTGGTGAATTGGGGCAAAAAGCCCAATCGCGACTGCAACAAATGCAGCAAGCTACTCAGTAGATACTCACTAAGGCGCCCGCTATACTGGGCGCCTTACAATAACAAATTGGCAACTCATGGCGTCTTCTTCTCCGGCAGAAAAACCTGCCCTTATACCCGTTTATTTGCGATGGCTCGATCAGTTTACTGAGTGGACCGGGCGCGGCGTTGCCTGGCTCACCTTAGTGATGGTGGTGGTGACCTGTCTGGTGGTGATTGTCCGCCGATTTTTGGGGTTGGGCTCGGCCGGGCTACAGGAGTCGGTGGTTTATATGCACGCCGCGGTGTTTTTGTTGGGTGCCGGCTTTGCCCTAAAGCACGCCGAGCAGGTCAGGGTCGATATCTTCTACCGCAAAATGAGTGCGCGCGGCCGAGCCTGGGTGGATGCCCTGGGTAGCTTGGTGTTTTCAATGCCCCTTTGTGTGTTTGTCGCCGCCATCAGCTGGCGCTATGTGCGCAGCTCGTGGTTGATTGCTGAGGTGTCCACTGATGCCGGCGGCTTGCCCTTGGTCTATGGCCTTAAAAGTTTGATTGTACTGTTCGCGGTCAGCTTGTTCCTGGCCGTCTTGGCTGAGCTTATTCGCGCCGTTTTGGTACTGCTACAGGCGCATACCCATGATTGAGTATTTACCGCTGGTTATGTTTTTAGTGGTTTGTCTGGCGCTAATGCTGGGCTACCCGGTAGCGTTTACCTTAGCCGGTGTAGCCCTGTTATTTGCCGGCAGCGGTATTATTGCCGGCGTGTTTGACCCGGCGCTACTGCTGACCTTTCCCGGCCGCCTGTTCGGCATTATGAGTAATTACACGCTTGTGGCGGTGCCGCTGTTTGTATTTATGGGCGTGATGCTGGAAAAATCGCGCTTAGCGCAGGAGCTGCTCAGCAATATGGCCAAGGTGTGCGGCGGATTGCCCGGCGGTCTTGGCTTGTCGGTGATTGTGGTCGGTGCCCTATTGGCGGCCAGTACCGGCATTGTGGGGGCAACGGTGGTCACCATGGGCCTGATGTCGCTGCCCACCATGTTAAAGCATGGTTATCAGCCGGCACTGGCAACCGGGACTATCTGCGCAACCGGCACTCTGGGGCAGATTATTCCGCCCTCCATTGCGCTGGTACTCTTGGGCGATGTGCTGTCCAGTGCCTATCAACAGGCCCAGCTGAAATTGGGGGTGATAAATTTACAGACGGTCTCGGTGGGGGATTTGTTTGTGGGTGCCATCGTGCCGGGCCTGCTGCTGGTGATCATGTATATGGTCTATTTGTTGATTGTGGCAAAAGTAAGGCCCGCTAGCGCACCCTCGGTGCGCGAACCGGAAGGCGCCGAAAACATTAGCCGCGGGCGGCTGTTATTGTCGTTGGTGCCAGTGTTGGTACTTATTACCCTGGTGCTGGGCTCGATTATTCTCGGTATTGCCACCCCGACGGAGGCTGCCGGTGTCGGGGCGCTGGGGGCTTTAATACTGGCGGCGGTAAAGCGTCAGCTGGACTTGCCGCGTCTGCGCGAGGTGATGCGTGCCACCACCCGCGTCAGCGCCATGATTTTTACTATCCTGATTGGCGCCTCCTTGTTTTCGCTGGTGTTTCGCGGCTTTGGCGGGGAGGAGTTGGTTCACCATCTCTTCGAACAATTACCCGGAGGGGTATTTGGCGCGATGGTGGTGGTGATGCTGGTGATTTTTTTACTGGGCTTTATCCTCGATTTTATTGAAATTACTTTTGTCGTTGTGCCCATTGTGGGGCCGGTTCTTTTGGCAATGGGGGTGGATCCGGTCTGGCTTGGCATTATGATTGCCATCAATTTGCAGACATCGTTCCTGACACCGCCATTTGGCTTTGCGCTGTTCTATTTGCGGGGGGTTGCGCCCGATTCGGTGCCAACCTCTGCCATTTATCGGGGCGTTGCGCCCTATATTGGTTTGCAATTGCTGCTGTTGCTTGTTTTAGCGCTGTGGCCGCAACTGGTCACATGGGCTTAAACAATTAAATGTACTCTTGGCACGCTGACAATTTGTCCGGAGAGATGTCCAATCAATGTAAACTGCCTCGGTAAGGTTCGGGGCCAAAACTTAATAAGGTAAAGCTCATGTCTATGCACGGTAGTCTGGATGAAGACCCGACGCCACGCGGAGTGCTGACTCTGCAAACCCTCTCAATGCCGGCTGACACCAACCCTTATGGGGATATTTTCGGTGGTTGGTTGATGTCACAAATGGACATTGGCGGTGCAATACTCGCGCAAAATATTGCCCGGGGCCGTGTGACCACCGTGGCGGTGGGCAGCATGGTGTTTTTGCGCCCGGTGCCGGTGGGCGCCACTGTCAGTGTTTACGCCGAAGAGGTCGAGGTGGGTCGCTCCTCGATTCGTATTATGATCGAGGTGTGGATTAAAGATCATCGCAACGGTGAGGTGGCGAAGGTCACGGAAGGTGAATATGTCTATGTGGCGATCGATGATAACGGGCGCACCCGGTCGGTAGAGCCTTAAGTGGTTACTCGCTAGCGCCCTCTCAGCTTGGGCGCTCTCGCCTACTGACATTTTAGGTCAATTCGTTAGACTCACCTCACAATTCTTAACCCGTCTTTTGTATTTTAGTTTGTTAACTTAACCATTATGGTAGAACTGAATCGAGTAAGGGCCGTCTAAGTAACAGCACATGCCCGATGTAAGGATAGGTTTGTAGAGTGACTTTTGGCTTTACGGCAACAGGAAGATAGCAATGATAAAAGACCAGCCCCAAGGATATGGTTTAGTAACCATTGTGTTGCACTGGGTTAGCGCCGGCAGCATTATTTTTTTGTTCGCACTGGGGTTGTACATGACAAGCTTGGGTTACTACGACGAGTGGTATCACAAGGGGCCTGATGTACACGTCAGTGTCGGTTTAATTTTGTTTGTGTTGATGTCGGTGCGACTATTGTGGCGGTTACTGAGTCGCTCACCTAACCCATTACCAGAGCATACTCGCCTGATACGGCTCGCATCGAGCGCGGTTAAAGTGGTTTTGTATGCCTTGGTGTTTACTGTTATGGCGACGGGTTATTTAATTACCACGGCTGAAGGTTCAGCTCCCGAGATCTTTGGCTGGGTGAGTTTTCCTGTGTTGCTGGAGTTAGAGCCTGGTAATGTGGATTTGGCCGGCACTGTCCATTGGCTTTTAGCTTGGGCGATTATTGTCTTTGCCAGCTTACATGCACTGGCCGCATTGGGGCATCATTTTGTTTTAAAGGACGATACTTTAAAGCGTATTGTCCGACCGGTAAAAAATCAATGAATCAAAGGAGAGGATAATGAAATCACTCAATACTGTATTAAAAGGATCAGCGGCCGGAGTTGCACTTGCCACCGCCTTGCTGTCGACACAGGCGTTTGCCGCCGATTATGTAATTGACACCAAAGGTGCCCACGCCTCGATCAATTTTAAAATTCCTCATTTGGGTTACAGCCTACTGCTGGGCCGCTTTAACGATTTTAGTGGTGATTTTACTTACGATGCTGAAGATGTGGCGGCGAGTAAAATCTCGGTCACCATCGATACTACCAGTATCGACAGTAATCATGCGGAGCGCGATAAGCACTTGCGCAGCAATGATTTTTTGGCGGTGGAAGAGTTTCCCGAGGCGACTTTTGTCAGCACTAAAGTGGTGGATATTGACGATGAAGAGTTCGATTTGGTGGGCGACTTAACCCTGCGCGGTGTCACCAAAGAAATCACCATTGAGGTGGAAAAGGTCGGCGAAGGTAAAGACCCCTGGGGTGGCTATCGGGTCGGCTTTGAAGGTGAAACTGAAATTCGCCTGCAAGATTTCGGTATTGAAAAAGATTTGGGGCCGGCCTCGCGGGTAGTCGAGCTTGAGCTGCATATCGAGGGGATTCGCAAGTAAGCAGCTTATTGAATAAGGCATCGATACCCATACAATAAACCGGCCCTGAGCCGGTTTTTCTGTATTTGTTGCGGCTAAAATCTATTCTATACTGATCCTCAACAGCCTGAGGGCCATTGTATGACAACGGATAAAACAAGCCTGTTGGCAGGTGTGGTGCATGAGTTGCCAGACGATCTTGCCAGCCAGTTACGCCTCGGCGATAGCAGTGTGGATTTATGGCAAAGTCTGACGCCGCTCGGGCGCAATGAGTGGATATGCTGGGTCGAAGACGCTAAAAAATCGGTGACGCGCGAGAAGCGAATCGCCCGCTTATTGAGTGATTTAGCGGCGGGTAAACGCCGGCCCTGTTGTTGGCCGGGGTGTTCACACCGGCCTAAAAATAAATAATGCCCGTTACTCGGGGGCAGTATTGCGCCGCACTTGATAAAACGTTTCTTCCGAGACTTTATGCCACTGCCCCGCCTTAGTTAAAAAGTCTTGGTAGGATTGATAAACCTTGGCAAACATAGGGTCGGCGGCGGCCTGTTCCTGAAAGACCTCTTCGGTCATTTGTCGCAACTCTTGTAACACCTCATCGGGGAAGCGTTTTAACTCTATGCCGTGATTGTTAATTAAGCTTTGCAAGGCGGCGTTGTTGGTGGCGGTGTAATGATCGAGCATGTCGGCGCTGGCGGCGCGAATGGCGTTGGCGACGATAGCCTGTAAATCTGCAGGCAGAGAATTGTAGGCGTCTTTATTGATGATTAGCTCCATCATCGAACCCGGCTCGTGCCAGCCGGGGTAATAGTAATACTGTGCAATTTCGTGAAAACCAAACGCCATGTCGTTGGCCGGGCCGACCCATTCGGCGGCGTCGATAACACCGGTTTGCAGAGCGGTGTAAAGTTCGCCACCGGGAATATTGACACTGGTACCCCCAGCGCGGTTAAACACCTCACCGGCGAGCCCGGGAATGCGCATTTTTAACCCGCTTAAATCGTCAAGGGTATTGATTTCTTTGTTGAACCAGCCACCCATTTGAATGCCTGTGCTGCCGGCGGGAAAGGGGATTAAGTTAAAGGGTGCATACACTTCGCGCCATAGCTCCATCCCGCCCCCGTGGTAGAGCCAGGCGTTCATCTCTTGCGCGTTCATACCAAAGGGCACGGTGGTAAAGAATTGCGTGGCGGGGGATTTACCGCGCCAATAATAGGCACCGGAGTGGCCCATCTCGACACTGCCCGATGACACCGCATCGAACACGCCCATGGCGGGTACAATTTCACCCGCGCCGTGAACGTGGATCGTCAAGCGGCCGTTACTCATTTCATTGACTAAGCGGGCAAAGGTTTCAGCACCTGTGCCTAAGCCTGGAAAGTTTTTGGGCCAAGTTGTGACCATACGCCAGCGGTAGCTTGATTGGTGTTGGCTTTGCTCTTGAGTGTTGGTGCCCACCGTCGAGCCTGACTTGCTCATGACCAGTGCGGCGAACAGCAGTACCGATAGGGCGACTAAGCCGAGAATAATAAGAGGTGTGTAATTAAATGTGCGCGATTGAGTCATGTTTTATTGTTCTGGGTGGCTATTTAGGTAATGTTAGCATGATGAACGCAGAACGCAGAACGCAGAACGCAGAACGCAGAACGCAGAACGCAGAACGCAGAACGCAGAACGCAGAACGC
>NZ_JAUOSC010000090.1:0-509 GCF_030548285.1 Gilvimarinus sp. 1_MG-2023
GCCTCGGTATCGCCGTTGGCAAGCCCATCAATCGTGCGCGGAAATTGCGCCGGCAGCAGGTCCCAGTAAGTTTCCAGATCATCGGCCGTCACGGTCAGCGCCGCCGGGGTAATCTGCAACGCGCCGTTGGTCACGGTCAGATCGTAGTTATCACTCAACACATCGCCGGTGACGGTGGGGGTAATGACATAGCCGCCCACATCGCTGCCGGGCTCGCGAGTTAAACTGACGTTGATGGTTTCCTCAAAGGCCGGTGTCCCCGCTTGAGCGTAGGTGAGCTCGGGGTCGCTCTCGCCGTAGATTTTAATCAAATCATCGGCGCTGACCACAATCGGGCGCGGGTTAATAGTGAGCATGCCATCGTTCAGGGTAACGGTGTAATTGTCCGTGGCCGTATGGCCGGCCAACTCGCCGGTGATGGCGTAGCCGCCCACATTCTCGCCCGCGGCGCGGCTGAGGGTGCCGTCCAGCGTTTCACCTGCTGCCAGTGAGCCGTCGGTGACCGCCCA
>NZ_JAUOSC010000900.1:0-279 GCF_030548285.1 Gilvimarinus sp. 1_MG-2023
GTGGTGAACCGTCTTCACGCCAGACCGAAGCATAGGCCCTGGCTACCCGGGCAGGACGAATACGCAAAATCACGCCATGTAAAATCAGCCACCACAATGGCCGTGCAACATCCACCACCCGAGGGTCCCACAGAAATTCCGCCAGATACTTGCGCACCGCCCCAGCGGTTGGGGCCTCTGGTGTCCCAAGATTGACCAACAGCACCCCGAACGGTGGTTGATTGGATGACATGAACGCTCCTTAGCAGCCGCTTGTATAAGTTTTGCGTAAGTTTACCC
>NZ_JAUOSC010000901.1:0-279 GCF_030548285.1 Gilvimarinus sp. 1_MG-2023
GAGCCCCTGCCAGCGCAGCACCGGGCAATCTGCGGGTACGGACTTTGGGTATCGCGGCTTGGCTTGTATCCCCCAACACCTCGACCAGCGCCTGACGTGCAACCGGAGCATGAACGTCGTTATCACCCCGGGCATAGGCTCCCAGCAAAGCGCGGTCAGCAACACTGTTGATCAGACGAGGAATACCGCCGCAACCCCGGCAGATAATGCTCGCCGCGGCTTCATCAAACACCTGACGCTCACACCCCGCCGTTGCCAGCCGATGGCGCAGATAAGCAT
>NZ_JAUOSC010000902.1:0-279 GCF_030548285.1 Gilvimarinus sp. 1_MG-2023
GTCCTTGAATGTTGTCTGAAGAGTACATTCCTGGTTTGATTCCTGCTGCTGCTAACCAATATCTAATTTCGTAGTTGTGGGTAGATACTGGAAATACCATTCCCATTTTAAATGGTTTTCCTTCGTTCTTGTATTGTGTAATTACTGGTTTTAATGCGTTTGCGCTAATTGGGTGAATTGGTTTGCCATTTTCGTCTTTTTTAACATGCGGTTTCATTCCTTCCCAAACTTTATTGGAAACAGTAATTCCATTTCCGTTTAAATCCATAGAAAAAGGAG
>NZ_JAUOSC010000903.1:0-278 GCF_030548285.1 Gilvimarinus sp. 1_MG-2023
GTATAAAAAAGGACGCCATTGGCGTCCTGTTGTGGTGTTACAAGCCAGGGGACAGCCACATTTATATCTGTTTTAACGGCAGCTTGGCACCCAGATATTTTTCCAGGTCTGGCAAGGCAAAAGCATCGTCTTCAGACACCAGACTGATGGAAATACCTTTGGCTCCGGCACGGCCTGTACGGCCGATACGGTGAACGTAGTCTTCCGAGTCTTCCGGCAAGGTGTAGTTAAACACATGGGAAACGCCGTCAACGTGAATTCCCCGGCCAGCCACATCG
>NZ_JAUOSC010000904.1:0-278 GCF_030548285.1 Gilvimarinus sp. 1_MG-2023
GATTGAAGCAATCACTGCGGATATCGAAGTAGGAACTACCTACACAGGTAAAGTCAGCAAAATCGTCGATTTTGGTGCTTTCATCACCGTTCTGCCTGGCAAGGATGGTCTGTTGCACATCTCTCAGATCAGCGAAGAGCGTGTTGAGAACGTGACCGATTACCTGAAAGAAGGTCTAATGGTTAACGTACACGTAATGGATGTTGATCCAAAAGGTCGTGTCAAACTGACCATGAAGGGTGTCGAGCAACCTGCTTGATATCTGAGCGGTGCACCGG
>NZ_JAUOSC010000905.1:0-278 GCF_030548285.1 Gilvimarinus sp. 1_MG-2023
GTTCAGGCCATGGCTGCCGGACGTAAATCGGTGACCGGTGCACCGAATCTGGGTGAGCGTGAATATGTCCAGATTGAAGTTGCCAAGGCCGAAGCCAAATTGCGCTCTTCACGAGCCTTTTTCTATGAAGTGACGGAAGACACCTGGGAGACCATCCAGCGGGGTGAAAAGCCGTCCCGTGAACAGGTCAGCCTGATCCGTCTGGCAACCAGTCACCTGACCCATGAATGTGCCGAGGCAGTTCGTATTGCCTATCAGGTGGCAGGCATGACCAGCAC
>NZ_JAUOSC010000906.1:0-278 GCF_030548285.1 Gilvimarinus sp. 1_MG-2023
CAGCTGTGTGCCAACCACCTGCTCGGCATTACCCGCCTGCCGTTCGGACAGTGTTTCGCCAACACAAACGATCGCTTTCATGCCGGCAGCCAGTACTCGACGGGTTTTCTCCAAGACCAGCGTATCAGTTTCGGCATACAGGGCACGACGCTCGGAATGACCGACAATAACGTAGCGGCAACCCATGTCTGCCAACATGCCGACCGACACTTCACCGGTGAAGGCACCTGCTTCTTCACTGGCACAATTTTGCGCGCCGACCTGAACCTGACTGTGTT
>NZ_JAUOSC010000907.1:0-278 GCF_030548285.1 Gilvimarinus sp. 1_MG-2023
CAACTGCATCATAAGCGGGCCATGGTTCAGTTATGACATCGGTAAATTATATTTATGCAAAGTGCTTTCGTAATGGCTAAAAGACATCTCGAAAAATAAAGAAACTGACTATTAAACAAACAATAAAGCCAGCATTTAAAAACGGAAAACCGGTCAACCATTGATTAATAAAATCAGAAACCACCGCTTATAATAATCACCAACAATGGCACCAAAAACAGCAATACCGAAAGAACCAGCAACAAGAACAATGGCTGCCAGCTTTCACCCAGCAGATT
>NZ_JAUOSC010000908.1:0-278 GCF_030548285.1 Gilvimarinus sp. 1_MG-2023
GCCTGGCGATGCTCGGGATCGAGGCACGGCAGTTCTTCATGAGGGCGGCCGGGGGCAAGGTTGCTGTTGAGATAAGCGATGACTGCCGTGACCGGGTCAGATTCCGACGTCGCCACCAGAGTCGTGTGGCGTTCAGCCAGCCTCCGGGTGACACCTTCCCCGGCCGATCCGCAAATCGCAATATCCACCTCGTGTAATGGGTGCCGGTTACCGTCACCGCGGACATGCCATTCATGCAAGCTGCCTGCTGGTGACAAGGTCAGGTTCCAGACCAGTTC
>NZ_JAUOSC010000909.1:0-278 GCF_030548285.1 Gilvimarinus sp. 1_MG-2023
CAGCAGGGCGGTATGTTGCACCCCGTCGCTGGTTAGCCAGGCGGTCAGTAACGAGGTGATACCATAACCCACCAAAATCAATCCGGCGGTAAAACGCCCAGCCGCCGAGCCTGGCCATTGGCGCGACGTTGCCGGACGGTTCTGCCAGCTTGATACCAGCGCGGCAGCGAGCAGACAGAGAGCGGCCAGGATCATCACAGTGCATCCATAACCTTGTCGGCGGCAGCAATGGTGTACTCGATGTCGGCTTCAGTATGAGCCAGTGACATAAAGCCTGC
>NZ_JAUOSC010000091.1:0-508 GCF_030548285.1 Gilvimarinus sp. 1_MG-2023
GGCTCACTATTGTTGAAAGCCAGTGATCAGGCCCCCCGGGGGCTGTCGATTTTCGGTCAGGAGATGGACAACGCCACCAGCGCCCTGGCGCGCATGAACATGATCCTGCACAACACCGATACCGCCAAAATCTGGAAAGGTAATACCATTTCAGACCCGCAGTGGAAGGAAGTCGGGAGCAACGGCAATACCCAGTTAAAAACCTTCGACTTTGCTGTGGCCAACCCGCCGTTTTCCAACAAAAACTGGACCAGCGGCCTCAACCCGGAAGCAGACCCGTTCAACCGCTTTGTGTGGGGCATTCCGCCGGAGAAAAATGGTGATTACACCTTTCTGCTGCACATCCTCAAAAGCCTGAAAAGCACCGGCAAGGGCGCGGTGATCCTGCCCCACGGCGTGCTCTTCCGTGGCAACGCTGAAGCCCGCATCCGTGAGAACCTGATCAAACAGGGCTACATCAAGGGCATAATCGGCCTGCCCGCCAACCTGTTTTACGGCACCGGTATTC
>NZ_JAUOSC010000910.1:0-278 GCF_030548285.1 Gilvimarinus sp. 1_MG-2023
TGGCTTTTTTTTTTGCGCCTCAATCAGGGCTGGTTGTGAAGGGCTGACCAGCGCCGAAGGACTGGACAGCGCCGAACCCAGATCCAGATTGGCCAATGCCTCCGGTAACTGCTCCGGCAGCGGACGAAACGCCAGCATGCGCAGCAACAGCATCTCAAATCCCTGACGCGGGTCTGGAGCCAGAGTCAGATCCTTGCGGCCACTGAGCGCAACCTGATAATAAAGCTGTAAATCTTCGCCGTTCATGGCCAGTGCCAGCGCCAGAATGGCATCTCGAT
>NZ_JAUOSC010000911.1:0-278 GCF_030548285.1 Gilvimarinus sp. 1_MG-2023
TAGATATACGTAGCCAGGCCGGGCCATAAAAAAAGCCAGTGACTACGATGTAGCCTCTGGCTTTTTTTTGGGGTGATTTTTATCCGTGCAAATGATTTGGCGGTATCACTTTGCCATTCGCACAGACCGGGTGTTTAGCGTTCGATCGCCAAAGCAACACCCATACCGCCACCGATACACAAGGTCGCCAGACCTTTTTTGGCATCCTGACGGATCATTTCATGCAACAGGGTGACCAGGATACGACAGCCGGAAGCACCAATCGGGTGGCCCAGTGC
>NZ_JAUOSC010000912.1:0-278 GCF_030548285.1 Gilvimarinus sp. 1_MG-2023
AACTGGCCCAGTGCGACCGCTGCATGATGAGCCCGGAAACCTGTCATTTTCATCTGGGTACCTGCCGCGAGCCGGACTGGGCAGAACAGGTATGTTTTCAGCCTCATTATGTTTACCTGGCCAACTCGTCCGGCATCAAGGTCGGTATTACCCGTGCCTGTCAGCTGCCCACCCGCTGGCTGGATCAGGGGGCCGTACAGGGCCTGGCCATTGCCAGAGTTGCCAGCCGTCGTGTGTCCGGAATGCTGGAAGACCTGCTGCGTCAACGGGTTGCCGAC
>NZ_JAUOSC010000913.1:0-278 GCF_030548285.1 Gilvimarinus sp. 1_MG-2023
GGTCACACCAGGGCCTTTCAGCGCTTTTTTGGTGACAAAGGCGATTTCGGCTTCAATTTTGGGGTGAATCAGTTCATCGGTTTTGATTTCGCCACCGTCGGACACGGCAAAATAATCCGCCAGGAAGCCGTAACACGGATGCTCAACGCCCATCTGGGCCATTTTTGCCCAGCTGGTCAGGCCCATTTTCAGGCCAACGATCTTGTTGCCACGCGCTTCTTTACGACGGCGAATTTCCCACTGGATATCAAACGCATCCTTGTAAGTCATTTCCGGGT
>NZ_JAUOSC010000914.1:0-278 GCF_030548285.1 Gilvimarinus sp. 1_MG-2023
GGCCAGCACGATATGGATAATATTGTCTGCCATATCGTGATCACCGGCAGAAATAAAGATCTTGGTGCCGGTAATGGCATAGCTGCCATCCGGGTTTGGCTCTGCCTTGGCTTTCAGAATCCCCAGGTCAGAACCACAATGCGGCTCAGTCAGGCACATGGTGCCGGTCCACTCACCAGAGACCAAACGGGTCAGATAGGTGGCTTTCTGGGCATCGGTACCGTGTTGTTCAATGGTGTTCATGGCACCGTGAGACAAGCCGGGGTACATCCCCCAAG
>NZ_JAUOSC010000915.1:0-278 GCF_030548285.1 Gilvimarinus sp. 1_MG-2023
TACTTGCATTGATTGTTTGGGCGGTACTTAAAATTACTGCTAGCAACGAGTCCACAGAAAAAAAGGTATTGTGGATACTCTTTATTTTGGTTGTACCGGTTATAGGTTTAATTTGTTGGGTTATATTCGGCCCGAAAGGAAGCCGAGCACGGCTGTAATGGTTCGCTGAAATAACCTACTTGAAAGGAAACAAGGCGCAAATTGAATTAGCAGGAATTGATAGGAGTGAGAAAATGAGCGAGTCTGCAAGTATCTACGACCTTCTTGAAGAAATAGAT
>NZ_JAUOSC010000916.1:0-278 GCF_030548285.1 Gilvimarinus sp. 1_MG-2023
CCCCCTAATCTCATTTTCCTTCGATTGTAGTTGTGAATGGAGGTGAGAAACATGGCAATTGCAAATCTAACAAAGTCTTCCCTGCAGCTTGTGCTTCAAGATGGGATTGATTCTGAGTCCGGATCACCTATCTTTAAGAACAAAAGCTTTAACAATGTCAAAACAAGTGCAACAGCAGAGCAATTACTTACTGTTGCAACAGCTTTTGTAAGCTTGCAGGAGCGCCCATTGTACACGATTAACCGTCGTGATACAACAGACATTCGTGAAGGGTAAGT
>NZ_JAUOSC010000917.1:0-278 GCF_030548285.1 Gilvimarinus sp. 1_MG-2023
GTTAGATGGCGTACAACGCACGTGTTTTTAATTCAGCTGCCGCCGAAGGGCAAGATGATCCTGTCTTTCGGTAAAACAGCCAATTCAGTGCCGGTTGCGCCTCTGATAATGAAGATAACGCGGTTGGCTAATACCTGGTATCGGCCAACCGGAAACCGCTTGCAGGGTGCGCATCACGCATCAGATTGTGGATAAAACACAGTCGCCATAACACAGAACTAATCGGCGTCAGACGTCTGACCCCAGGCGTCCGGCAACATAGGTGAGATATGAAAATC
>NZ_JAUOSC010000918.1:0-278 GCF_030548285.1 Gilvimarinus sp. 1_MG-2023
GTTACGGAATATTTGTGAAGAAATCGTCAATATGGAAATCAATGGCCACATTCTCTGGAGCGATGACCAGAGCTCGGTGACGGCTGTTATTAAATTACAACTGGAAGACCTTTGATCTGTTACTCAGGCAGCCAGCCGTCAGCAACACATGAATTCTGTTGCTGAACAGCGCTGCAAAACGTACATTCCATTTCCCCATTTCCAGATAAGAGGCAGCTGTGTCCTACCCACATTTTATTGCTGTTGTTGCCAGTTCCTACGAAGAAGAAGCACATCCT
>NZ_JAUOSC010000919.1:0-277 GCF_030548285.1 Gilvimarinus sp. 1_MG-2023
CGTATCGATGCCCACACCGACCTGGATAGCATGCCCAGAGTATCCGCCGACAGCAGTGAATTTTCCGAAGATGTTGCCCGTACCAACAACGATCTGGTCGCGGGCTACAAACATATCCAGAACGAGTTTTGAACCATGATTTTACCCCCCGCCATCGCCAATGAGGATTCCGCAATCAACGCCAACGAGGTACACATCACCCTGCCCGACGGCAATATCCTGCCCTTCACTCAGGCACCCACCCTGCTGGATGTCGCCAACGCCATCAGCCCACAGT
>NZ_JAUOSC010000092.1:0-507 GCF_030548285.1 Gilvimarinus sp. 1_MG-2023
TGCAACCTACCTAGCACCTGACTGGCCGCCAATGTATCCAGCCCGGTTACAGCACGCAGACCAGCGTTATCGACCGCACCGGTTTCCTTCGACAGAATCAGGGCTCTGGCTTCATCATTCGTCAGTTGCAGCTGTTTGAACTGGCTAAGCCACGCCAGCTGGTCTTCACCCAACAGGTGATGCAGCAGGTATGTAGCCTGAAACTCATTGGCAATCACATGGCTGGAGAATACCGGAGCTGTCAATCCAACCTGCTGCAGCAGATTACGCATGGTACGAATCCCGGAGCCTTTGGTCTCCGCAAAACTCAGATCGTATAACACGGCAGCAATCACAGGGTTTCTCAGCTTTGAACCCATTTCACCTAACATGGCTTCTGGTTTGAGTGAATATCCTGCGTTACGGATGTCGATACGGTTACTGTAGCGCACCACCAGAATGGGCTGCTGCACCTGATAATCCCGATGCATCAGGGCGTTTACTACGGCTTCCCGAACAACCTTTTGC
>NZ_JAUOSC010000920.1:0-277 GCF_030548285.1 Gilvimarinus sp. 1_MG-2023
GTCAGAGCCTGACTCGTAAAGATCTCCGTACCTGGAATAATGGTAAACCCTCCCACGCCCGACGCAGTGGCTACATGCGCGCCGAGCTGGATATGGTGCAAGAAGAGCCCGGCAGCATCTTGCGAATTTACCCGGACCACGAAACCGCACAACTGTTATTTACGACCGACACCCACGCCCACATTCGCGAACGCCTGCAACAGGTGGGTGTACGCTTTGAACACTGGAGCACCGATACCGAGTTAACGCCCGGCGCTAGCGAGGAAGACGTCATTGC
>NZ_JAUOSC010000921.1:0-277 GCF_030548285.1 Gilvimarinus sp. 1_MG-2023
GCCTTGCTGCGTACGGCCCGCAAACTGTTTGATGGCGATGTGTTTGCGCATCCCAACGAATAAACCGGCTGCTTTTATGGGAAGGGACAGTGCTGAACGATCCGCATCTGTCCGTTTCTGCTGGTGTGTACCAGCCAATAAAAGTGCCAATAATGACCCGATAAAAACAAGGGCGACCTAATTATGATGGATCCAGATTACCTGCCATTTCATGCCAACCCGAGCAAACCAGAGTTCAAGACACCGGCTGGCGCGGTTGATGCGCACTGCCATGTTT
>NZ_JAUOSC010000922.1:0-277 GCF_030548285.1 Gilvimarinus sp. 1_MG-2023
GTGTTGGATGCATCCGCAAATGACACCACCAGACCGGGAGAAATCGGCAAGTCCGCGGCAAAGTCGGAACGCTTCATCCGCTGGACATTGTTCGGGTTATGCTGGCCAAAAGCGTGTTCAGGAGCAACACTGAAGGTTTCATGAGCTCCGGGGGCCAAACCTACAAGCAGGCTTTCAAAGCCTTCTGGCAAATTGCCATCACCAATTACCAGCTGCGCAGGCGTGGCATCAAAGGTTGAGTCAATCACCTGGCCATCTGCCAGTTTCAGGGCAAAAT
>NZ_JAUOSC010000923.1:0-277 GCF_030548285.1 Gilvimarinus sp. 1_MG-2023
GCGCCGACTTGCCCACCACTCAACTCAAGGATCTGGCCAAACAGATTCAAAGCCGAATGCAGCAAGACGCGGCGATTCCACTGGTCACTCTGGAGGGTTTCAGCGAACGCCAGCTACGCGTCAGTATTCGCACCGACACCTTGCGCCGTTACCAGCTCAGTCTGGACCAGCTGGCCGCAATCCTGCAAAAACAGAATCTCGATCTCCCCCTCGGGACCTTTGTTGCCCAGCCCACTGCCAGCACAGACTCGGCAAACCATTATGCGCGGGAATACAG
>NZ_JAUOSC010000924.1:0-277 GCF_030548285.1 Gilvimarinus sp. 1_MG-2023
ATCCAAACCGATGCCGCCATCAACCCGGGTAACTCCGGCGGTGCACTGATCAATGCCAAAGGTGAGCTGGTCGGTATCAATACCGCGATTTATTCCCAAAGCGGTGGCAGCGAAGGCATTGGTTTTGCAATCCCTGTTGCCGTTGCCCAGCGAGCACTGACGGATATCTCGCAGCACGGTATCGCGATTCGGGGCTGGCTCGGTATCGAAGTCCAGGAAGCAACACCGAAGCTGCTGGATGCCCTGGCATTACCGGAGGCGTTGGAAGGCTTGATAG
>NZ_JAUOSC010000925.1:0-277 GCF_030548285.1 Gilvimarinus sp. 1_MG-2023
CATTGGCCGTGACGAATTTCCCAACAGTGATGAATTTTTTTATTGCGATTGAAATCCTCATCAATTGTTGAGCTCGGTATATCTGTGAGCTGAAATTCACTAAGAGATTCTATTTCCATACGAAAATCACGTAAATTATTGGAGAAGTACAGAACGCCGTGCTGATCTAATAATTTCATGGCTTTACTGATTAAGTCTACCTGGTCGCGTTGCACATCCAATACACTGTCCATACGCTTAGAATTGGAGAAGGTGGGAGGGTCCAGCAGGATAATAT
>NZ_JAUOSC010000926.1:0-277 GCF_030548285.1 Gilvimarinus sp. 1_MG-2023
CATAAGATCTATTGCTTGGAGAGGAGCGCGCATTCTAGAGATATTCTTTAGAGTGTCAACCCCTTTCTTTCAACTGCAACACCTGGTGGCGTTGTTGTCTCGAGAGCGGCGCATTATAAAGATACCACCCAAGAGGTCAACATTTTTCCACACTTATTTTTGTTCAAACAGGTGGTATTTCTTTTTCCCCAGTTTCACCAGGAAGAAACGCCCATAAAGTGCTTTATCGGCCGCAAAGCACTCCGCTGTTTTCATATTGTCTGCCGCTCCCTTCGCT
>NZ_JAUOSC010000927.1:0-277 GCF_030548285.1 Gilvimarinus sp. 1_MG-2023
GGTCATAGAGGTATTTGACCTCTTTTACCAACTCATCAATGGACAGGCGTTCGATACCCGGCATGGAAGCAATAGGCTCACGTTCCTGATGACCTTCGAGAACAAACATCGGGTAAATCAGGCTATCCGTCGTCAGCTGTGTTTCGCGCATCAGGCGGCGTGAAAAATCATCCCGACGCATGCGGCGCATGCGGGTTTCTGGGAACATTCGCTGTGAATCGTTAAAGGCCATGATGTACTCCTGAGTTACCCGTGAAAAATCAGTCCGATTGTAGCC
>NZ_JAUOSC010000928.1:0-277 GCF_030548285.1 Gilvimarinus sp. 1_MG-2023
GATACGCGTCGATGCTGCCACTCAAAATGGATGCTCAGCTGCGACAGCGTGAGGTTCCAGTTCTGCCCCTTGATTCTATTTGCCGCTGCCGCTCCATCATGCCGTCAGCACACGCTGCAGTCGATGTGGCGCGACAAGCAAGCGGAGCCTGGCGACAAGGTGACACCAAACGGGTCATCGTCACCGATTGCATACAAAATCGTTTTCTGAACAAATATTCTGGCCTTTTTTTAGCCAGATTCTGTATTTTCGTATACAATATTAGCCTAAAGTCTAT
>NZ_JAUOSC010000929.1:0-277 GCF_030548285.1 Gilvimarinus sp. 1_MG-2023
TGTAAAGCCTAGCCCAATGGTTGTACCGATTAACCATCCTTTTGATTTCCCTTTTGCTCCTGCGGTAATTCCGCCTAGAAATAAAGCGAGTATACCAATAATTAATGTAGTCCACTTTAATCCTGGTTCATCAAAAGCTGTAAACTGTAAGACAAGTGCTAAAACTACACTAGACAATAAAATAATACCAAGTACTACAATCCAGCCATACAACAATGCAGTTAATTGATTTTTTTGCATATTCCATTCTCCTCTCTCATGATTGTCTGCTTATGTC
>NZ_JAUOSC010000093.1:0-507 GCF_030548285.1 Gilvimarinus sp. 1_MG-2023
TGATGACTCTCTGCGGATTCTGTTTTTTTCCATGTTCCGGGAAGCGGAAGTGGTGCGTCAGGCCATCAGTGTTGGCGCGTTGGGTTATGTCTGCAAAAGCAGCAGTTCCTCGTTGCTGGTGGATGCCGCTCGCTCGGTCATGCTTGGACGACCCTTTGTCGAGCACGAACTGTCGATTAACCTGGTGTTCCGTGGTACCAATCTGAACCCCTCCATCTATGATGTGATGACCCCCAGAGAATTTGAGGTGCTGGTAATGATGGCAGCTGGCAAGCGGGTGCAAGACGTTGCCGTCAGCCTGAGCCTGAGCAGCAAAACGATTTCCAATTACGTGACTGCTATCAAGTCGAAGCTGGGGGTTCGTACCGATGCCGAGCTGGTGCACAAGGCCATCGAACTGGGCGTTATCCGTATTGCCGCATCCTTGCCGGCGTAGGCTAGTATTACCAATCAAGTGGGCAGCCCTGACAGTCTTCCATATTGATATCAAGAAAATTGGCGTAATGC
>NZ_JAUOSC010000930.1:0-277 GCF_030548285.1 Gilvimarinus sp. 1_MG-2023
GGTCATAGATACCCACCAGCGCCTGATTATCTTGTAACAGGTCGACCAGGGCGCGATTCATGCTGGGATAGTCATTGATAAAATACGCACTGACACCGTGCTCGCGGAGAGCTTGAGGAGAACAGCACAAGGTCTGTAACCGTTCAGGACTGCTTGCCAGTAATCCAAGCGGTACTTTGCGGCCCATAATCTCGTGTGCGAGCGCTACCTGACGCATCAGCGGTGGTTCCAGATACAGCGCACTGGAGAGATAATTGGCATTGATGCTGTCTTCACG
>NZ_JAUOSC010000931.1:0-276 GCF_030548285.1 Gilvimarinus sp. 1_MG-2023
GTACGTACTGTCGGCGCTCCCTGAACGCCAGAACAGTCTGGCGCATTGGTTCTTTATCCCTGTCCCTTGTTGATTCCTGGCTAGCTGCGAGTGCTGGACGAATTATCCAGCAACGACTGACGCTGCTCCCACTCTTCTTTCATGCTGTCGCAAACAGTGCCGCACAAATCAAAAATGAAAGGTGCGCCGATACTGAAATACGCCATATTGCCTTCCTGGCGACGGCGGACCAAGCCATGGGTTCTCAGTGTCGACAAGTGCTTCGACACATTGGGC
>NZ_JAUOSC010000932.1:0-276 GCF_030548285.1 Gilvimarinus sp. 1_MG-2023
GCTTTCTGCTTGCGCATTCGCCATTTGGGTATCCGGTTTCTCTATATCCAGGCTTTGCACGGCAATAACGGCCTGGGTTCGGGTGCGGACACCCAGCTTGCGGAAAATAGCCGTAACGTGGGCCTTGATGGTGGCTTCGCTGACTTCAAGGTCGTAGGCAATCTGCTTGTTCAGCATCCCTTCGGCCATCATGGTCAGTACCCGAAATTGCTGCGGTGTCAGGCTGGCCAGACGCTCGGCAATATCCAGTGCATTCTGGTTCGGGTGGTGTTGGTG
>NZ_JAUOSC010000933.1:0-276 GCF_030548285.1 Gilvimarinus sp. 1_MG-2023
GTCCGGCTGCGGCCTCCTTCAACAAAATACTCGGCTGCATAACCCCGGGTAAAAATACTGTGTAAATACTCGTCGAACACCGCGGCATACAAGGGGTTGTCACGAAATGAACGACGCATGAAAAATGCCCCGCTTCGACGTAATATGGATCCCGCCACTGGCAGATTCAGATTGATACCAGCAGCGATTTGCGGCAGTTGCAAGCCATTGTGATACAGCACGTAAGACAACAACAGGTAGTCAATATGGCTGCGGTGACAAGGGACGTAGATGATC
>NZ_JAUOSC010000934.1:0-276 GCF_030548285.1 Gilvimarinus sp. 1_MG-2023
ATCCAGAGCGTGAGCGTATCTCTCTGGGCGTGAAACAGCTGGAAAGCGATCCGTTCTCCGAGTTTGTTGCAGTTCACGATAAAGGCGCTGTTGTTGTCGGTAAGGTCATTTCTGTTGATGTCAAATCAGCGGTTGTTGAATTGTCTCCAGGCGTAGAAGCTTCCCTGAAAGCTTCTGAAATCAGCCGTGACAAAGTAGACGATGCCCGTACTGTGCTGAAAGAAGGCGAAGACGTACAAGGTGTTATCACCATGGTTGATCGTAAAAACCGTGCGT
>NZ_JAUOSC010000935.1:0-276 GCF_030548285.1 Gilvimarinus sp. 1_MG-2023
GGGGAAAACATCAGTACTCGATAACGACGACCTGGAACTGGCGCAATTACTCAGCAGCCGCAACCAATATCCCCGTGAGCAGATGGCCGATGTCCCCTGCTCCAGACAAGGCTATGAACTACTGCGCCACCTCTGGTTACAACAACTGATTTATCAGGTTGAATGATGCCGATACTAATAAGAAGGAGACAACCATGAGCATTCGTATGGTGCGTACTAACTGGGCTGACCACCAGCAGGGCATCCGGGATGTCCGAGACCGGGTCTATATTCAGG
>NZ_JAUOSC010000936.1:0-276 GCF_030548285.1 Gilvimarinus sp. 1_MG-2023
TCTTATAGCGAGACCCCTCATGATCAAAAATGGTACCGCCGCCTGGTGGCGAATCACCATCGCCTTGTGCCTTGGCTCCTTTATGGTGTTTTCCAACCTGTATGTGACCCAGCCATTGCTGCCAATGCTGGCGACAGAATTTGCCGTTACACCGCTGCAAGCGAGTTACACCCTGACGCTGTCGACGCTGACACTGGGATTGTCGTTATTGATCTATGGGCCACTATCCGATGTGATCGGCCGCAAAGGGCTGATTATTGGCAGTATGTGCGGTGT
>NZ_JAUOSC010000937.1:0-276 GCF_030548285.1 Gilvimarinus sp. 1_MG-2023
GTGAAACGACCAAAGGAACGTTCACTACAGACTGGATTGAACCATCTACAGTTTCTTCTACATGGAATTCCTCATCACTCTGGAGAGAAAACTCATCATCTTGCTAATGAAGAAAATCATTTCTTGCAAATGGGGATTGATCGCCTCTCTGGCGCTATTGGTGGCTTATCTGGTGACTTGGTTTCACTGGGAATGAATGATGTGGAGCCTTGTTGTTCAAGTTGCAGCCACAAAGGCTTTAACGGTAGTTCGCCATTCCGGCGTTCGTTACTTGGG
>NZ_JAUOSC010000938.1:0-276 GCF_030548285.1 Gilvimarinus sp. 1_MG-2023
GTATTACCGCGATTGGATTTCCGGCTTCATCGTTTGCGATCCAGTCGGCCCTGATGTCCGATCTGGCACGCTTCAGCTTTGCTGATGCCCAGGGGCTGATTCACCAGATGCTCGACCACTGCCGTGAGCAGCAGGTTGCGCCCATCAAGGGCAATACCTTTGCCCTGACCTTGCTGGACGGGCTGTCGGTAGAAGAAGAGCGCTTGCTGCGTTTGCTGAACGCACACCTCGGCAGTATTCCCTTGCTGGGAGGGTCGGCGGCCGATGATATGTGCC
>NZ_JAUOSC010000939.1:0-276 GCF_030548285.1 Gilvimarinus sp. 1_MG-2023
TGGTGGAGCTGGTCAGCAGTAACACCCAGGGCTGGCGCTGATTCCGGGGAACCGGGCTATAAACGGCTGGTTGACAGGGCGGCGGGCGTTGATGTCGGGCCGGAGGATAGACAAGCAATATCCATCCCGAGCGGGTTGTGTGGTGGTGTTGACGGGTGCCAATTATGCCCATGATTGCCTCTTCGCATGGGTTGATCAATTGTCATAAAAACATCTTTGACTTTGCTATAACGGCTTAATAATCTGCCTGACTACAGAGACGAAGCAGGCTGGTAT
>NZ_JAUOSC010000094.1:0-505 GCF_030548285.1 Gilvimarinus sp. 1_MG-2023
GCGTAAAAATGATCACCGATCTCGATATTCACCCCATAATCACAAAAGAAATTAGGCTCGATATAGGCACTGCCATGCAAGGTCAGCAAGCCATCCAGTAATGCCATACGAGCCGCAGGCTGGCGAGGATCGGCCTGGTTAAAGGCATGACAAACCGATTTGGCCAACAGGCGTGCTTGCAGCAGCTCGTTATCCCAGGCGTTATAAGGCAAACCGGCCAGCATTTTTTCACGTTCGGTCATACCGTCCCTTGCCGACAGCGGTCAACAAAGGTCTGGATCAGTTGACCGGAAATAGACATCGGTGGCGGGATTTCTGGCAAGTTGGTGTAGTGAAACCATTGGGCATCCGATATTTCATCATCATCGATCACAATCTCGCCACTGGCGTAACGGCTGATAAACCCGACCATCAGTTGGCCCGGAAAAGGCCAGCTCTGGCTACCAAAGTATTCAAGATCCTGCACCCGCACGCCAACTTCTTCCTTGACCTCACGGTGTACCGC
>NZ_JAUOSC010000940.1:0-276 GCF_030548285.1 Gilvimarinus sp. 1_MG-2023
GATCCTGATTTCACGGTAAGAGTCATGATGGTGACTGTTCTGTGGCCGGGTGCTGCCGCTGATGAATTACAAGATAGTGTGGTTGATCGGTTGGAAAAACGCATTCAGGAAGTGGAGGATTTGTACAAAATTGAGACAACGGTGCGGGCGGGGCGGGCCGACTTGCAGGTTGAGTTCCAGGATTACACCGACGCCAAGCATGTCCCCGATCGCTTTTATCAGGTCCGGCGTCGCATGCAGGATGAAGCATCCCAGTTACCGGACGGGGTTATCGGG
>NZ_JAUOSC010000941.1:0-276 GCF_030548285.1 Gilvimarinus sp. 1_MG-2023
CTGCACCAGTGTTCGTGCATTGTTGGCCAATATGAAGTCTGAGACCTTTGTGTTTGACCTGATGTCGCAAGCTCCTGCCGATTTGCAGCTGGCCGGATGGGTTGTCCGGGTTGTGGGGGAGGATACCATCGAGGTGGTTGTCAAGGAGGGTCAGAGTATCAATAGCGTGTTTGAGGCCTTGTCTGCCAAGGGGTGTCTGGTGCGTAGTATGCGGCCCAAATCCAATCGTCTGGAAGAGTTGTTTGTGGATCTGGTGCAAGGAGATAACCAATGAGT
>NZ_JAUOSC010000942.1:0-276 GCF_030548285.1 Gilvimarinus sp. 1_MG-2023
AAAGGCCTCCAGTACATCCACCCCCACCTCGAACTGAGCCGGCCCAATAGCAGGCCCAAGCCAAGCCACTAGCTCTGGGGTAACGTCGGAAAAAGTCGCCAAGGTTTTACGAACAATACCGGCAGCCAGCGAACGCCAACCTGCATGCACAGCAGCCACTTGCGTACCCGCCGTATTGCACAACTAAATCGGCTAGCAGTCCGCCGTCAGTACGGCACAGGGCAACTCGCGCTGACGAGTAAAACAATCGTCGGCAGTTTGCACCCAGCCATCGGC
>NZ_JAUOSC010000943.1:0-276 GCF_030548285.1 Gilvimarinus sp. 1_MG-2023
GTTATGACTCTGGAGAGTGTAATGGATAAATATCTAGTTACTAAGGAAGAAATAGAAGAGCTTGAAGGTATTTCGAAAACCCATTTTCTTAATGAGAATGCCAAAAGGATTAATAAGTCACTGGGTGATCTCACAGGTTTAACTGGTTTCGGCTTCCACATTATTGAAATTCAACCTGGCCACGAATCGACAGAGTTCCATAAACACTATCATGAAGATGAATGCGTTTATGTGCTTGAAGGTACAGCGGAAGCGCAGGTAGGCAACGAAATATAT
>NZ_JAUOSC010000944.1:0-276 GCF_030548285.1 Gilvimarinus sp. 1_MG-2023
GATCTGATGCTTGCGTGCCATGCTGAAAATATCACTGAGACGTTGCTCTACCTGCTGTAGCCGGTGGGGGTTAATGTCTACCTGCTCCAGATAGTGACGTAACGAGTGACCTGCTTCCTCGAGCAGTATCTGGGCTTGCTGCATCAAGTCACGTGCTTCTGTCAGGCTGGTGTGCTGGTCATCAATACGCAAGAGTTGCTGATAGGCAACCCAGGCCATCTGGGCTGCTCCCTGGCTGTCACCGTCGTCACCTGTGCTGGCGGCCAGTGCCTGTTG
>NZ_JAUOSC010000945.1:0-276 GCF_030548285.1 Gilvimarinus sp. 1_MG-2023
TCTCAAGGCACTGGCACGCAAAGGCGCAATCGCCATCATGCCCGGTGCCTCCCGGGGTATCCGGATTATCGGCACGGAACCGGAAGGCCTGCCAGTCGTTGGCCGCGTGGCTGCCGGTGAGCCGATCCTTGCCCAGGAACATATCGAGGAATATTGCAGCTTGCCCGCCAATTTCTTCAAGCCAAGTGCCGATTATCTGCTGGAAGTACAAGGCGACAGCATGAAAAACGTCGGGATTTTTAATGGCGACCTGATTGCGGTACACAAGTGTGAAAG
>NZ_JAUOSC010000946.1:0-276 GCF_030548285.1 Gilvimarinus sp. 1_MG-2023
CAGCAGTAGCCGGGTGATGCAGCGCTTATGGGTGGATGCCATTTGTGCCCGGGGTAACTGGTGTTCGGTGCCGATGAGCTCGATGTTCTGAGGCAAATATTTTGTGAAATAAAAACCGTACCGCGCGTGTGATACTGGCCAGCGGGTGGGCCAACGGTTATTTATGACAGTCTGGGTAACAGTAGAACGCAACTTTATCCGCCTTTATGGTTCAATACTGGATTTTTGTGCGGTGGAGTAGTTCTGTATGTCCAGCTGGGTCAGGCGGGTAGGGTT
>NZ_JAUOSC010000947.1:0-276 GCF_030548285.1 Gilvimarinus sp. 1_MG-2023
ATCCTCGATAATCGCCATGGAATCAATCACGGCATCAATGCAACGTGATTCAGACCGGCCGCTTCGTCCAGACCAAACATCAGGTTCATATTTTGTACCGCCTGCCCAGAGGCACCCTTGACCAGATTATCGATCACCGACAGCACCACGATTTGGCCAGTATCGGCATGACGGTGGATCGCAATACGACAGACGTTGCTGCCCTTCACGCTACGTGTCGCCGGATGGCTGCCCGCTGGCATCACATCCACAAATGGCTCATTGGCATAACGGGCT
>NZ_JAUOSC010000948.1:0-276 GCF_030548285.1 Gilvimarinus sp. 1_MG-2023
GATATCAAGCGCGCCGTCGGGGAATTCCGGAAACAGTACCCCCAGTTTGTTGGCACGGCCGTGACCGCGGTGAATACCCCCGACTTCAGTGGATCTTTTGAAAGTGGTTTTGCGCTTACCGTTAAAGGGATACTGCAAACCCTGGTGCCTGAAGTCGACCCCGAGGCACCGCGTGCCGGTTTGCGTCACAAACAGATCAATGTCCTTTGTGGTGCCAATTTGTCACCAACCGACCTGGAATTTGTCGCCGAGAGTATCGAAAGCTTTGGATTACGG
>NZ_JAUOSC010000949.1:0-276 GCF_030548285.1 Gilvimarinus sp. 1_MG-2023
GCCAGCACCGCCCGGACAGAATCGTCGGCAGAGACCAGTTCAACCCGGTATTCATCAACCCGGGTCAGCTGCCCGGACTGGCCAAGATAAGGGTTAGCCGCAGTGGACGGACAAAATTGCCCGGTTCCCAGCACTTGCCAGCAACATTGGCTGTATTCCCCCAACTGGCCACCACCAGAGGCAAAGACCGCTTGCTTCACCGATGCCAGATGGCTGACTGGCACGTAAAACCCCACTTTGTACATATACTTCTCCTGTCGGTTTCAACTCAGCTAT
>NZ_JAUOSC010000095.1:0-504 GCF_030548285.1 Gilvimarinus sp. 1_MG-2023
CATCGGCACATATCAACAGCGGTTGAGCGGGATTGCTGGCAGCCACGGCATTTACCACTGTAACCAGATTGCCCGCGTCGATGCAGGCAAACACCGTCCGCCCGGTCGCCTCATGGACGCTCGCGGCCGTGGCATAGCCCTCAGCAAAACACCACACGCTGCCCTCTCCGGGCAACAGAGCCAAACAACCGCTTTTCTCTCCATGGCGCGGGAACGACTTTGTACCGGATTTGTAAATCATCTGTACCGATCGGATGGCCCCATCTGGGCCGACCAGCGGCAGTACAAAATCCCCCGGGCTCAATTTGCGCACACTGCGGCGTTCCTTGCGATCGGCATCCATGCGGTTGAACTCAACAAAAAATGATTTGATGTGTTCTCCGGTCACGATCCAAGATCCCTCATCAAAATCATCCACAACCAGCAACACCGGCAACGCCACGATATACCCGCAGTGGTAGCCGACCCGCTTGCGCTGCAGATACGGACTGACCTGCTCTGGGT
>NZ_JAUOSC010000950.1:0-275 GCF_030548285.1 Gilvimarinus sp. 1_MG-2023
TATAGCATCTTTTCAGTTGATATAAGAGGACAGTATGGGAAGACATCAGGCAGGTTCGGGTTACCTCAAACTCCCACTTTTGGCCGCATTGGTTTTAACCCTCAGTGCCTGTCAGGAAGAGCAGCAGGTATCTGCGGCGGCACCACAAATGCCACCTACTGGCGTGGATGTTGTGCAATTGGCACCACAATCCTTTGAATTGACCGATACCTTGGCTGGGCGTGTTACGGCCTATCGGGTGGCTGAGATCCGTCCGCAGGTCAGCGGTATTATTC
>NZ_JAUOSC010000951.1:0-275 GCF_030548285.1 Gilvimarinus sp. 1_MG-2023
GCACTCAGATGCGCTTCCGGATTACATTCCAGAATGCTCAAGATTTTGATTCTTGGCAGAGTGACTTTCAGACCTGCTTTACGCAACTCCAGATTTTGATCGGACATTGCAACCCTCGAATATTTCACAGCGACTTGGTTCATCAGGTATCATCGTCCATCAATGCAAAAACGCAAACCTCCGGACGAGACAACAGCTGAATGATGCGAGCGACAATTCTGACTTTTTTACTTGGTTTTGCAACCCTTTCCGGCTGCGTTTTCCCAGGTGTACAC
>NZ_JAUOSC010000952.1:0-275 GCF_030548285.1 Gilvimarinus sp. 1_MG-2023
TTGGCAAGATTGCAGTGATTCTGGTCTCTTGTTCTTTGGACAATCACTATCATTTCCGCTGTCAGTCATGAGGTTTCAGGATTATGGATGTACTCGAGATATTGGTGTTATTGATCGCTTTGGTACTCATTGCCTTGATTGTGGCAGTGGTGCTGGTATCGGTTCAGGCACTGGCATCCAGCAAACGCGCTAAGGCTTCCCAAGCCAAGCCCAGTCCAGCTGCAGAACCTGAGGCAACCGAGCCAGCTTCAATCGGATCGGTTATGGATCTTATC
>NZ_JAUOSC010000953.1:0-275 GCF_030548285.1 Gilvimarinus sp. 1_MG-2023
GATGTAAATCAATTGATCAATACCATTCAGTCATAATATCTTAGGTCTGCAAGGAATTATCTGACAGGAATTGAAGCGCAAGGAGTGCACATAACCACTACTCATACAATAATTAACAAATCACAGAAAAATATCTTATGGAATGGACTATTACTTCAGGCAAAACTCTGTCTGATGTATATCCTGTGTTGTGTTAGTATCAATTCGACCTATTGTTTTATAAATAATAATAGGTACTCATCCTTTTCTGCAAAAAAGTCACTTCAGCTTAAGAT
>NZ_JAUOSC010000954.1:0-275 GCF_030548285.1 Gilvimarinus sp. 1_MG-2023
GGAAGTACTGATCGATCGATAAAACCAGCAATCAGCGGCGCTGGCTCAGTAACTGCAAATAGTCACAGATACTGGCCATCAGCCCCTGATACACCCAGAAAGCATCCTCGCCATCGGATTTTTTCAGTTCGGCAATGCCATTCAGCCAGCGACTCAGGCGTTTCATCACGGTTTCGATACTCATCACCAGCCAGGCGTCATTGGCGATGAACTTGTCGACGATGTAATCCAGCCGGTCAAACGTGTGCTTCAGCAGTGGATAGCGGGTATTGAAT
>NZ_JAUOSC010000955.1:0-275 GCF_030548285.1 Gilvimarinus sp. 1_MG-2023
GAGCAGATCAGTAAAGCTGAGCGTGATCATATTCACTTTTATATGGCGACCCGCTCTATTATCTACAAGTTAACCCGAGGTACGGCACCGGATACGGCGCAGATGAACGCCAAAGTGCGGGAGATGATCGCCGAAGCAATTAAAAGTGATGGTGTCGAAGAGATCTTTAAACTGGGTGAAGAAGCATCCACTGGGGATGGTGCGATTGATATTTTTGATGAAGATTATCTAGCCAAGATCGACAAAATCAAACTGCCGAATACCAAGATCAAACT
>NZ_JAUOSC010000956.1:0-275 GCF_030548285.1 Gilvimarinus sp. 1_MG-2023
TGACCAATCATGGTACGGATACGGTCAGAAAACGTCGCCGAAAACAACAACGTCTGACGCTTGCGCGGCAAGGCACACAACAAGTCGTCCAATTCATCAGCAAAGCCCAGATCAAGCATCCGGTCGGCTTCATCCAATACCAGCGCGGATAGCTGATCAAACACTACGGCATTCTGGCGGTACAAATCCAGCAACCGCCCCGGCGTAGCAATCAGGATATCCATCCCTTTGCGTAACGCCATCATTTGCGGGTTGATACTGACGCCGCCATACAC
>NZ_JAUOSC010000957.1:0-275 GCF_030548285.1 Gilvimarinus sp. 1_MG-2023
GATCAACTCGGCACCGGGCATAGCCCGGCCGAATTGCCTGAAGGTTACGCAATTGGCGATATGGCCAATGAGCTGCAACGCCTGTTAGCCGAGTATCACATTGGCGACTACCATCTGGTGGGGCATGCGCTGGGTGGTTTGGTTGGTCTGGAACTGGCACTGCAAAAAGCCCCCGGACTCAAAAGCCTGACGCTGATGAACGCCTGGGCCAAGGCCAGTCCTCACACCGCTCGCTGCTTCTCGGTACGCAAGCAGCTGTTGGCGGGTGCCGGTGC
>NZ_JAUOSC010000958.1:0-275 GCF_030548285.1 Gilvimarinus sp. 1_MG-2023
CTCTGTTGCTGCAGATTCGGATGTGTTGTCGCGGTTTGAGCGATTACGGCTACGACGGCGACGGCGGGGACGGGTTTCTTCGGTCGTCTCTGCTTTTTCTGGCGTCGGGGCTGCTTCCGCTTGCGGAGCGGGTTCAGCTGCTGCGTCAGTGGCCGGGGTGTCCGTGGTTTCCGACGGCGTGGTAACCGCAGTGTCTGTTGCATCAGCGCTGGTATCGACAGCGGTGGCAGCAGCAGTAGCGGTCTTGTCGTCGGTAGCCGCAGTGGCTGCAACGT
>NZ_JAUOSC010000959.1:0-275 GCF_030548285.1 Gilvimarinus sp. 1_MG-2023
TGATCAGGAGCCAGAGCCTCTATTTGCTCCAGCGTCACCTCGTCGTTACGAAACACCCGTACTTATGCGCCCAACTCGGCGAAATATTGCACAATGTTGTACGTAAAAGAATCGTAGTTATCTATCATTACCAGCATGCTGTACTCCAACGGCGCCCGGCATCAGGCCCCTGTCATTCATTCGGTAGGTAGCGACCTGTCTGCAGGTCGTTATTGATCCAGCCCGGCTTCAGCCAGAGCAACGGCACGGAACATGGCGCGACCCTTGTTCAGGGT
>NZ_JAUOSC010000096.1:0-504 GCF_030548285.1 Gilvimarinus sp. 1_MG-2023
GAGCTGCCCAACCCGTTAAACCAACAACTTGCCACACTGTGTGAGCCGAAAGGACCCTGGCTCAGTTCCCCCCCAACGACTCTTGAGCCAGCAACTGCTCTACCCAGTGTCCCCACAAGGTGCAATAAGACGCCATCGGCGCGGTAAAATAATTGATAGTGCGAGCATTCAGAAACAACATCCCCAGCAAACGACCGTCACTCATCATCGGCATGGTCAGACTGGAACGATAACCCTGTCCCAGTAACGCCGCACTGTGTGCCGGCAACTCTTCCACCCGAAACTTGCGCATATCCCCCACCACCCGAATACCCGGACTGGCGACCAGGGATTGCAGCGATGGCACATTTTCCAGCAACATCTGATAACCGTCCAATAGCCGGGTATCGTCTCCGGCGCAGGTCAGACTGGACAAGTAACCTGTGTCGGCTTGATAGCGCGCCAGAGAAAAACGATCGATACCAGAGTACTGCTCACGTAAGACACGATAGAGATGGTGTACAT
>NZ_JAUOSC010000960.1:0-275 GCF_030548285.1 Gilvimarinus sp. 1_MG-2023
GGGTGGATCAGTCTCTCTCGGCTATTTGTTTCAGGACGGCTGGCTACGGCTGGAAGGCTCTCGTTTCTACGAGGATTACGACGTTCAGTTCGGTGTGTTGGAGGATCGCCATACTGTGCGCCAAAACCATAACGATCGCTCCCTGTCCGCTGCTGCCAGCCGGGATTTCTGGCTTGCTGACCAGTGGCTGCTTGGCAGCCATGTCCAACTGGGGCACACCCTGAGTCACTCGAAACGCCGGGAATCGGTCGCCATCGTGGTGCCCGGCTCAAGGG
>NZ_JAUOSC010000961.1:0-275 GCF_030548285.1 Gilvimarinus sp. 1_MG-2023
GGGTGGTTGTGGTAATAAAGCGGCCTAATAAATCACCCCATGGCTCGGGTAATTGCGCCAGCAAGGTGCCGGTTACCCGCTCCGCTGCCAGGCCGGTCAGCTCAACCATGGCCTGGTTCCAGAGCAGGATTTCGCCATCTTCTGACATCGAGCAGGCACCGATAGGCAATCGCTCCAGGGTTTGGCGATGATAGCGGCGCAGGTGGTCCAGCTCTCCGGCAATACCGGAGAGGCGGTCATTAAAACCTTCGAGCCGCTGCTCAATAATATAAATG
>NZ_JAUOSC010000962.1:0-274 GCF_030548285.1 Gilvimarinus sp. 1_MG-2023
TCCCCTTGGGAATTTTCGATGGCATCCGGAACCACCTGAGCCAGTGCCGCCCTGTGCCAGATGGTCAGCAAGCCTTGCACGACCTCATCATAATCCGGGCCGTGCTCCGCCATTTCTGCCACTTCGGCCAATACATCACGAGCGTTGGCCTTGGCCATGACTTCCGCCATTTTGAACAGCCGGCCACGATCCATGGTGCCCAGCATGCTGGTCACCTGGGTTTCCAGTACCGTACCTTCACCAAAGGCAATGGCCTGATCGGTCAGACTGAGAG
>NZ_JAUOSC010000963.1:0-274 GCF_030548285.1 Gilvimarinus sp. 1_MG-2023
CAGCAAGGCCGGAGATCGTATTGCCGGACTGGCCGCCGCGGATGAAATTGAGCGCGAAGCGGCCCGCACCCTGTTGTCTCAACAGACATTGCAGCATCTTTACGATACTCCGCTGACCGATGCCGAAGGCCGCATCGACAGCGTGATGCGGATCAACTACGACATCGATATGGCTATCTTCGCCACCTTGCGCCATATGACGTTGGGGCAGCTGAAGGATTTGATGCTGGCCAGCAAGGGGCCGCGTATCCGGGAACTGGGCACCGCCCTGACT
>NZ_JAUOSC010000964.1:0-274 GCF_030548285.1 Gilvimarinus sp. 1_MG-2023
GGGCACGGGCGTTAATGGCGTTTGCCTTGCGTCGCCCTGATGCCGAGGGGTTTGATGTGCACTTTCTGGAACCGGATGCCGATATCTACAGCAAGGATGCCGACGTTGCCTGCACCGCACTGAACCGCAGTGTCGAGCAAGTGGTCGCCATGGCACCGGAGCAATACCAGTGGACGTACAAACGCTTCAAGCGTCAGCCCGATGGCGCCCCCAGCCCGTATAAAGCAGCCGGGGTACCCTGAGACAAGCGCCCGTGTTGCGGGCGCACTCAGCC
>NZ_JAUOSC010000965.1:0-274 GCF_030548285.1 Gilvimarinus sp. 1_MG-2023
CGTTATGGGCATCCTCAAACCACAGGTGCAAGGCCGCGCAGATATGGCGCAAGTCAGCCGAATGGTGAAAGCCATACTCGGTTAAGCGGCTGGACAGACACCAACGCCAGAGTCAAAACGCCACTTTTTTACAGTGGCGTTTTTTGTTTTCTGCTATCTTTATTTACGCTATACCGCAGGTGTAGTTGTCGACGGGTTGAATAATCGATGGCGGGCCGGATACCACAAGCATTTATTGATGAACTGCTCTCACGCACCGACGTTGTCGATGTGG
>NZ_JAUOSC010000966.1:0-274 GCF_030548285.1 Gilvimarinus sp. 1_MG-2023
CCGTTGAAGGAACCATTGGCATTAAACGCTTGCACAAAGATCGAATAGTCACCGTCGCTATCCCTTCCGTACCAGGTCACCACATAGGCGCCAGCACTGCCCACGGCGGCGATTTGAGGATCAACATCATACCCACCCAGTGTTTCCAGCTGTATCGTGGCACCGTTTAAAGAGCCATCAGCATCAAACGCTTGCACAAAGATCGAATAGTCATTGTTGCTATCGACCCCATACCAGGTCACTACATAGTCGCCATCAGTGCCCACCGCAGTGA
>NZ_JAUOSC010000967.1:0-274 GCF_030548285.1 Gilvimarinus sp. 1_MG-2023
GGATTGCATCCGTTCCATGCCTGCGTACAGGGTCGCCTGCCCGGACTGCGTAAAGCCAATCAGTCCGATACGTTTGGGGTCAATACCCGGATATTTTGCCAGCTGTGCCAGCGCCGCGTAGGCATCCCGAATCAGTGCCATCCGCCGCAGACTGCTGGTGGATTCAATCCGGCCGTTGGTACTGTCGACCATAAAGGTGCCGATACCCCGTTGATTCAGTAACTCAACCCAGTCTTGCAGTTCGTAGGTATAGCCACTGGCACCGTACAGCAGG
>NZ_JAUOSC010000968.1:0-274 GCF_030548285.1 Gilvimarinus sp. 1_MG-2023
CCTTTCAGTGGGCTGGGGCAGAGATTTGGCTGCTGGAACAAGTTCAGTTTTGTCTGCAACATCAACTGAATGCTTCACTGCAAACTTCCCACCATGGCGAAATTATTGTCGCGGGTGGTGCGCAGCGTTTTATTGAACATGATATTCCTGAGTGCGTGACCCGTCATTTCAGCCCATCCAGTAGTTTCAAGCACCGCAGCTTGTCTGCCGATGACCCGATGGCACTGCAAGCGCTGATTGGACGGCCGGTCAGGGAACTGCTCTGGCGTTGTGG
>NZ_JAUOSC010000969.1:0-274 GCF_030548285.1 Gilvimarinus sp. 1_MG-2023
CATCAAGGGGTTGGTGGGCTTGGAAAACTCCAGCACCAGCAGGCGACCGCCGGGCTTGAGTACCCGGGTGATGGACGCCAGTGCGCCATCCTTGTCGGTGACATTCCGCAAGCCAAAGGCAATCGTCACCACATCAAAACTGTTGTCTTCGAATGGCAGGCATTCGGCATTGGCCTGGACGTACTCGATATTGCCAACGTAACCCTGGTCGGTCAGACGGTCGCGGCCGACATTCAGCATGGAGGAATTGATGTCGGCCAGTACTACCTTGCCT
>NZ_JAUOSC010000097.1:0-504 GCF_030548285.1 Gilvimarinus sp. 1_MG-2023
GGGTTGAAGTTAACTATTGATTATTTTAAAAAAAACACATAACAAAAAGCTTAAGCTAGATATCTCGCGTTTGCAGAAGAGCGTAGTAAGGTAGGCTGCCATCCTTGATGGCTTGGTAGTCTTCGAGGGAGAACATAACCACAGGTGTCTCACTCTTTCTGGTAATAATCATGGGTGAGTAGTCGTTACAGCCCCTTTCCATGGTTTTAGCAATATTTGCTCGGGCTGCTGTGTAGTTTATGGCCCCGGCTGTATCAGCCGGGGCCGTTGTGACCAAACCATCCCAGAAAACAGATTGGGGTGGCGCAGGTACTTTGCTTATCCTGACAGTTATCTCTGGGAAGTAGCGTATAATCTGCTGTTTTGGGTCGGACCATCAGATGAGCAGGCTGTATAACAAACCGCAGAAATACGCGGGAAAGTCAGGCCTTCGGACGCCCTTGTCAGGGTGTTGCTGTGCTCTGCGTTATGCCGCCAACAGCGTTGCACATGCTAGCCTCAAAC
>NZ_JAUOSC010000970.1:0-274 GCF_030548285.1 Gilvimarinus sp. 1_MG-2023
GCCAGAGCCCGCTTTTGTTCCTGTTCGCTGAGCTGGCCATGAAGTGGCAGGATATGAAGGTGGTTATCTGGCAGGTCATGTCGCTTCAGCTCATCATGCAGCCGCCGGATATCCGCCACACCGGGCAAAAACACCAATAGATGGCCATGGCTGTGCTGTAAGGCTTCATGAATAACCCGGCTGGCGTGATGACTGAGGTATTCGTTGGCTGACGCAGCTGGCCGGTAGGCCAGCGTGACAGGAAACCCCTGGCCCGGGCAATGAAGCAGGGGAG
>NZ_JAUOSC010000971.1:0-274 GCF_030548285.1 Gilvimarinus sp. 1_MG-2023
GTGCCGGGATCTGATGCTGGACACTGACCAGCCCGAGTTTGTCAGCAAAGGCCTGGCGCTCGGATATCAGCTCCAATACCGGCAACATCACACGCAGCTGCTGCAAGGTATCGCCTTGCGGCGCAACATCGGTGTACTGGTCCAGCTGCTGTTCTATTTCCGACATCTGCTGGCGCAAGCGGGCTGCTGCCGCGGTGCGATCCAGTTCTGCCAACGCGTAAGCATAACCACCCGCGACGGAGGCATCGGTAATCGTTACCTCGTCCAGCTGTAC
>NZ_JAUOSC010000972.1:0-274 GCF_030548285.1 Gilvimarinus sp. 1_MG-2023
GTGCTGGTCAAAGTCGCCACGACTGAGCCAAAACAGGCAGGCGTCGTCGAGCAACAGGGTCAGCTGATGTCTTTTCAGACGCTGGTTAAGCTCATTCAGCAGGGTGGTGACTACCTGTGGCAGTTGTTCGCTGCCGAGGCTGGCAAAACGTTCGATGCAATGAATCCGGTTGAGGAATTCGGCATCAAAGTGATTATCGAGGGCGCGCTGCTGCAACCGGTGTTTGAGTCTGGCTTGCCATGCGGGTGGCAGCCATGGGCGCAGCGGGTGGCGC
>NZ_JAUOSC010000973.1:0-274 GCF_030548285.1 Gilvimarinus sp. 1_MG-2023
TCCAAAAACCAAGCGTAACTACGACACACCATCGTTGGGGGAGCCACGTAGCGATGTCAAACCTCTGCATATTGTGCAACTGGAAGGCGTGAGCTTTGAAGTGGATGGCTGGAAAGTTAACTGGCAAAACTGGGAATTCCGGGTCGGCTTTACGCCACGGGAAGGCCTGGTATTGCATCAATTAGGTTATAACGACAAGGGCGAAACCCGTCCCATCATCTACCGCGCCAGTGTCACGGACATGGCGGTACCTTATTCCGACACGGCGTTGAAC
>NZ_JAUOSC010000974.1:0-274 GCF_030548285.1 Gilvimarinus sp. 1_MG-2023
GGCCAAACCATCAAGGTCAATGTCCGTATTGTTGCCGCTACCAATCGCAACCTGGAAGAAGAAGTCGAAAAAGGCCGCTTCCGTGAAGATCTTTATTATCGCCTGAATGTGATGGCAATCCAGTTGCCACCGTTACGTGAACGGCTGGTGGATGTTCCGGAACTGGCTACCTTCCTGCTCGACAAGGTTTCGCGTCAGCAAGGGCGTCCCTTGCGTCTGACTGACAATGCCATTCGTATCCTGATGAGTCATGACTGGCCCGGCAATGTCCGGC
>NZ_JAUOSC010000975.1:0-274 GCF_030548285.1 Gilvimarinus sp. 1_MG-2023
GTACGCATTCCAGTAAAATCATGTCAGCCCCGGCTTCTGCCAGAGTGACCGCAGCATCCACCATGGTATCGGCATGCGACTGACCACGGCCTTGTACCCGGTAGCCACCTAACTTATTGACTGATTGCGGCGTCAGACCAAGGTGAGCACACACTGGCACTCCCTGTTGTGCCAGGCTGGCAATCAGTGGTGCAAGCCATTGATCACCTTCCAGCTTGACCATATGGGCACCGGCTTGCATCACGGCGCGGGCACTGGCCAGGCCTTGCTCCAG
>NZ_JAUOSC010000976.1:0-273 GCF_030548285.1 Gilvimarinus sp. 1_MG-2023
TGGACGCTGGACGCTGGACGCTGGACGCTGGACGCTGGACGCTGGACGCTGGACGCTGGACGCTGGACGCTGGACAAAATTTTCGGCTCAGGCCTTCAGCCTGTCAAGCCATTATCGCCATTCATCTTCATACACCGTGACAATAAAAAGGGCGACCCCGGTAAGGAGCCGCCCTTCTATAGCATTCCGCGTTCCGCGTTTTACACTCCGCGTTCCACCATCCCTAGAACTTCCACACCACCTTGGCAAATAAGCGCGCATCGTCGTCATCGC
>NZ_JAUOSC010000977.1:0-273 GCF_030548285.1 Gilvimarinus sp. 1_MG-2023
GTACAGGGATATGGACATCGGCACCGCCAAACCGGATGCGGCGATGCTGGCCCAGGCACCGCACCGGCTGATCAATCTGTGTGATCCGGCCGAGCCTTATTCTGCTGCCCGTTTTCGCGAGGATGCGCTGCGTGAAATGGCGGATATCAGTGCCCAGGGACGGATTCCGTTGCTGGTGGGCGGCACCATGATGTACTTCAAGTTCCTGCGTGATGGGGCTGCCGACCTGCCGCGTGCGGATGATGTGGTGCGCAGCCAGCTGTTGGCTGAAGC
>NZ_JAUOSC010000978.1:0-273 GCF_030548285.1 Gilvimarinus sp. 1_MG-2023
GCGTTGCTGCTGCCGTTATTTCTGGAGCAGAACGTTTTTTATATCAACAAGCTGACCACGGTACTGATTTTCGCCATCTTTGTGATGTCGCTGGATTATCTGGTGGGGCGTTGTGGCTTGATCACCCTGGGACACTCGATGTTCTACGGCTTGGGAGGCTATCTGTTTTTTATGATCGCACCGGAGTACGAGGCAGTGAATTTCTGGGTATATACTTTTTATATCTGTGTGATTGCTGCGGTGATTGCCTTGCTGGTGGGCGTGATCGTGCTG
>NZ_JAUOSC010000979.1:0-273 GCF_030548285.1 Gilvimarinus sp. 1_MG-2023
AACACCTGCTTGGCTTCTACCAGCAAGTCCCAGCCGATGTTTTTGTCCTTGTCGCCAATCCAGGTTGAGAAACTGCCATACACCCAGCTGCCAGCCTTGAGCACTGGTAAATCACGCACGCAGGCATTCTGGTCGAGGGCATCGGAGAAGGTTGTCATGGCGATACGCGGATGCTCGGTCAGGGTCTGGTAGAGGGTTTCGAGGAAGGTGTAGCCGTTGTCCGGGTAATATTCCCAGGGGTTCTCGCCATCCAGAATCACCGCAACCACATGC
>NZ_JAUOSC010000098.1:0-501 GCF_030548285.1 Gilvimarinus sp. 1_MG-2023
GTAGTCATCAACCCAGCCAATGGCACCAAACATCAGCGTCAACACCAGCACTACCCAGACAAACCGGTTTTCCAGATTCCCCCACAACAGGGTGCTGACCGCGATCGATAGCAGAATCAGCACGCCTCCCATCGTTGGTGTGCCAGCCTTGCTCAAATGCGATTTTGGCCCGACTTCACGAATCGCCTGACCAATCTGATATTGGTGCAGTTTGCGAATCACAACCGGCCCCAGCACCATCGACACCACCAGTGCCGTAATGACGGAGAAGATACTTCTTAACGATAAATAACCCACGACACCAAAACCCGAGTGCCACTGCGTCAGCCATTCCCCCAGCCACAACAACATAAACCTTATTCCTCTGAATGCAGTTGCAGCACCCGGACCACAGAGTCCATACCAGCGCTGCGCGAACCCTTGACCAGAACAGTCGTCTGGTCGGGCATTTTTTGTTTTATCAGCGCCACCACCCCATCCCGATCAGGTAACCAATATCCC
>NZ_JAUOSC010000980.1:0-273 GCF_030548285.1 Gilvimarinus sp. 1_MG-2023
GACGCGGTTTTTCAAAATTGACCCCACAGGCTGAAGAGGGCGAGAGCGACATTACTCCCATGCTGGACGTAGTGTTTATCATGCTGATCTTTTTCATCGTGACGGCTTCTTTCGTGAAAGAATCCGGTATCGAAGTCAATCGTCCGGATGCCAGTACATCCAACGCCAAACCACGGGCGAATATCCTGATTGCCATCAATGACCTTGGCGAAATCTGGATTAACAAGCGCCGGGTTGATGAAAGCCAGGTACGGGCCAACATCGAACGGATGC
>NZ_JAUOSC010000981.1:0-273 GCF_030548285.1 Gilvimarinus sp. 1_MG-2023
GCTTTGGACTGATTGAAGTACTGGTATCTATCGTGATTGTGTCCATTGGCCTGCTCGGACTGGCCGGACTACAAACCCGGGCCTTACAAGAAAACAACGCTGCCTATCTGCGTTCCCAAGCCGGCATTCTGGTCTACGACATGTTCGAGCGCCTGCGTTCAAACAGCCAGGGAGCGGCCAGTGACAACTACAACACCGCAACAACCAGTACGACCGATGACACCCTGGCGGCTACAGACCTGCTGGACTGGAAAAGTGAAATCAGCCGTACCT
>NZ_JAUOSC010000982.1:0-273 GCF_030548285.1 Gilvimarinus sp. 1_MG-2023
GGCTGGACACTGGGCTATCGTTCCGGTAAGGCTCGCCCCAAAAGTACACCGGTTGACTGGATTCCCAGTATCGATTTTATTCTTGCACAAAACACCGACCTCACTCTTAAACGTATTGTTAATGCCCAGACACTGGATGATGATTCGGTTGAATTGTTTCTCCGTCTCGGCTGTAGTTTGCGGGAAAAAGGCGAAGTTGAACGTGCTATCCACTTGCACCAGACCCTGTTTGCCCGGACTGACCTGAAGGGCGTACTGCTGCAAGAACTGGAG
>NZ_JAUOSC010000983.1:0-273 GCF_030548285.1 Gilvimarinus sp. 1_MG-2023
AGCGGGCGTTGCCCTGGTCCCAGATTCTGGTAACATTGGTGGATGAACGCTGGGTTGATGAAAGTGATCCGTCCAGCAATGCCGGCCTGGTCAAGGCGCATTTACTGCAAGGCCCGGCTGCTGCCGCGTATTTTTTACCCCTGAAAAATGCAGCCCTGACGCCGACTGCCGGTTTTATGGACTGTGAAAACAGCCTGCATGAGCAAATTTCGCGGCTGGATGTAGCGGTACTGGGGATGGGAACCGATGGTCATACGGCATCCTGGTTTCCAC
>NZ_JAUOSC010000984.1:0-273 GCF_030548285.1 Gilvimarinus sp. 1_MG-2023
GGCGTCAATCTGGGCCTGATTGAAGCCATGCGGCAGTTGTATCCGGATCACAGCTTTCTGGAGCTGGTGCACCGGCTCGATCGGGATACGTCCGGTATTATCATGATTGCGCGCAAACGATCGGCGCTGGTAGCGTTGCAGAAAATGCTGGTGAACAAAGTCGGTATCCGGAAGCGTTATCTGGCTCTGGTACACGGTCACTGGCCTTTGTCTGTTACTGAGGTGAAGGCACCGCTAAAAAAATCCGAGCGCCAGTCCGGTGAGCGCATTATG
>NZ_JAUOSC010000985.1:0-273 GCF_030548285.1 Gilvimarinus sp. 1_MG-2023
TCGCACCGTTGCTTTTATCCAGCACGGTGGCAAAGACACGACGGGAAAAGGCCTTTCCTGCTTCAAATGCCAGCACTTCGGCTTTGGGCGGCTCTTCCAGTTGTAAATACGGAAACCGGCAGCTATCGCCAAGCTGCTGCGTTTGTTTCAGAATCGCCGCGGCCTGTGCCAGTTCGTCCTGGGTCAAGGGATCCAGTGGATGAACCGGGGTTGGTATCGTGGTAGATGCCTTGGATGCGCAACAGGTCTCGCTCATGATGTATTCCTCGTGAT
>NZ_JAUOSC010000986.1:0-273 GCF_030548285.1 Gilvimarinus sp. 1_MG-2023
GTCATGTTCCGCCTGAACAGCCAGGCGAGCACACTGCTCAAAGTCGGGTAACGGGCGATGATTGAGTAATCGCAACCAACCGCCGTACACCGGCAACCACAGACCAAACTTCATCACTACCCCTCAGCGTCGACAAAGAAAGCCACGCCATTCATGGTCGCGGTCACAATGGCAAGAAAAGGCCCGGCATAAATCATTTCAGGCACAAAACCGACCATGGCAATGATGCCGCTGGCGGCCAGGACAGCAGCCAGAATCGCCAGACCATAATTG
>NZ_JAUOSC010000987.1:0-273 GCF_030548285.1 Gilvimarinus sp. 1_MG-2023
GGTGTCCACATCCTGGTCGACCTGATCCGCTGAGATACCGGTGTGCACCAGGCCACTACTAATGGCTTGGCCACAAACGACCCCGGCCAGGCTTTTGATGGTTTCTCCCTGGACGAATTCTTTTTCGGCCGTCGTCTGGCTGACGTGCCAGGCCTCGTTGGTATCGAGCCTCTGAATGGTGTACATCAACTCGCCGGTGGCGTAGTCGCGGACGGCGCTGATATGATCCGGGGTTCGGATCACGCGATAGACATGGCGCTCGCGATCCTCGAT
>NZ_JAUOSC010000988.1:0-273 GCF_030548285.1 Gilvimarinus sp. 1_MG-2023
GTACACCATTATTGAAAGCTGGCTCAACAACCAGACACCACAACAGCAGCGTGGTCAGGTGTTTGCGATTTATATGGCCGTTAACCTGGTCTCCTTGGCGCTGGCGCAGCAACTCTTGCAGCTCGACAGCCCGGCCAACTTTACCCTCTTCGCGCTGGCGGCCATCTTGGTGTGTATCAGTCTGGTGCCGATTACCTGGACGCGTCTGGCCCAGCCATCGGTGTCGGAAGTGAAACGTTTTTCACCCCAAAGGCTGGTCAAGCTGGCACCGGT
>NZ_JAUOSC010000989.1:0-273 GCF_030548285.1 Gilvimarinus sp. 1_MG-2023
TTGAAACTTGTTCATCGCTGTCATACTTTCACTGAACAGAGGTTTATATAACGACATGGCATCATAACCTTCCTCGCCTGACTTCATTTTTTCCATCATTTGATGAAACACTTCCTGCTGGAATTCCTGAACATCCGGTAAGCCCATAACACGACGGAATTCTTCAGGCGTTAAATCAAAACTTACATTAATTTTCATATTTTATTCCTTTTGATTCTTATAAATTCTTATAACTTATTAGCTATTCGATTTTTATATTCATTCCTTTCCAGG
>NZ_JAUOSC010000099.1:0-499 GCF_030548285.1 Gilvimarinus sp. 1_MG-2023
GTGCAAGGCCGTCGACCCCGGTATGACGCTCGGTGGCATCCGGGTGCTGGAAAAACTCGGAGGCAAAACCGGTCACTGGCAGGTTGATGCCCCCCAGGAGGTATCACCATGATTCAGGTATTACTGTTTGCCCGATT
This sequence comes from Gilvimarinus sp. 1_MG-2023, assembly GCF_030548285.1. NCBI lineage: Bacteria > Pseudomonadati > Pseudomonadota > Gammaproteobacteria > Cellvibrionales > Cellvibrionaceae > Gilvimarinus > Gilvimarinus sp. 1_MG-2023. The sequence continues at coordinate 138 of NZ_JAUOSC010000099.1, forward strand.
GCGAGACCAGCTTGGTACCGGAGCGATCAATCTGACACTGGCAGCACCAACCACCGTGCAGGCCATGCGCCTGGCGCTGCAACAGCAGTTTACCGAGCACGCGGACTCCCTCGCAGCCGGGCAGGCTCTGGTCGCCATCAACCAGTCGCTTTGTAATGATGAAACCATGGTGATCAACAGCGGCGATGAGGTCGCCTTGTTTCCGCCCATGACGGGAGGTTGATATGGATGATATCCGGGTACAGCGTGATGATTTTTCCGTTGCCGACGAATATCAGCAGCTCTGTCAGGACAATCGCGATGATGGTGCCGTGGTCTTTTTTGTCGGCCGGGTCAGAGAACAGAATCAGGGTGACACCATC
>NZ_JAUOSC010000990.1:0-273 GCF_030548285.1 Gilvimarinus sp. 1_MG-2023
GCTGTTGCGGATCGGCCAGCACGATCAGATGCAAGGTGCCACTGAGGTTGTCGAACACCACCACTTCTTCGGACACCATCAGCAGGATATCCGGGGTATTCAGCTCATCAGCGGGGCAGCCTTTTTCCAGCCGGGGTTCGATATAGCGCACGGTATCGTAACCAAAGTAGCCGACCAGCCCGCCCTGAAAACGCGGCAAGCCGGGCAAGTCCGGGACTTTGTAGCTTTGCTGTAACTCGCTGATGTATTGCAGCGGGTCACGCACTTCCAGCT
>NZ_JAUOSC010000991.1:0-273 GCF_030548285.1 Gilvimarinus sp. 1_MG-2023
GTCCATGAAATCATTGATGTAAGCCGAACCCCAGGCCGTACTGAGCGTGCTGTTTACATCACTGACACTGAGCCCCAGGGTTTTGACTTTTTCATAATCAATGTCGACGTGGAAAACAGGCACATCTTCCATGCCATTCGGGCGTACCCGCACCAGACGAGGGTCCTGTGCGGCCATTCCCAGCAGCATGTTGCGAGCCTGTACCAGTTTGTCATGACCAATATTGGCCCGGTCTTGCAACATCGCGTTAAAGTCGGTTGCGGTACCCAGTGC
>NZ_JAUOSC010000992.1:0-273 GCF_030548285.1 Gilvimarinus sp. 1_MG-2023
GACAAGCCAAGCACTGGTCGGCAGCATTGGGCTTCAACTTGTGGCGTGCCGGTCGGCCTTTCTTTCGCGACAAAGGCGGCTGCCACCTGCTGCTGGGCAATCTGATTCCCGGCAATCATTAATGGTTTAACTGTCAACCATCCACTTATTCGGCCTGCTCCCCGCTCATACTCAACCCGCGCCCACACCATTCGCATCAAATTCACATTGATTGCCTCTTTCTGCTGCTTTTTATACGGCTTTGTTACGTGTTGTTAACCCGCTCTTAACTTC
>NZ_JAUOSC010000993.1:0-273 GCF_030548285.1 Gilvimarinus sp. 1_MG-2023
GTCTGTTGCCACAGCGTGCGACCGGAGTCCAACGCCAGCGACCAGACAGAGCCGGAGGTATCGGCGGCATACAGTACATCGTCCGTAGCCACGGCTTGCAAACGGCTGTAATTGCTACCCGGGCCATCCCCGATATGAGTGCGCCAGACAATATCCAGGCCATTACTGCCCAATGAAGGCAGGCTCTCGGCATCGGTTTGAGGTTGCGAAGAACAAGCGCTGACCAGAACGGCGGCCAACAGTAACCCGGTGCGGGTGACTCTGCCAGCGACC
>NZ_JAUOSC010000994.1:0-273 GCF_030548285.1 Gilvimarinus sp. 1_MG-2023
GGCATCAGCAAAGCCAAACGCCGTGAAGCGGGCATTGTCTCCCAGTGCGTCCAGCAACAAGTCTTCTGTGATACGGCTCGCACCACTCATGCGCAGCTTTTCTATCTCTTGTACCGCAGCCAGCAGGTTGCCTTCGGTCTGGTGGGCCAGCAATGCGATCGCGGTCGGGTCGGCCTGCAAGCCGGCTTGCTGCAGGCGATGGCGTAGCCAGCCAGCGTACTGGTTGCGTTCAATCGGCCAGATTTGCACCAGCGCGCCGTGCTTGTCGACGGC
>NZ_JAUOSC010000995.1:0-273 GCF_030548285.1 Gilvimarinus sp. 1_MG-2023
CTTCAATCACGGCCTGTACGTCGGGATGCGCCGGGTTACCAATATGGCCCATGGCGGCACTCAGGTCGGACGGACCAATAAACACGCCGTCGACACCATCAACCGCCAGAATATCATCCAGTGCAGCAACCCCGGCGGGGGTTTCAATCTGGATTAAAACACACATCTGCTGGTTGGCGGTGTGGAGATAGTCGGCCGTGCGGTTAAATTCTGATGCCCGTGCCAGGGCACTGCCAACCCCGCGAATACCTGCCGGAGGGTAACGGGTTGCCG
>NZ_JAUOSC010000996.1:0-273 GCF_030548285.1 Gilvimarinus sp. 1_MG-2023
TCGTTACCGTCGGCGGCTTCAACCACGTGTTGGCCGAGGTCGACCAGTTGTTTGCGAATGACGGCCCGGACGTCGGGGTTGTCTTCAACCAGCAAATACAGTCCTCCTGGAGACAGTTTGGGCCTGTTGTCACTGTCGTTATCGTTCAGCTCCGGGTTGGCTGGTGCGTCACTGGCGGGCAGTAACAGGCGTATCATGGCACCGCCCTGGGGGCGGTTGTGCAGTTGAATATACCCGAATGACTGCTTGACGAAACCATAGACCATCGATAAC
>NZ_JAUOSC010000997.1:0-273 GCF_030548285.1 Gilvimarinus sp. 1_MG-2023
GTGGTAATCTTTCGCCTTCCAGTTCAGCGCGTCGGATTATCTTCAGGAGTATATGGTATGTGTGGCATTGTCGGAGCAGTAGCCCAGCGGGATGTAGTCGAAATATTGCTGGAAGGCTTGCGTCGTCTCGAATACCGGGGCTATGACTCTGCTGGCGTCGCCATTCTCGACGCCACCCAACCGGCACCGGCACTGACCCGGGTGCGACGACTGGGCAAGGTGCAGGAACTGGCCAATGCCATCGCGGCAACCGGCTTGCCCGGAGGACTGGGC
>NZ_JAUOSC010000998.1:0-273 GCF_030548285.1 Gilvimarinus sp. 1_MG-2023
GTGTAAGTCCCGTTCGAGCTTTTCCAGCCGCGACTCATAAGAGTCGGTAATGCGTTTGATTTCATCGTTGGCGTAGGCACCCACCCGCTCTTTGACGTCGCGCAGGGAGTTCCAGCCCACCAACACCAGCAGTGTTGACGATCCGGCAATCAGATAAAAGAAATAGGTAACCGTGTCGGTAGCGTAGGTCAGTGCCCGATCCGCCACCTGAAATTCACGCTCGACGACCTTTTCAGTGAACTCAACCCGTGCATCGGCGAGCATCTGACGCAG
>NZ_JAUOSC010000999.1:0-273 GCF_030548285.1 Gilvimarinus sp. 1_MG-2023
GTATATAGCAAGCTCTTTGATTACATTAGGACTGCCAATTAGTACCTTTCCCTAGCCTCTTAATTGCTTTTTATATGATAATAACCTTTAACAGGTTTAAAAATTCTGTACCATCTTACATAAACAAAAGAGCGACAACTCCAGTATCAGAGTCAGTATGAATATTTCAACCAACTCCTTCCTCAACTGCACATAATTATAGATTTCCCCTTTAAACACCATCCGGTACCTGTCATCTCCAAAAAGAAAGGGCTGCTGGCCTCTCTCTAGATC